>JANSYR010000002.1:300845-601690 GCA_024742285.1 bacterium | reverse complement strand
GAAGCCGCGTCTTCGGCGTCAGCTTCGCGTTAGGATGGAGTTGCACCTGAGATCTCCCTTCGGTGGAGGTGGTTGGTCTGCAACCCCATTTCCTCCGAAGGAATCTCAGGTGTCAACAAGCCCTTTGGGCCCCAGAACTAGCCGGCGGCGGGCTCGCGGCTCATCGGCCCCTCGCTCGCGGGATCGTCCTCGAGGATCCGGACCTCGACCTGGAGGCGCCGTGCGTCGATGTGCTCCCGCAGCACGCGGCGGGATTCCTGCTCGATCCAGTCCTCGAGGACGCGGGTGCGGATCTCGTCGAGGGCGGGGATCCGGGTCTCGACCCGGTCGTGGATCCAGACGAGGTGCTGACCGAAGGCGCTCTCGATCGGACCGAGCCAGGTTCGCAGGTCGGCGCCCGCGACCCCGGCGGCGAAGTCCGGGCCCAGCCGGGCGACGATCCGATTCGGGCTGGCGCCGCGCAGACGGTGGCCCGCAAGGAAGGGGTCGCCCAGGGCAATGGCCGCTTCCGCATCGAGCGCCTGGGCGCGCACCCGCTCGAGGAGGACCGTCGCATCGGCGCGGGTCGCGTCGCCGCGCCGGTCGCGCGACAGGTAGACGTGAGAGAGCTCAACCAACGGAGGCTCGCGCCAGCGTTCCGCGGTCTGCTCGTAGTGGGCGAGGAGCGTCGCCTCGTCCGGCGGCTGGGCGCGAACGCCGGCGCGCAGAATGGCCTGGACGCGATCGATGAGGCGGCGTTGGACGACGGTGTCGCTGCGGTCCATGCCGAGTTCGATGGCTCGGGCGAGGAGGTCGGCTTCGCTCGCCTCGCTCTCGCCGCTCTCGCCCTCGAGGAAGCGCATGTTGAGGAGCAGGCGTTGGCGAACGACCGAGTCCACCTCGTGGAGCCCGATCGAGAAGGCCTGCTGGAGCCAGAGGGCCTCGTCGACGACCTGCCGCTCGATCGACCGCGCTTCTTCGGCGCTGGGCGCGCGTCCCATCTGCTGGCGGTAGACGTCGATCCGTTCCTCGATCGCGCTCCGCTGGACCTCGACGATCGGGATCTCCGGAACGTCCGAGCCGATCGACTGGAACGCATAGAAGAGCCCGCCGAGCAGCAGGAAATGGAGCAGGGGCGCGCGAAGCAAGGCAGTCCTCTCGTCGAAGTCGTCCGCGGTCCTCTTTCCGCGGAGGGGGGGAGGCTATCGTACTCCCATGCCCGAAAGCTCATCCGGAATCGCCGCGCCCCATCCGAATCTCGCGCTCATCGACCGCTATTTCGAAGCCGTCGCGAGCGGGGATCCGGAGATCGGGGCGCTCTTCACCGAGGACGTGGTGTGGCGCACGCCGCCGAGCTCGCCGATGCCCGGCCCCTGGGTGGGAAAGGCCGCCGTGCTCGAGGGGATGGGCGGCGGTGTGGACCTGTACGAGGCGGGCTCCCTCGACATCCAGCCGACCGCGCGAGCCGCATCCGACGACCACGTCTTCGTGGAATTGACGATGACCGCGACGACGGCGAAGGGCGCACCCTACGAGAATCACTACGTCTTCGTGTTCTCCATCCGGGACGGCCTGATCGCGGAGGTGCACGAGCACCTCGACACGCACTACGCCCAGCGCCGGCTCTTCGATCCGGTCGGACAGCCGTCTCCCCTCGACGGATAGCGCGGCGGCGTCCCCATCCCCGTCCCCGACGCGGTGCGAGTAGCGCAGGGAGTCGACCGGTCTAGACTGCCGTCCCGCCCGCCTGACCAGGGCGACCACAGGAAGGTTCCATGCTGCGACTCCGCTTCGTCCCGCTCCTCGTCCCGTGCCTGATCCTCGCGATCGTCGGGTGCAGCGACTCCGGATCGAACGTCCGAAACGAGAGCGACGTCGTCGCCGGCTGGGGAAGCTACGGCGGGGATCCCGGCGGGCGGCGTCATTCGCCCCTCGACCAGATCACGCCGGACAACGTCTCGGAGCTCGAGGTCGCGTGGACGTACAACCACGGCGACGTGCTCTCGGGCGCGCTCGGCGAAGTCGGCGCCCACGGCACGCCCGCCTCGACGACGTTCCAGAACACACCGATCCTCGTCGACGACACGCTCTACATCTGCTCGCCCTTCAACAAGGTGATCGCCCTCGACGCCGAGACCGGAACGGAGCGATGGAAATACGATCCCGAGGTCAGCCTCGAGGGGCAGTACCTGCTGAACTGTCGCGGGGTGAGCGCGTGGACCGATGCCCGCGCGGCGGCGGGCTCGCTCTGCTCGACGCGAATCTTCACCGGAACGATCGATGCGCGGCTGATCGCGCTCGACGCCGAGACCGGCGAGCCCTGTCCCGACTTCGGGGAGGGGGGAACGGTCGACCTCACCGAGGGCCTCGGCGAAGTCGGCCC
Source organism: bacterium (assembly GCA_024742285.1). Classification (NCBI taxonomy): domain Bacteria; species bacterium. The sequence goes on along the minus strand of JANSYR010000002.1, from coordinate 599,328 downwards.
CGGCGAGTATGGCGTGACGTCGCCCCCGGTCGTGCTCGGGGATCGGATCGTGACGGGATCGATGGTGCTCGACAACCGGCGCGTCGACGCGCCGAGCGGCGTCGTGCGGGCCTATTCGGCGCGGACGGGCAAGCGTCTCTGGGCCTGGAACGCACTCGTGCCGGGTGAAGTCACGACCCAGGACGGTGAGTATCGCCGAGGCACGTCGAACGCGTGGTCCGCGCTGTCGGCGGATCCCGTCCGCAACCTCGTCTACGTGCCGACCGGGAACACGAGCCCCGACTACTATGGCGGCCATCGCGACGGGCTCGACTACTACTCGAGCTCGATCATCGCCCTCGACGGCGACTCCGGCGAGGTCGTCTGGAACTTCCAGACGGTTCACCACGACGTCTGGGACTACGACATCGGCGCCCAGCCCGTCCTCTTCGACTTTCCGAGCGAGGCCGGAACGCGACCCGGCGTGATCGCGGCGACGAAGATGGGTCATCTCTTCTTCCTCGATCGCGCGACCGGCGAGCCGCTCCTGCCGGTCGAGGAGCGCCGCGTACCGCGTCGGGGCGTCCCGGAGGAGACGGACCTCTCGCTGACCCAGCCCTTTCCCGTCAAGCCCCCGCCGCTGCATCCGGCGGAGCTTCGTCCCGAGGACGCTTTCGGCTTCACGCCCTGGGAGAAATCGGCCTGCCGCGAGATCATCGAGTCCGCCCGGTCCGAGGGCATCTTCACGCCGCCGAGCACCCAGGGCACGATCCAATATCCCGGGATGGTCGGGGGCCTCAACTGGGGCGCGCTCTCCGTCGACCAGGGACGCGGCCTGCTGGTCGTGAACACCCAGCGGATCGCCACCTACATCCGGATGGTGCCGCGGGCCGAGTACGACGCGATGGTCGAGGCGAACGACGGCGAGGAGCCGGCCTTCGGCTTCGAGCCGCAGAGCGGAACGCCCTACGCGCTGGAGCGCTACCCGCTGCTGTCGCCCATGCTCGGCGCGCCCTGCAACCCGCCGCCGTGGGGCACGCTCGTCGGCGTGGACCTCGCGACCGGCGACATCCGCTGGGAGGTGCCGCTCGGCAACGCCCGCGACCTCGCACCGTGGCCCGTCTGGTGGTTCCTCGGCGACATCGGCGTTCCGAACCTGGGCGGCCCGATCACGACGGCGAGCGGCCTCACGTTCATCGGCGCGACGACCGACGCGTACGTGCGTGCCTTCGCGACGGAGACCGGAGACGAACTCTGGCGGGCGAGGCTGCCCGCGAGCGCGCAGGCCACGCCGATGACCTACCGACTGGGACCGGACGACAAACAGTTCGTCGTGATCGCCGCCGGTGGACACATGCTCCTGGGCACCAAGGCGGGTGATGCCCTCGTGGCCTACGCCCTGCCGGACTGAGGGCCGCTCACAGGACGCAGTGCCCTGCCGGACTGACGGCCGCTCACAGGACGCAGTAGCGCGAGCGGCGGATGCCGTCCTTGAGTCGGCGACAGTCGAAGGCGAGCTCGCAGACCAGGGGCGTGACATCGCCGGTGACGGTGTTCTCGAGGAGCATCTGCGTCCCGAAGTTCTGGGCGAGCGTTCCGATGCCGCCACGCGGCCCCTGCATCTGGCCCGTTTCCCGCTGCGCCGCGTATCGGACTCGGTAGTCGAACCCCCGGAGCGCCTCGAGCTCGAGCGTGCACTCCCCGAAGTGGTAGACGTTCTGGAGCATCTCGTTCACGGTCCGTAGATTCCGACGCACGCGATAGCGGATCTCGTAGCGACCCGGCGCGAGGACGAGCTGGGTCGCCTCCATCTCCGTCCCGTCCACCTCGAGGAACTCGATCGCGTTGCCGGCGACGACCTCGACCTCGTGACCGCTCCGAACGGAGCCGTCCGCGGGTCGCAGGTCGACCTGCCGGGCGAACGGCGATTCGCAGGCGAGCGCCAGCGCCGCGACGAAGAGGGCCGTCGCAACGAAGGAGTCCGTCGACCGGATCGGGATGGGCATCGTCGGCGAAGCTCCGTGTCGAGAGGGCACGCCTAGCGTAGCCCCCCCTCGTCGAGCAGCTGCGCCAGGGCCGTCGCCGCCGGATTGTTCAGCCAGATCGTGTGGTCCGCCGGGATCTGTCCACGGTCGACCATCCGGTTCATCACGCGAACCACGATCGCGGCGTATCGAACGCCGCCGAAGACCTCGTAGTAGAACGTATCCGGCACCGGCCCCCCGGCCAGCTCGGCGTAGAGCGCTCGCGCTTCCTGCCGCGTCGGCTCCCCCTCCGGCCGCTCGTTGCCGATCGCTTCGTGCATCGTCCGATCGAAGAGCATCCACCAGCCCACGTCGATCTCCTTGGGGGCGACGGCGATGTTCTCGAAGTCGGTGATCGCCAGGACCTCGTTGTCCCGGAAGATGATGTTGCCCGGGCGGGAGTCGCCCCAGGAGAGCGCCGACGGGAGCTCCGTGGGCAGGTTCTTGCGGAGCCACTCGACTCCGATCTCGAAGTCCTCGTGGACGCGATCTCCCAGCTCCCGCCGGCCGTACTCCTCCCAGATGTCGAGCTGGCGCTCGACGGTCGGCTCATGGCCGGGCGCGACCAGCCAGTCGAAGCCCGCCGCCTTCCAGTCGATCGTGTGGAAGTCGACCATCTGTCGCATGGCCCGGCGATAGATCCTTCGCCGCTCTTCGGGCGTCGCCTCGAAGAAGAAGCCCGCCTGCGTGTAGGCCGGATCCTCGGTCATGACGTCGCCGCCCGTGAACTCCATCACGAAGAAGGGCTGACCGAGGACGGCCGGATCGGGCTCGTAGCCGATCGGCTTCGCGAGGGGCACCTTTCCGGTCTTCTCGAGGAGCTCCATCGAGCGGTACTGGATCTCGATCTCGACATCGAGACCGGGCGCCTGCTGGGGGTAGATCGCGGGCTCGGGATTCTCGATCCGCAGGCAGACCTTGTCGTCGACCCGCTGCCCCGCTCGCGTGTAGGAGAGGGGCACGAAGACCGTCTTCGCGGAGTAGCCGGACTTCGGCACCTCGAACGTGCCGACCTCGAGATCGGTCACGTCGCTCCAGCGCGACGCCAGCCAGTCGCGGAAGGGCGCGCGCAGCACCTCGTCGTCGCTCGTGTGGCCGAGGGGGTTCGCGTTCGCGATGTCGTCGCTCATTCCTGATGTCTCCGCGTGTGTCGGCGGGCGGAGGGGCCCGGTGGAGGCGAATTCTGACATAGGCGAGACGCTTCCGGGAGACGATTCGAGACGGCGTGCAGGGCCTGTCCTACCCTCGCTCGGCCCGGATCGACGAGGAGGGCCGGATGGCGGCCGCGACGCTCAACTACCTGGATGGCTCGATTCCGAGCTCGCTTCGACGGAACGGAAAGCTCCGCCTGCGCCGCAATCTCGACGGGAGCGATTCGGGCTTCGAAGGCGTCGTCCTCGACAAGCGGCGGGTCGAGCTGATCGACGGCCGCGAGGCGGGCTGCACGCTCGCACGGCACGGTTTCGAGCTCCGTGACCGCCCGCTCGCCGATCCCGACTTCGACTTCCTCTCCACCGCGCCCGTGATCCACGCCTACTACGAGGATTGCACGGCGCTCGTTCGCGAGGCGACGGGCGCGGGGCGCGCCTTCGCATTCGACCACAACGTCCGGTCGGCCGCGGGCAAGGCGTCCCAGGACCGGATCGAAGGGGGCCAGGAGGTCCAGGGGCCCGCACGGATCGTGCACGGGGACTACACGCTCACGAGCGCACCCGATCGATTGCGCCAGCTCGCTTCGCCCCCCGGCGCGAACGACACCTACCGACCGCTCCTCGGCGCGGACGAGACGCTGATCCCCGAAGCGGACGCCGAACGCGCGATCGCGGAAGGGCGCTACGCCTTCATCAACGTCTGGCGGAACATCGACGACGCACCGGTCGAGTCCGACCCGCTCGTCCTGTGCGCGGCGGACTCGGTCACGCCCCCGGATCTGGCGGTGTTCGAGCTCCACTACAGCGATCGGATCGGCGAGAACTACTTCTCGAAGTGGGCGCCGCGCCATGCCTGGTTCACGTTCCCCGGACTCGAGCGCGACGAAGCGCTCCTGATCAAACAGTGGGACTCGGCGGGACCGCTCGCGCGCAGTGGCGGGGCGACCGGGGACGCAGAGGAGCCCGGCGCGCCGAGCACCTTCAGCTTTCACACGGCGTACTTCGACCCGGAAACCATGGCTGGCGCCCGGCCGCGGTGGTCGATCGAGGTGCGGTGCGTCGCACTCTACTGAGCGTGCGTGATCTCGGGCAGCGCCTGTCGCGCAGCTCTCCGTCGTGTTCGAGATATCGGTTGGCGTCAAACTAGGATTCGAGATCGTCCTTCAGGTTCTTGAGCCACATCGCGGAGAGCTTGAGCTCGCGATTCATCACAGCGTGGTGACCGCACTCGAGGCATCGGTTCTCCAGAGTGAAGAGCTGGAGCGGACATGGGGCGTCGGGGATTGGCGTGCCCCAGCAGCCACAGGCGTCACACGACCAGCATCGGACGACACCGTGGGTGCAACGCTCTCCCCGGATCTCTTCCGGACACTGCAGATACGCGACGGGGTGAGGACTCGCTCTGCGGACGATCGCCACGGTTCGTTCGTCGTCTCGGTACTCGTCGGGATATCGGCGGCTCACCGCCGACGTCGTAGCGAAAGACGGGCCCATGCGCTGGATACGAACCGGGGCACGATCTGGACTCCAGGGCCGGCGTCAGTTTGCCCGGAGCCGCTTTGGAGCATCTCGAGAGGAGCGAATTCCGCTCACGCGAAGGGGGATTGCCTCCCGATTCGAGAGTAGACTCTTCACGGTCTCCGGAGCGCGGATATCGGTCCGGAACCTCGCCAGGGAGCATTCGATGACCATTTCCGACGTCTTTCTGGTCCTGTCGATCCTGGGCCTCGTGCTGAGCCTGGCCGTGTATCCGCGGGTGCGGATCGCAGGGGGCCTGCTCGTACCGACCTTCGTCGTCGGATGGCTTCGCGGAGAGCTGGCCCTCTGGACACTCGTAATCGAGGCCGCCGTCACCGCGATCTTCGTCTCCTACGGCGCGCTCGAGGCGCCGACGGGGCAGGTCGGACTCGTCCTCACCCTCGCGTCCTGGGGCCTGCTCCTGGCCGCGCATCGCCGGAGCATCGAGGCGGGCAAGACCTTCGCGGCCGCGCTCGCCCCCGAAGGCCTCGCCGTCGACCGCGGCGTGTCGGCCTTCCACGGATTCCCGAACCCTTTCCGTTTCGGCCACCCGGACGTGAAGCGCATCTACGACGTCGAGTACGGCGAATCCCTCCCGGGCGACAAGGGCGGGAGGAACCTGCTCGATCTCGTCGTCCCGAAGGCGGCGAGCCGTGGGGACCGGCGTCCGGTGCTCCTCCAGGTGCACGGCGGCGCCTGGATCATCGGCGACAAGCGGGAGCAGGGCCGGCCCCTCATGCGGGAGATGGCGTCGCGGGGCTGGGTCTGCGTCGCGATCAACTACCGGCTGAGTCCGAAGGCCACGATGCCGGATCACATCGTCGACGTGAAGCGGGCGATCGCCTGGATCCGCGAGCACATCGCCGACTACGGCGGCGACCCGGACTTCGTCTGCATCACGGGCGGCTCCGCCGGGGGCCATCTCTCTTCCCTCGCGGCGCTGACGGCGAACGACCCGCGCTTCCAGCTCGGATTCGAGAGCGTCGACACGCGGATCGAGGCGGCGGTCCCGTTCTACGGCGTGTTCGATTTCCTCGACCGCGCCGACGATCGCAAGCTCGGCAAGATGGCCGAGGCGATCGGGCCGATGGTCTTCAAGTGCACGCCCGAGGAGAACCCCGAGCTCTGGGACTCGGTTTCCCCCGTCGTCCGCGTCCATGCGGAGGCGCCGCCCTTCTTCGTGATCCAGGGCTCCCATGACAGCCTGGTCATGGCCGAAGAGGCGGTGACCTTCGTGGGCGCCCTGCGCGAGAAGAGCAACGCACCGGTCCTCTTCGCAGAGCTCGAAGGTGCCCAGCACGCGTTCGAGATCTTCCACTCGCCGCGAACCGAGCACGCCGTGCTCGCCGTGGCAGCCTTCCTCGAGAAGGTGCGCGGAGAATCGCAGGACGCGGCCTAGCGCCGATCGGGCCTTCGCTCTCCGAGCCGGCCTCAGCGCGCGACGAGCCCCGCGCTGGTCAGCAGGGGGAGGTCCGCGTAGCCGCGGATGCCCGCCGTGACGCCCTTGCAGAGATGCGGGATCGCATTGATCGCCGGCATCGCCGTGACGATCATGCCGAGCTGCATGAAGTCCTCGAAGCTCTTCGCTTCGAAGCCCTTGGGCGGCCGGATCTCGAGCTTCGTGCGGACTTCGGGCTGACCGTCCACACGGACCAGGTAGCCGTGCTCGAGGGGCCAGTCCGGCTCCATGTGCTGGCCCATCTTCCAGAGCACGCGCAGCTCGATCACCGAGCGATCGCCCACGAGACCGTGCCAGCTCGCCTTCACGCCGGCGACGCAGCCCTCGTCGATCCGCATGAAGCCGAGATCGTGGTCCTGCGTCGCGACGGCGAAGTCCGATTCGCAGCGCACCTCGTCGAGATCGACTTCGAGGGCGTCGGCCATCATGTGGACGCCGTCGCCGAAGACCGCCGTTCCCTTCTCGACCATGTCGTGCAACCCCGGGTGGTCGATCGGGTGGCCGAAGCCGACGCTCTGCTGGGTCTCGGCGGAGGCGTAGCCGGTGGCGTCGACGGACTCGGTGACGGTGATCTTGTCGACGCGGTCGCAGATCCCGGCGGAGACAAGGCCGAGCAGGTTCGCGAAGCCGGGGTTCATGCCGGAGCCGAAGATCGCCGACCGGCCCTTCTCGCAGGCGCGGGCGATGCGTTCGCGCGCGCCTTCTCCGAGGCCGTGCCCGGTGATGAAGGCGGCGGTGGTCGCGACGTGGATCCCGTTCTCGAGGAGTCGACACATCAGATCGACGTCGGGCCAGAGCGGGTTGTAGGACACGCAGTCCGGCGCGAGCGTCAGCAGCGCGTCGACGTCGTTGGTCGCGAGAACGCCGAGGGGCTCGATCCCGGCGAGGGTCCCCGCGTCCTGACCGACCTTGTCCTCGCCCCAGGCGTAGCAACCCACGAGCTCGAGCTCGGGATGGGCCGCGATGGCGCGGACGGACCTCCGTCCGACGTTCCCGGTCGTCCACTGCACGACGCGATAGGGCATGGTTCGTCTCCTTTGGGATCTCGACGGTCGAGTCTAAGCCCGCTCGCGCGTCCAGGAAACTCGGCGTCGCGGCGCGCGCAGAGCGGTCTGGCTACCGTGCGCGCCATGGACATTCGACTCGACGGCAAGGTCGCGATCGTCACCGGCGGCTCGCGAGGCATCGGCAGGAGCATCGCCCAGGTCTTCGCGGACTCGGGCGCGCAGGTGATGATCACGTCGCGCTCCGCAGACAGCTGCAAGGAGGCCGCCGAGGCGATCGGCGAGGGTGCCGCCTACGAAGCCGGGCACATCGGTCGCGACGAGGACGCGGATCGCGTCGTCCAGGCGACCCTCGACCGCTTCGGGCGAATCGACGTGCTCGTGAACAACGCGGCCACGAATCCGTACGCCGGGCCGACGATCGACGCGCCGCGCGCCGCGTGGGACAAGACCTTCGAGACGAACCTGACGGCGCCGATGTTCTGGACCCAGCGGGTCTGGAACGCCTGGATGAAGGAGCACGGAGGCGCCGTCGTGAACATCGCGAGCGTGGGCGGCCTCGCGACGAATCCGATCCTCGGTGTCTACGACATCACGAAGGCGGCGATGATCCACATGACGAAGCAGCTCGCGGCGGAGCTCGCACCCCAGGTGCGCGTCAACTGCCTCGCGCCGGGCCTCGTCAAGACGGACTTCGCGCGCGTCCTCTGGGAGAAGGGGCGTGGCGAGAAGGTCGCGAAGAACTACCCGCTCCATCGCCTCGGCGAGCCCGAGGACGTGGCGGGCGCATGCCTCTTCCTCGCGGCGGAGACCGGGCGCTGGATCACCGGCCAGACCTGGGTGCTCGACGGCGGCGGGCTGATCAAATTCAACGACGCGGGGTGAGCCCGTTCTCAGTCGGGGCGCGTCGGGTCGCTTTCGACCTGCACGAGCTCGAGTCGGACGCCGTCCGGATCCGTCACGTAGCAGAGGTCGGATCCGAACTCCTCGTTCTGGATCCGGGAGCCCTCGATCAGGGCGCCGCCGTGGGCCTCGACCCGAGCGATCGCCGCGTCGAGATCGTCGACCCGGAACGCGAAGTGGGTCAGCCCGAGCTGATTCATCGGTCGCGCCTTCGCTTCGCCGACGGTGCCGGGGCGCGGGTAGGAGAGCAGCTCGATGCGGAAGCCCTCGCGATCGAGATAGACCGCGTCGAGATGCATGTCCGAGGGCAGGTCGAGCATCGTCGCCGTCGGCTCGCCCGCGACGGTGAGGTCGCCGCTCTCGCGGAAGCCGAGGCCGTCGCGGTAGAAGCGGATCGACCGCTCGAGATCGGCGACACAGATCCCGATGTGCATCATGTAGTGAATACCGGTCGTCATGCCGGGGCCTCCAGGTGGGTACCGTCCTTGGCGACGAGCACGAAGACCGGAATCTCCCGGTGCTCGGCCGCGCGCTCCTGATACGCAAGGTAGACCGGGGAGCGTTCCGCGATCGTCTTCCAGAGCGGCGCTCTCGCGGCGCCCTCGAGCAGGGTCACGTCGACCGGGATCTCGCGGCGCGCGTACCAGATCCGTGCCTCGGGATGGGCCTTCAGGTTCTGCGCCCAATGAGGATCCGTCGGCATCCCCCCGCGCGAGCCGACGACGGCGATCGCGCCGGGAGCGAATGCGTGGGCATCGAAGTGGGGCAGCACCACCGTCCGGTCCCGGCCCGTCTTTCGCCCACGTGTGGTCAGCAGGATCGGCGGGTTGTAGTCCACGCCCTCGGACCAGGCGAAGACCCAGGAGACCGGACTCTCGCCCGTGAATCGCACGGCCCAACGGTCGACGGCGGCACCGAAGGGGGTGACGGCGAGGCGAACGGCGAGCTGTGAGAACTTCATGGGGCTCCTGGCCTCTTCGGGTGTATCTCGGTCTTCGGGAATCGGCGGCCCGCTCAGGTCCCCGATGGGCTTCGCGGCCGGAACATGCGCCGCGTCGCTTCGTCGGCGCCCGGGCCCGCTTCGCCGCGCAGGTCTCGCCGCGAGAGCGCGCGACCGTCGACGCCGCGGACCGCCAGCGGCTCCGGACGCACGCCCGTGGCGCGTTCGCGAACGATGTAGGGCTCGTGCCCTTCGCCGAAGATCCAGGCGTCGCCCCATTCGCGAAGGGCCGTCAGGACCGGGAGGAGGGCCTCGCCCTTGGGCGTGAGGGCGTATTCGAAGCGCTCGCCGTGGACGCCCTCGTCGACGCGCTCGAGGATTCCGTGCTCGACGAGGTCCCGGAGCCGGGCAGTCAGGACGTTCTTCGAGATTCCGAGATGGCGCTCGAAATCGGCGAACCGACGCACGCCGAAGAAGGCGTCGCGAATGATCAGCATCGTCCAACCGTCGCCCAGCGGGTCGACGGCGCGCGCGATCGAGCAGTTGACGTCTTCGAAGGAGGTTCGGGGCACGACTCCGAGTCTAGCGCGGGCCCTCCGAATATGGTTGCTCGAGAGAACCAGATTTCCCACCCTGTCGATTAGCAACCGAACCGGAGGATCCCGATGGCCGCTTCACCCGACGTCCAGAAACCCGCCGCACCGGAGTGGAAGCCGACGGCGTGCATCCTCTGCGAGTGCAACTGCGGCCTCGAGGTGCAGCTCGGCGGTGAGGACGGCCGCCATCTCGTCAAGGTCCGCGGCGACAAGGCGCACCCCGCCTCCGAAGGCTACGCCTGCGAGAAGCCCTCGCGCCTCGACTTCTACCAGAACGACGAGAGCCGGATCACGAAGCCGCTGCGTCGTCGCGAGGACGGCGCCTTCGAAGAGGTCGACTGGGAGACGGCGATCCGCGAGGTCGCCGCACGCTTCGCGGCGATCCGCGACGAGCACGGAGGCGACAAGATCCTGTACTACGGCGGCGGCGGGCAGGGCAACCACCTGCCGGGGGGCTACTCGCGATCCACCCGCGCGGCGCTCGGGATCCAGTACAGCTCGAACGCGCTGGCTCAGGAGAAGACCGGCGAGGCCTTCGTCCTCGGCAAGATGCTCGGAACGCTCTCCCGCGCGGACTTCGAACACTGCGAGGTCGGCGTCTTCATCGGGAAGAACCCCTGGTTCTCGCATAGTCTGCCGCGCGCCCGAGTGACCCTGCGCGAGCTCGCGAAGGATCCGAAGCGCACGATGATCGTGATCGATCCGCGGCGGACGGAGACGGCGGATCTCGCCGACATCCACCTGCAGGTGAAGCCGGCCGGAGACGCCTGGCTGCTCGCCGCGATCTTCGCGGTGATCGTCCAGGAAGGCCTCCTGGCCAAGGACTTCATCGCGGCCCACGGCGAGAACCTCGACCAGGTGCTCCCGCACTTCGAGGCGCTTCCGATCGGACAGTACTGCGAGGAGGCGGGATGCCCCGAGGCGCAGGTGCGCGAGGCAGCACGGGTGATCGCGAACGCCAGCAGCGTCGCGATGTTCGAGGACCTGGGCGTCCAGATGAACCGCAACTCGACGCTCGTCAGCTATCTCCACTACCTGATCGCGTTCGCAACCGGGAACTACGGCCGCAAGGGCTCGAAGTACCCGGTGAGCTCGCTCCAGCAGATCCTGCAGGCGGGACCGGACAAGGGAGAGACCGCGCCGGTCACCGGGACGAAGATCATTAACGGGCTCGTCGCCTGCAATCGGATTCCGGACGAGATCCTCACGGATCATCCGGATCGGCTGCGCGGCGCGTTCGTCGAAGCGGCGAACCCGGTCCACTCGCTGGCCGACTCACGGCGGATGCGCGAGGCCTTCGAGGCGCTCGAGTTCGTCGTCGTGGTGGACGTCGCGATGTCGGAGACGGCGCAGCTCGCGGACTACGTCCTGCCGGTCGCGACCCAGTTCGAGAAGGCGGAGGCGACGTTCTTCAACTTCGAGTTCCCGAGGAACTACTTCCACCTGCGCACGGCCCTGATGGACCCGCCGGAGGGGCTCTTCTCGGAGCCGGAGCTCCATGCGCGGCTGGCCGAGGCGCTCGGGACGCTGAAACAGGAGAACGTCGACGCGCTGGCCGCGGCGTGGGAAGAAGGGCGCGACGCCTTCCGGAACAAGTTCTTCGAGCTGGTCGGTTCGGACCCGGGCTTCATGGGGAGCGCACCGGCCGCGCTCTACCGCGCGATCGGCGACAAGCTGCCGAAGGGCCGTGCCGAAGGGGCCGCGCTCTGGGCGATCGCGCAGATCGCCTCGATGAAGATTCCGGACTCGATCCGTCGGGCGGGGATCGACGGCCCGAATCTCGGGGACGCGCTCTTCGATGCGATCATCGAAGCGGAGCACGGCGTGGTCTTCGCCGTCGACGAGTGGGAAGACAGCCTGAGCAAGATCGGCCGCGAGGGCGGGAAGATCGACTTCGCGGTCCCGGAGCTCTTCGCGGAGCTCGACGGGCTCGCGACGGCGACGCGCATGCCGATCGATCCGGACTTCCCGATGGTCCTGTCCGCCGGGGAACGACGTTCGTTCACGGCGAATACCATCGTGCGCAACCCGGCCTGGCGGAAGAAGGGCATGGAAGGGGCCCTCACGATCAGCGAGGCGGACGCCGAGCGGCTCGGTCTGACCGACGGAGCACGAGCGCGACTGTCGACGAAGCGAGGCTCGGCGGAGGTCTCCGTCGAGGTGTCCGACCGCATGCAGGCAGGGCACTGCTCGCTCCCGAACGGAACCGGCCTGACCCACTCGGGAGCGGACGGCATCCGCGGTGGCATCGCGCCGAACGAGCTGACCGCGAGCGAGGACTGCGACGATCTCGCCGGCACGCCCTGGCACAAGAGCACGGCGGCGCGCGTCGAAGCTCTCTAGACTGGGGGCGCTGTGAATTCGAGGGGCCGGCCCTGCATCCGCAGGCGCCGGCCCTTCGTCGTTCGGGCCCGGTCCTCGTCCGGGCTCGCGAGAGGAAGATCGTCATGCCGACCCGTGAAGAACTCGCCACCTGGGCGAAGAACTACGCTGAACTCTGGAACGCCGGGGACAAGGAAGCCTGGACTGCGAACTGGAGGAAGCTCTGCTACGGCGACTTCAAGATGTGGGACCCCGTCGGCACGCCCCCGAAATTCGACTTCGAAGGCTGCTGCCTCGAGCCCTACGACCTCTTTCAGCCGTCGCTGCAGATGTACATCGATCCCGAGACGCTCTTCGTCAACGGCAACGAGGTCAGCTTCGTCATGGCCAACACCTTCACGAAGGATGGCAAGAGCCAGGTCATGAAGTCGATCGAGAACTACCGCTTCGGGGACGACGGCAGCTGCGAGATCCGGACCTGGTACGACGTCCCGAGCGCGGACGATCCGATCTCGGGTCATCTCTTCGCGGAGTACCTCCCCGACGACACCTGAGTCCTCGCCAGCACCTGAGCGCGGGGAGCGATCGGCTTCGGTGCCGCGGCTCCTCGCGCTCCGCCGGCGTCACGCGGACGATCCCACCTAGGGAAGCGCGTACTCGTAGACCGGGGTGTCGACCGAGACCATGGGCTCCACGATACGGACGACGGTTCCGTCCTGCCCCGCCTCGGTTCGGCCGAAGTCGACGACGACGAAGCCCTCGGCGGCGTGGGCGAAGATCGTCTCCTCGATGTTCGTGACCGTCGAGACCCGGTCGCGTGCGCCGGCGCCGCTCACCACGTAGAGGCCGGCGACGTCCTCGCTCTCGAGCAGCTGGAGGTTGTGGTCGTGTCCGGCGGCGTAGATCGCCGGCGGGTGCGCCCGCATCACGGCCTGTGCCTGCGCGATCCAATCGGCGTAGTCGGTCTCGTAGGTGTTGAGGAGACCGCCCATCATCCATCCGAGCGGGGTCACGATCATGTCGGCCACGAATCCGTAGGTGAGTCCGCCGTGCGGGCCGCCGGTCAGCATCGGGTAGTGGGAAGCCAGGATCACGTGATCCTCGGCGTGCCGCTCGAGCATCTCCGCCAGTCCCGCCAGATGAAGCGCCTTCGGGTCGTCTCCCACTCCCTCCGGCAATGGGCAGTACTCGCGGATGCGCTCCATGATCCAGGGCGTCGGATCGAGGGCGATGAAGACGACCGCGGGCGTCTCGTCCGTGCCATCGAGCAGGACCCGCGTGGTCGGGCCCATACAGCCGTCCCTGGGGATGAACTCGGCGCTGCCGTCCGGCCAGCCGTCGACGAAGCCCTGCTGGTTCTCGATCGACTTCATGTTGTAGTCCCGAGGGAGCAGCCCCCAGTCGTGATTGCCGGGGATCACGATCTTGCGGACTGCGGTCGCGGCGAGCTGCTGGCCGAGGATCTTCTCTCCGCGGGCGCGATCCTCGTCGGTCAGGCCCTCGTTGTAGATGTTGTCCCCGAGAAAGACGACCGAGGCGGAGTCCACTCCGGTCGCCCAGGCGTCGAGGGCCGCGAGCGTCGGATCGTCTTCCAGGAAATAACCGGCGTCGCCGATCAGCACGACCCGATGGGCGACTTCGAGCGCGGGCACGCCCTCGGCCGCGGGCGCGTCGTCCGCGAGCCAGGCGGGTCCTTCGGCATCGTGGATCGGCCCGGAGAGTCGATGGGCACAGCCCGAGGCAGCCAGCACGAGGGCAAGCGCGAGGAGGAGTCGAAGGAATCGAGCGGGCATGGGTTCCTTTCGAGCGCAGCGGGGCCGCACCGGAGCCAGGGAGGCGGAATCGGGACGGCGTGCTAGGCGGAGGTCTCCGCGGCGCCGAGCGCACGTCCGGCGAGAAAGGCGAAGGTCATCGCAGGTCCGATCGTCCCGCCGCCGCCGCCGTAGCTCGTCCCCGGGCTCCCGACGCCGGCGTTGTTGCCGGAGGCGTAGAGGCCGGGGATCACCTCACCGAAGGGATCGAGGACCTGGGCGTTCGCGTTGACACGCGCGCCGCCACAGGTGCCGAGGTCGGCGGCCGCGACCTGCGCTCCGTAGAAGGGGGCCTGCTCGAGGGGCGCCAGGGTGATCGCCTTGTCCGGCTGGCCGTAGCGGTCGTAGCTGCTCTCGCCGCGATGGAAATCGGGGTCGCGCAGGTCGCGCGCGAAGGCGTTGAAGCGCGCGACCGTGCGCGAGAGACCCGCCGGGTCGATGCCGAGCTTCTCGGCCAGCTCCGCGAGCGAGGGCGCGCTCTCGACCCAATCCGGGAGTGGCTGATCCGCGGGCAGGCCGGCGATCGTGCCCCGCTCCCGAGCGGCCCCGTCGAAGAGCAGGAAGGCGGGCAGGTTCCGGTAGCCGAGCTCGCCCCAGTTCTCCCACGTGTGGTAGCTGCGCCAGGTCGTGTCGTAGTCGGCGGCCTCGTTGTGGAAGCGCTCGCCGCGTGAATTCACGACGATCGAGCCCGCCGCGCGCTTCTCGATCTCGGCGTTCAGGCTGGCGCCCATGCGATGCTCGGCGAGGGGCTCGGCCTCTCCGACGTAGACGGTGATGCCCCAGACCTCGTTCATGTTTCGGAGGTCCGCGCCGATCGCTTGCGCCATCCGGATGCCGTCGCCCTCGTTGCCGGAGGCACCCAGGGTGTACGACGTCGGGCCGCGCAGGTAGTGCCGCTTCATCTCCGGATCCCATTCGAATCCGCCGGCGGCGAGGTGGACGCCGCGGCGCGCGCGCACGCGGAAGGGCTTGCCCTCGCGCTCCGCCTCGACGCCGACCACGCGGGACCGTCCGTCGGCGTCCGGCGCGACGACGAGTCGTCGCACGGGCGTCTCCGTCAGGATCTCTCCCCCGGCGGCCTCGAAGCCCTGCCGGAAGCCCTCGATCAGCTCGGGACCGAGGAGTCCCTGGCGTTCCACGACGGGCTCGACGCTCCGGCCCTTCTGCACGGCACCGGGCCATTCCGGATGGTAGTCGGCGTTGTCCCCCATGATCGTGGAGACCCGGAAGGTGAGCGGCGTATTGTCTTCGACGAAGCGCAGCATCTCCGGCGCACCGTCGACGAAGGCTTCGAGGAGCTCGTCGTCGGCCTGCTGCATCGCCAGGCGGTTGCAATAGAGCAGCGCGTTCTCGCGGCTGTCCTCGATGCCTTCGCGCGACATGCAGTGGTTGTTCGGCACCCAGGCCACGCCACCCGAGTGGCCGGTACTGCCGCCCACGACCAGCCGCTTCTCGAGGGCGAGGACCGACGCGCCCGCGGCGGCCGCGGCCAGACCGCCGACGAGTCCGGTGCCGGTCCCGACGAGCACGACGTCGACCTCGCGATCCCAGGCCGGTTCCGAGTCGGTTTCGTCGGGCGCGCAGGCGAGGGCGCTCGCGCCGAGGGCGAGGCCGGAGGCGGTGGCGCCGAGGAAGCCCCGACGCGAGAGGCCTCCTTCTTCGGTGTCGTCGGCAGCCGGACGGTCCGGTCGCGGGTCGTGCTTCGCCATCGGTTCCTCCTCCTCGAACTACGGGCGGAGGATCAGCTTACTGGAAGCGCGCTGCGTCGGCCGGGGACGTGCTCAGCCCGGCTGGGGATGGAGGGTGGCGCTCAGCTCGAGGAAGCGCGCGACCCGGGGCAGGTCGGAGAGGACCTCCGGGACCGAGAGGCGGAGAGTCGCCGTGCCGGCGATCGACTCGGTGAAGAGCGGCTTGAGGCTCGGGTCGTCCAGGCTCGGCATCGCGGGCAGCACGCCGAGGACGTCGCCGTCCGAGACCGCCCGCTGGATCGCACGGGGATCGTCGCTCACCAGGATCGGCGCGATCGGCAGGGGTCGACCCTCACGGAGCCGAAGCTCCTCCGGCGCCTGCTCCGGGCCGCGCCAGACGGCGAGGCGATGGGACGGGAGCTGATCGAGGGACGCCGGCGGGCGACGACGCTGCAAGTACACGTCGCTCGCGACGAGTCGGATCGGGTACTCGCCCACGATCATGGACCGGCATCCGGCCGGGGGCTCGCCGGAGAAGCCCAGGGCGATCTCGGCTCGACCGGGGAGAAGCGCTTCCGGCCTCTCCGCATGGATGAACTCGAGACCGAGCTTGGGGTGGGCCTGCTGGAGCGAGTGACAGATCTCGTCCCAGCCTGGCGGCGCCGGCGCGAAGGGCAGCGCGATCTTGAGGATTCCCGTCGGTTCCTCGCCCACTTCGCGCACGTGCGAGATCAGCTGTCGGGCATCTTCGAGCAGCGCGCGTCCGCGCCTCGCCAGCGCGACGCCCGCCGGCGTCAGGACGAGGCCGCTCTGCTCCCGCGAGACCAGGGCCGTGCCGGCGTCGGCCTCCAGCTGGTCGAGCTTGCGTCGCACGCGGGAGCGGGACGTCGCGAGGCGATTCGCGGCGCCGAGGAAGGTACGCTCCTCGGCGAGCACCAGGAAGATTCGGAGCTGCTCGAAGTCCATACGGAATTCCTTCGAGTCGAGAACGCCTGGAGCTAAAATACCGTCAGGTGCCCGTCGGCGTCCACCGTATTGTGTCACTCGCATCGGACGCGGAATCGCTGGGGGTTCAACCCGGTCGCATCCCGCGGGATCGAAGCCCTTGCGGGGCGAGTACGAAACAGCACAGGTGTCGCACGTTAGGCGGAGGCGCCGTCGATCCGGAGTGACTCGTGTCGCACGCGGCGGTGGGATCCGAGGGCGCCCGAGGGACTTCGAGGAAAGACATGAGCGAACCGAGCGAAGCCTTCGGGCACCGGACCGTGACCGACGCGTCGATTCTGCGCTTCGGGAGCCTGACCGGCGACTACGCGCAGATGCACTTCGACCTGGACTTCGGCCCCGCGCAGGGCATGGGCGGGACCATCGCCCACGGACTCCTCACCGCGTCCTGGAGTCTCGGTGCGTTGGCGCAGCACGCGCCGGAGCGCCTCGCGATCGGCGACGGCGACGCGTACGTCGCAGGCTTTCGCGTACGCTTCGGGAAGATGGTGTACATCGGCGACCTCTTTTCGCTCCGTTGGCACGAGGCGGACGCGCCGGCCACCGAGGGGCTGGAGGGCGGGGACCGGCTCGACACGGCATTCGAGGTGGTGAATCAGCACGGGGAGGTCTCGACCTCCGGGTCCGTCAGCGTCGCCCGAGGCAGAACGAGTCTGCCTCCGGCGCCCGCGCCCCTCGAGATCGCACCCTGGTCGAAGGACGCAGTGCCGCTCCCCATCCACGCCGACGACATGGTCGAGTACGGACCACGCGGTGAGAGCCTCGGGCGGACGGTCACCGAAGCGGATCTCGTCGCCTGGACGGGCTTCACGGGGGAGCTGAATCCCGCGTACTTGAACGAGCCCTTCTCGCAGGCGGGGCGATTCCGGGCGCGGGTGGCGCCGCCGATGTGGACCTTCTGCCTGGGGTTCGGCGACTACCTGCGCGATCTCCTGTCGGTCTCGATGCCGTCGACGGGATTCGCGGGGCACCTCGGGGATCGGTGGCGCTTTCTCGCCCCGGTCTTCGTCGGGGACACGCTGCGGACGCGCCATCGGCCCGTGTCGTTCAAGCCGTCTTCCAGCCGACCCGGGATGGGGATCGTCGAGTTCGCGATCGAGCTCGTGAACCAGCACGACGAGATCGTGCAGGACGGGCGCGTCGTCATGATGATCGGCGCCCGCACGTAGCGCCGCGCCGCACGGCTCGCGTCTAGCCCGACCCGGTCAGTCCGATATCGTGTGCCTCCGCCGAGCAACGGCGAAGGAGGTCCTGGTTTCGATGCGACTGGAAGGAAGACGAGTCCTCGTCCTGGGCGCGAGCTCCGGGCTCGGAAAGGCTTCGGCGATCGAGTTGGCGCGGGAGGGCGCGCGCGTCTGCGTCGCGGCGCGGAGAACCGAGCGCCTCGCCGAGACTGTCGAAGAGACTGGACGGCGTGCCTTCGCCGTGGCGTGCGACGTGCGGGACGAAGCGTCCTGCAAGAGTGCTGTCGACGCCGCCGTGGCCGAGCTCGGTGGGCTCGACGGCGTGGTCTACGCGCCCGGGATCTCCACCTTCGGACCGATCGAAGGAATCACGGCAAAGGAGTGGCAGGACATCTTCGCGACCAACGTCTTCGGCCTCTCCCTCATCCTCAACGCGGCCATCGAGCACCTGAACGCCGCCCGCGGGCGCGTGGTCGTCATCTCGTCGATCACGATCGACGACTCCCCGCCGCGCCCCTTCCAGGCCACCTACGGCGTGAGCAAGATCGCCCTCGAGCGCCTGATCGAGGCGTGGCAGGGGGAGCACCACGCCGTGGGCTTCACCTCGATCGCCTGCGGCGACACGCTCTCGGAATTCGGCCACGCCAACGACATGGAGCGGATGATCCCGATCGTCCAGAAGTGGCAGAAGCTCGAGTATCTCTACGGGCGCATGATGGACCCGTCCTCGATCGCGGAGCAGGTCGTGAACGGCCTCGCGGCGCGTGAGACGATCCGACGGATCGCGATCACACCCGCCTATCCGGAAGCCGTCGACGACGAGAACCGCGCCGAGTCGGGCCTCGATGCGCTCGCGCTCAACCGCGAGAAAGGCTCCTGATGAAGCGGATCGACTATGCGGGGAGCGTCCACGACGAGGAGGAGATCGAGGCGGTCGTCTCGGTGCTTCGCGGCGGCGCGAGGGCGCTCCGGCTCGGGAGGCACACGCGCGAGATGGAGCGGCTCGTCGCCGAGGCCTTCGGCAAGCGCCGAGGGATCATGGTGAACTCGGGCTCGAGCGCGCTCTACCTGGCCGTAGAGCTGCTCGGGCTCGAGCCCGGCGACGAAGTGCTGACGGCGGCCCTCACGTTCTCGACGGACATCGCATCGATCCTGCGAACGAACCTCGTGCCGGTCCTGGTCGACGTGACCGAGGACACGTACCAGATCGACGTCGACCAGATCGAGAGCGCGATCGGACCCCGGACCAGGGCGATCCTGGCGCCGAACCTGATCGGCAACTGCCCGAACTGGGACGACATCCGCGCGATCGCCGACCGCCACGGGCTCCAGGTGATCGAGGACAGCTGCGACTGCCTGGGCGCCACCCTCGACGGGACGCCGACGGGCACGCGTTCCGACATCACCGTCACGAGCTTCGCGCTCTCCCACATCATCACCGCCGCCGGGACCGGCGGCATGGTCTGCCTCGACGACGACGCCCTCGTCGATCGCGCGCTCACGCTCCGCCGCTGGGGCCGCCGCTCCGAGCCCAAGTTCTTCGGCTCGCAGAAGGGCACCCGGACCTTCTTCAGCGACCTCGACGGTCTGGAGTACGACGACCTCTTCATCTTCGACGAGGTCGGGTGGAACTTCGAGCCGAGCGAGCTCTCGGCCGCCTTCGGCTGCGTGCAGATGAGGAAGCTCCCGGAGAACCTCGCCCGGCGCCAGCGCAACTATGAACTCCTGACCGAGATCCTCGCCAAGCGCCCCGACGTCTTCGTCCTGCCGCGCGTCACGCCCGGGATCGAGACCGCCTGGCACATGTTCCCGTTCCTGATTCGCCCGGATTCCGGCGTTCGCCGAGGCGAGTTCCAGAAACACATGGAGTCGAACGGGATCGACACGCGCATGGTCTGGAGCGGCAACGTCGCGCGGCAGCCCGCTTTCCGGGACAAGCCGCACCGGATCGCGCCCGGCGGCCTCGGGAACTGCGATCGCGTGATGGAGCAGGGGCTGATCCTGCCCTCGAATCACGGGATCGACGATGCGGGGATCGCCTACATGGGCGAGACGATCGAGGCGTTCTTCGCCTGAGCCGGGGCGCTCGCGCGCGAGGCGCTCGTCAGGCGCTGCCGACCGTCGTGCGGTGGAGCAACCGATCGTGGCCCTCGTAGCCGCCGGTGGCGGCGTGCAGGACGCTCCGGTTGTCCCACATCACGAGCATGTCCGGCGCCCATTCGTGGCGGTAGATCACGTCCTCGCGGGTCTGCCAGTCGTAGACTTCCTTGAGGAGCGGCAGCGCTTCGTCCTGGGACAGGCCTTCGATTCCGACGATGTAGCCGAGGGTGCTGAAGACGGCGGGGCGGCCGGTCTCGGGATGCTCGCGGACGAGGGGATGGACGAACTCGGCCAGGGCCTCGTCCGAGGGGCGGATGTCCATGCTCCGCGCCGCCTGATCGCCTTCGCCGTAGGTCCCCTCCTTCGAATAGGGGATCTTCGCGGAGTGGATCGCGCGGAGTCCGGCGATCCGCTCGCGGAGCGCCGCCGGCATGGCTTCGTAGGCGGCGTGCTGATTCGCGAAGAGGGTGTCGCCCCCGCTCGGTGGCGTCACGACGCTTCGCAGGACTGTGCCCTGGGGCGGTTTCTCCTGGAAGCTCCAGTCGGAGTGGAAGTTCTCGGCGAAGAGCGGCGAGGTCTCGTCGGCGTCGCGGCGGATCGCGGCGATGTGTTCGCGCCCCGGAATCGGCCCGAAGAAGGGATCGTGACCGAAGGGCCCGAAGTAGAGCGCGAAGCGCTCCAGGTCGTCGTCGTCGATCGGCTGATCGGGAAAGACGAGGACGTGATGCTCGAGCCAGGCGGCGCGCAGGGCCGCGACGGTCTCGTCGCCCTGGCGCTTGGTCAGGTCGAGGCCCGTGACGCGTGCGCCGCAGGCTTGTCCGGTCGATTCGATCGAGAGGGGCATGTCCGAAGGCTACCGGGGCTCGCAGCCCGGGCCCACGATCTCGCGATGGCCCGGAGTCCGGGCGCCTGTTCCATCCGAGTTGGGCCCGGACCATGCGCGCCGAGGAGAACGACCCGCTCACCGTTCCGCTCGACGTGGCGAAGACGCTCCCGAAGGACGCGCACTCCCTGCTGGGCTTCCGTTCGTGCGATCCGGAGTTCGAAACGCGGCTCGGCCGGGTGGCGCACGACGACGCGGGGCGGTCGTTCGAGGATCGGGCGCCTACGCCTTCTTCACCCACTTCGACCGGATCAGGACGCCCATCCCCTCCGGCGTCTTCGCATCGATGTCGTGATCCGCGTTCTGCGCCGGGTCGACGAGCCGGATCTTCTTGATCTTCGTTCCGGCCTTGAGGGTGCTCGAGCTGCCCTTGACCTTCAGGTCCTTCACGAGGGTCACGGCATCTCCGTCGGCGAGCGGATGTCCGTTCGCGTCGAGCACCACGCGCTCCCGCGACCACTCGTGGCCGCAGGTCGTGCACTCCCAGACGTCCTCCCTTTCGAGGAGGTCGTCCATCGAGCAGACGGGGCATGCGAGGCGATCGGGCATCATGCGCTCCAGACAGAGACAGGGAGAGCCCCTCCCTGCGTCGTCCGCTCAGCAGCGGGAGCGTACGGCTTGCCACCTCCACGCGGCGGCCGACCCGACCAGCGCCCCCAAAGCGATGGGGCCCGGCGCATCCAGTGAGGCGATCGGCGCGACCGCGGCGGCGCCGAAGATCGTGCCCGCCGCGAGCGGGAGGACGCAGCATACGAGAAAGCTGACGATTGCGCCGAAGCCGACGGCCTTCCCGATCCGAACGGAAGTCGCGTCCGACCGGCCCGTCGGGTCGAGCACCGCGAAGACCGACGCATCGGGATCGACGCCCCGGATCTCGAGGCGCAGGTGATCCGGACGGGAGGTCTCCCCGCGTTCGAACACGATGCCTGCGCAGCAGTCGCGCTCGAGCGAGATCAGGTGATCCAGCTTGGCGGCGAGTCCAGGCGCGTCACGCAGCTCGATGACGCGTCCCCTCGGCCGCCGTTCGGAAGCGGTGGCGTGGGGAAGAATCTCTCGCTGGATCCAGGCGAGTCGTTCGTCCAGGTCGCCAGAGGGCAGGCTGCAGACGGCGAGGGGATCGAGGCCCCCGTCCTCGGCGCGTCGCGTCGGTCCGGATTCCATGCGTCCTCCTCCTCGTTCGGGTGATCCCCGAGCGCAGCGAAGCATGCCACTTCAAGTACACTCGAAGTCAAGGTCCCGCGCGTCGGCCCCTTCCGAAACGAGCGCGATGGCGGACACGGGATGGGGAGAGTCCGGAATGCCGGTGCTGAGGATCGGCGAGGTCGAAAAGCGCAGCGGAATCGCCGCCTCCGCGATCCGCTACTACGAGAACGAAGGCCTGCTCCCTCCGCCCGAGCGACGCAGCGGGCGGCGCGTCTACGACGAGTCGATCCTCGCGCGGCTGAGCCTGATCGAGCTGGCGAAGCACGCCGGCTTCAGCATCGCCGAGATCGCACGGCTGGTGGCGGGATTCGGTCGGAGGACACCGCCCGGTGAGCTCTGGCGACGGCTCGCGAAGAGGAAGCTGACCGAGATCGAGGCCCGGATCGCGGAGGCCGAGCAGATGAAGGCGGTGCTGGAGACGGTGATCGCGTGTCGATGCCCGACCGTCGAAGACTGCGTCGAAGCGTTCGAGGCCCGTCCGTGAAGCGGAGTCCCGACCCTCCCGGAGAGCGGCGGGCACATCCGGTCGCCTGAACGCAGAAACGCCCGGAAGCGTGTCCACTTCCGGGCGTCTTGTCTTCGTCTGTCGAGACAGAATCCTCGTCTGCCGAAACAGATTCCTCGTCTGCCGAAACAGAAAAAGTGGTAGCGGGGGAGGGATTCGAACCCCCGACCTCCGGGTTATGAGCCCGACGAGCTACCTGGCTGCTCTACCCCGCAACAAATCCAGGCCCTACGAGAGGGGAGCGGGAGTCTATGGGGCTTCGCTGTTTTGTCAATCGCCGCGTAAGCGATCGCCGACAAAAGGGAATGTCGGGGCTCAGAGCATCGCCGGCTCACCCAGGCCGAGCCAGTACTGCGCGACGCGTTCCCAGCTCTCGTCGGAGGGGACGATGTGCTGGGCGCCGGTCTCGATGTCCCGGAGGCATCGCTGGAGCCGGTTGTTCCGGTAGACCGCCGAGGCCCCGGCTGCGCCGAAGGCGGTCCGCGCCGACTCGACCGCGGTCTCGTACGCGAAGGTCGTCGCGGCGGAGAGATTGGCCCGCTCGTCGGCGGTGACGCCGCTGTCTCGAGCGCCGGCTTCGGCCAGCTCCCTGAACCGGGTGAACGAGAGGTGTCGCGCCGCGTCCAGCCGCGTGCGCGCCCGCGCGTAGGCCTGCTGGAAGGCGCCCCGCTCGGCGAGCTTCGAGCGGCTCGCGAGGCGCTGCCGCCAACCGGCGTGCTCGGCGACCTCTTCGAGGGCACGGCGACCGACGCCCAGGGCGAAGCCCGTATGGGGCGCGTTCGCGACGGACAGGATCGGCAGGTCGTAGAGCGCCGGACCGCGCAGAGCGTCGGGGGAGCTCGCGATGAAGCTCGTCTCGTCCGGGAGCAGCTGGTCGTCCAGGTGGTAGTCGCAGCTGCCGGTGGCCTCGAGGCCCGAGACCTGCCAATTGTCGGTCACCCGGACGTCCTCGCGCGGGACGACGAAGGTCCGCATCCGCGGCATCGCGCCGTCCATCACCGGCTGGTCGTCCACGATCTCGAGGGTCGTGCAGACGACGAAGTCCGCGTGGAGGATCCCCGAGCCGAAGCGCATGTCCGCGGAAACGCGCCAGGCGTCCCCTTCGCGTACGGCGCGACCCTGCGGAGGAAAGCCGCCGGCCATCAGGATCCGCGTCGGATCCCCGTCGCCGTAGATGCGGTCGATGCCCGCGTCGGAGAGGCGCGAAGCGCAGATGCCGGTGATGATCCCGTTCATGCCGAAGCACCAGCCCGCCGAGCCGTCCTGGCGGGCCACCTCCTCGACGAGCGCGACGAGCGCCACGGGCGGGATCTCGTCCCCACCCAGCTCCCCGGGCAGGAACGCACGCAACAGCCGGGCCTCCCGAAACGACTCGACGACCTTCGGGGTGAGCGTACCCGCCGCTTCCGACGCTTCGGCCTCCGCTTCGATCAAGGGCGCCAGCGCGCGCGCGTCCGCCAGGGCGGATTCGAGTCGAGGATCGAGAGACCCCGGGGAGCGGTCGACGGGTACCATCCTCGGGAGCAAAGCGAACCGCCGGGTCGACGTCGAGTCGACGCGCGGGGCGCGCTCTCCCGGGGGATCGGCAGGGCGGGTGCAACTGCTGCGCACCGGTCCCGAAAACCGGCCACAATCGCGAGCCCGCCTCCACGATTCGACATGGAGGCATTGCTCATGCTGAAGGTCAAGACTGGGATGCGATTCGGACGTCTCCTCCTCGGAGCCGTTCTGGTCGTCGGTCTGGCCGGGCCCGCCTTTGCCGGCAACGTGTACTCGTGGGTAACCGAAGACGGGACCTACGCGTTCACCGATGATTCCAAGCGAATCCCGGCGAAGCACCGCGACGAAGCCAAGCGGCGATCGATGGGGAAGCTCTCGCGTTACGAGCGCTACACCGAGATCGACGTGGAGAAGTCCAAGGAGTCGTACGAGGATCGCATCCTCGCACGACGGGACTCGCTTCGAACGGCACCGGAAGGCGCCGTCGCGGGGGCCGTGGTCGCTGCAGGAACGTCGATGGACTACACCGTCGCCGTGACCGGCGGGACCACGCGGTCCGGACGCAATGGCGTCTCTCTCCGAATCCCGACCGGGATGGACGACGGCTCCGACGAGCCGACCGTGATCGAGAGTCGACGCATGAAGCCGAAGGACAGCCTGGCCACCCGACACTTTACGATCGTCAAGAAGGGCGACCGTGTCGTGTCCGTGATCAAGGGCGAACGCCGACAGCGACCGCTGAAGGCCATGTCCGAGAGTGACTTCGACTACTAGGTCGAGAGGCACGTCCCGCGGAGGTTCGCCTCTGCGGGACGTCGCCTGCCTCAGGAGACGGTCTTCGAATCCTCGAGCGACCCCGAACGACTACGCGTCGTCGTCGTCGTCGAAGTAGATCGGATTCCGCCCTTCGCGATCGACTTCTTCTTCGTCGCTCGACGGAGCGGCCGGCTGCGAGGGACGCTCGAACGACTCGTCCTCGACCTCGGCGAGCCAGCCCGGCGGAATGCTCGCGGCCCGCGCTTCCTCTCGAATCGATTCGATTTCCTGCTCGGTCTCCTCGAGCAGCACTTCCTGCTCCTGGGCCTGGGTCAGGAACGCCTCCCGCGCGCCGCCGCGCGGGTAGTTCCGGCGCTGGGCCTGCGCATAGTTCTTGCGCAGCTTCGCGATGTTGTCCTTCAGGATCTCGCGATTGCCGAGGGCGACGCGGTAGCGCTCCTGCCACTGGGTCCGCTTGGCGAGGATCTCTTCCTCGGTCTCGGCGAACGCGAGGCCCGCGGAGAGCGAGAGCGCGACGGCGAGGACGAGCGCGGCCGTACGACGGACGAAACGGATCGGAAGCGTCATGGGAGTCTCCTGGGGAGGGCGGGCGCCGCGCCTGGACCGCGCTAGGCGGGCAGGCTGGGCGTACGCGGGAAGTGATCGCTCACGTAGTGGTCGATGCGCTCGACGGTCTGCGCATCGATCTCGAGGAAACGGAGGCCGACGTGGTCGACGCCGTCTTCACCGTGCTCCGCCCACACCACGCGAGCCGTCGGGGCGACCAAGCCGTTGCCCTCGAGGCTGAAGGAGAGCGCGACCTCCTCGGCCAGCGTCGTCTCGAGGGCCGCGTCGACGAAGACGCCGCCTCGACTCACGTTGCGGAGCGTCCCTTCGATCTGCCGGCCGCGGGTCGTGATCTCGATGCGCTCGGAGATCTGGGCGCGCGGGAGACCGCGCGGCGTGTCGAAGTCGACGAGGCGGCGGACGGCGTTGATCAACGCGTCGCGCTCGAGCGGCTTGAAGAGCACGTCGTCGGCCCCGGCGCGAACCGCCTCCGCGTGGTCCTCCGGTGCGTCCGGCCGTGCGAGCAGGACCACGCGAGGACAGCCCAGGCCCGGGTTCTCCTTGAAGCGGCGACAGAGCTCGGCCCCGTCGATGTCCGGCAGGTGCATGTCCGCGATCACCACGCTCGGCGGGCGATGCTCGGCGCTCTTGAAGGCGGAGACCCCGGAGTCGGCGAGATCGACCGGTCCGCTACGCGACAGGAAGACCTGCCCCAGCTCACGGAACATCGGGACGTCATCGATGAGCAGGATGCGCGATTTCTTCGACATGGAGATCACTCGAGGCGGGGGCGTGAGAGGATCCGTGGGTCAGTTGGCGACGAGCTGCTGGAGACCTTCGAAGGTCGAGACGACCCGCCAGTTGTTGCCCATCCCGTCGCGGCTCCACTCCTGGATCTCGGCGACCTCGACCTCGTAGGGCAGCGAAGGCGTGTAGATCGTGTACGTGACGCGAACCGTCGCCTTCTCCTTCTCCTCGTCGAGCTCGACGCTCTCCGAGTCGTAGTCGGTGAAGCGCGCGTCATCGAGCGCCTTCATCCGGCGCGCGAACTCCTCGCGGTGCTCCTCGGCGACGAAGGCGCCGGCGCGGGCGAAGTCGGAGAAGCGGACGAGCACCGTGTAGCGGTGCTGCGCCCGGTCGAGGCTCAGCTGGCGGTCGAAGGGATCCGTCGGGCGGAACTCACCGAAGGCGCAGCCCGTGCTCGCGAGGACGAGGGCGACGAGGCCGATCAGGGCGAGGGCGCGGGCCGGAAAGCGGAAGGCGGTCGACGTCATGGCGGATCTCCGGAGAACGTGACCGGGAACACGCAGCATGTGCCGCAGGTCCCCGGCGGTGAATGTCATTCTCATCGGCGGGACCGCTCCGGTTCTTCAGCGGGATTGTGATAGCTTTGCGCCGGAGCCCCGGAGGGCATCCGGCCCGCGGAGGACAGGGCGTTGCTGCTCGGGATCGACATCGGAGGCACCAAGGTCGTGCTGGCGGTGGGCGACGCCGAGGGACGGACACGTGCGTCGAGACGCCGGCCCATGCCGCTCTCGGGCGACTGGAGGGCAGATCTCGACGCTCTGGTGGACGAGGCCCGCTTGCTGCTCGAGGAGGCGGACGTCCCGCGCGAGGCGCTCACGCGGATCGGGGTCTCGGTTCCCGGGCCGACGGATCCGCGCGCCGGGGTGCTGATCAATCCCCCCAATCTGCCGGGCTGGCGTGACGTCCCCGTGGCCGAGGTTCTCGCGGAGGCGCTCGGCGCACCGACGCGGATCGAGAACGACGGGAATGCGGCGGCGCTCGCCGAGGCGCGATTCGGGGCCGGGCAGGGCACCGACGACCTGGTCTACCTGACGATGTCGACCGGCGTCGGCGGTGGATTCCTCTCGGAGGGGAGGCTGATCCGAGGGGCCTTCGGGGCAGCGGGGGAGCCCGGTCACATCCCGATCGTCGCGGGCGGACGCCTGTGTGCCTGTGGGCTGCGTGGCTGTCTCGAGGCGTACACGGGCGGCAATGCCTGGCGGGATCATCTCCGCACGATCGCGCCGGCGGATTCGGAAGCGGTTCACCGGGCCGGCGGCGATCGCGCGGCCCTCCGGCCCGAACACGTCGTGGAGGCGGCACGCGCAGGCGACCCCTGGGCGAACGAGGTCTTCGGGATCTGGCTCGACGATCTCGCGCAGGGGATCGCCACGATCGTGATGCTGCTCGAGCCCCGTCGGATCGTGCTCGGGACCATCGCCGTGGCCGCCGGCGAGGCGCTCTGTTTCGCCCCCCTGCGTGCGCGACTCGCGGAGCGACTCTGGCCCCAGCAGGCGGAGCGGCTCGAGGTGGTCCCCGCCGCGCTGGGCGACACGCTTCCGGAACACGCGGGCTTCGCGGTCGCCCTCGATCCCGATCGGCGCTAGGCGCCGTCCGAGGCCGATTCGCCGCCGCTCGGCGCCGGCGCGAGCTCGTCGAAGAGCTCCCGGATGGGGGCAGCGTTGGAGGCGGCTTCCTGCGCGTTGTCGAGCAGGCGCATGACCGCCGCGCTCGTCGAGTCGCTGGCTTCGGCGTGATTCCGCGTCTGCTCACCGATGTCGCGGATCCGCTCGCTGATCGCGGCGATCGTGGTCGTGATGTGGCGGCTGGTCGCGCGCTGCTCGTCGGTGGCGCGGTGGACGTTCAGGCAGCTGGTGAGGGCGACCTCCGAGTTCGCGAGCAACGACTCGCTCGCGCTCCGCTGCTCCTCGATCGCCTCGGAGATCTGCTGGATCTGCATGGACGTCTGGAGGGTCGTCTCGGCGACGCCCTTCGAGTTGCGGGACTGCTCCGCGGTGGACCTCGCGATCTCGGCGACGCGCTCGCTCGCGTCGCTGCAGGCTTCCTCGATCGTCTGGAGGGCGACCCCGGCGCCGCGCGAACGCTCGACGCCGGTCTTGACGGCCTCGATCCCCGCCCGCATCGCGTCGACCGCCCGGCTCGATTCCTCGTGGATTCCGCCGATCAGCCGCTCGATGTCGTGGGTCGACGAGGCGGTCCGCTTCGCGAGGGTCTTCACGTGGTTCGCGACGACGAGGAAGGCCTTGCCCTGCTCGCCGGCCTGGGCCGCGATGATGGCGGCATTGAGCGAGAGCAGGTTGGTCTCGTCGTTGATCTCGTCGATGGCACCGAGGATGCTGCCGATCTGGGAGATCCGGCCGACCAGACCGTCGAGTCGCTCCATCGCGTCGCTGGTGAGGGTGGAGATCCGCTCGATGTCCTCGATCGTGGACTGTACGGCCTGTCGACCGTCGGTGGCGCCCTCGCGAGCGCGATCGGTCAGCGTCGCCGCCTCGACCGCGTGGTTCGACACTTCCTGGATGGACCGATCCATCTGGCTGACCGCGGCCGCGGTCGACTCGGCCATGCCCTGGACCTGCTCGGCGCTGGTGGCGACCTGTCGGATCGAAGCGCTCATCTCGTGGACCGAGCTCGTCGAGGAGTCGACCCGCTCATGGAGGGAGGCCGTGCTATCGGCGACCTCGTCGACGGACTGCCCGAGCTGGAGGACCGAAGCGGCCGACTGGTCGGACGAATCCTCGAGCTTCTCGACCTGGTCGGCGACCTCCCGCATCGACTGACGCATGTTCGCGACCAGCGAGGCGGTTTCTTCGATGGCTTCTTCCTGACGACTGGCTGCGTCGGTCAGGCGCCCCAGGCGTTCGTCGACGAGCGGCGGCAGGGCGGTAGCGCGCCAGAGGAGGGTCTCCGCCTGGCGAAGGTGGGCCGCCCGAGCAGGCCACTCCTCCCGCCAGCGCTCGGGTACGTCGTCGGGAACGGGAGGGGACTCGAGGCCGATCGCCTGGTCGACGACCCGGTCCGCCGCATCACGCGCCCGCGCCATCGCGTCCTCGACACGACGCGCGCCGACGAACACGGCGACGGCGACGAGCAGGGCCGTCCATCCGGCGGAGAGTCCGAGGGCGGCAGCGCCCAGCCCGAGGACGAGCACCATCGCCCCCGCGACGTGGGACGGACCGAGGCGAGCGAGCCCAGTGCTCACCACGCCGTGTCCTCCGATCCTCGCATCGTCCGGCCGCGTTTTCCGATACAGCATCAGAAGTTGAATCGGTGAATCGCAAGCAGGCCTTGAGCAGCACGGATGTGCCGGTTTGCGCACCCGCCCTCGGGCCCGCCGAGCGGCCCCGCTAGAGCCGAACGTCCGCGATCGCCCCGACCTCGGCGTGGAGCGCCGCGAAACGGCCCGCGCGGATCGCCTCCCGCGCCCGCGTGAGAAGGTTCAAGTAATACGTGAGGTTATGGAGCGCGGAGAGTCGGCGGCCCAGCGACTCACCGGTCTTCACCAGGTGGCGCAGGTAGCCCCGGCTGTGATTTCGGCAGGCCGGACAGGTGCAGGCGGGATCGATCGGGTCCTGGTCGCGGGCGTAGCCGGCGTTGCGCAGGCTGATCGTGCCCTCGGAGGTGAACACGAGGCCGTGGCGACCATTGCGGGTGGGCACGACGCAGTCGAAGAGATCGACCCCCGCGGCCACCCCGTCGAGGAGGTCGATCGGGCGGCCGAGACCCATCAGGTAGCGGGGGCGGTCGTCGGGCAGGGCCGCATTGGCGGTCGCCACGGCGGCGCGTCGCTCCTCCCGGCTCTCGCCGAGCCCGAGGCCGCCGTGGGCGTATCCGTCGAACTCGATCCCCGCGGTCGCCTCGGCGCTCGCACGCCGAAGCGCCTCCGAGGCCCCGCCCTGGACGATCGCGAAGACCGCCTGCTGCGAGCGTCGGCGCGCCGCCTGGGCGCGCTCCGCCCAGCGCAGGGTCCGCTCCATGGCCCGCTGCATCTCGCGCGGGTCGG
The DNA here is from genome assembly GCA_024742285.1 of bacterium. NCBI lineage: Bacteria > bacterium. The sequence goes on along the minus strand of JANSYR010000002.1, from coordinate 569,420 downwards.
TTCGTCCGGATTCGTCGTGATCGATCGGCAGGCACTCGTCGAGGACCATCGCGATGTCGGAGCCGAGGGCTTCCTGGATGGCGATGGTGTTCTCGGGCGTGAGCTGGCGACGGCGTCCGTCGAGGGGCGACGTGAAGGTCACGCCCTCCTCGTCGATCTTCGCGCGGTCGGCGAGGCTCGTGACCTGAAAGCCGCCGGAATCCGTGAGCCAGGGCCCGTCCCAACCGGTAAAGCCGTGCAGACCGCCCAGGGCTTCGACCGTCTCCTCTCCCGGGCGCTCATGGAGATGGTAGGTGTTCGAGAGCAGGATCTGCGCGCCCGCCTCGGCGAGCTCCTGGAAGCTCACGCCGCGAACCGCGCCATACGTCGCGACCGGCATGAACGTCGGCGTCTCGATCACGCCGTGGGGCGTCGTGAGCCGCGAGCGCCGCGCCGCACCTTCCCGGTCCACGACTTCGAGCGCGAAGCCCTCGGCGCGGGTGATCACGCTCATGAGCGCTCCTTCGCCATCTCGGCGAGACCGGGCGCGATCAGCATCGCGTCGCCGTACGAGTAGAACCGGAACCCCTCGGCGATCGCCGCCCGATAGGCCTCGAGCATCGGCTCGCGACCGACGAAGGCCGCGACCAACAGGAGGAGCGACGAGCGCGGAAGATGGAAGTTGGTGAGGAGGGCGTCGACGACGCGGAAGGGCGCCCCGTCCGGCCGGAGGAAGAGCCGGGTCGTGCCGCGTCCCGCCGCGAGCCGGCCGTCCTCGCCGACCTGGCTCTCGAGCACCCGCACGCTCGTCGTCCCCACCGCGACGACCCGGCCGCCGCGCGCACGCGTCGCCTCGACCGCCGCCACCGTCTCCTCGGGCAGGACGAACGCCTCCTCGTGGAGCAGGCCGCTGGTCATCGCTTCGTCGTCGAGGGGGCGGAACGTCCCTGCGCCCACGTGCAGGACGACTTCGGCGCGCTGGATGCCGCGCCCTTCGAGGGCCGCGAGGAGCGCGGGCGTGAAGTGGAGTCCCGCCGTCGGTGCCGCGATCGCCCCGGGCTCGCGCGCGTAGACCGTCTGATAGCGCTCGAGGTCCGCTTCGGCGTCGTCCACCCCTTCGCGTCGGATGTACGGGGGGAGCGGCGCCTGTCCTTCTGAATAGGGATCCGCGTCCGACGCGAAACGCAACGACACTTCCCCGCGCCCGTGGAGCGCTTCGATCGTGGCCGGCAGCCCGTCGCCGCGGCCGAGCACGAGCTCGAGGCCTTCGCGGACGCGACCGGTGCACTTCACGAGCGCGCGGTGGGTCCCGGGACGCTCGGGATCCGGACCGAGCAACAGCGCCTCGGCGGCCCCGCCACTCGCCTTGCGACCGACCAGGCGCGCGGAGAGCACCCGCGTCGCGTTCACGACCAACAGATCGCCCGGGCGAAGCCAGCCGACGAGATCCCGGACCCGGACGTCCTCGCCGCCAGCGACGCGCGCGCCGGTCTCCCGGTCGAGCAGGAGCAGACGCGCCGCGTCCCGCTCTTCGAGGGCCACCTGGGCGATCGACGATTCGGGCAGCTCGAAGTCGTAGTCCTCGAGGACCGCGAGCGGGTCCGCCTCCCGGCACGAAGAGGTCAAGGGCGCGTCTCCTCGCGGCGCGCGGGTGCCGTCGTCGCGAGGGCGTCGAGGAGGGCCGGGCTCTGCGCGATCGCGTCGTCCGAGAACAGGACCTCCCCCCCGAAGCCGAGCTCGCGCAGCTGGGCCAGCTGGTCGAGCGCCCGCTCCGGCGCGTCGTCGAAGAGCCAGACGCCGAGGCCCGGCCAGATGCGATCGGCATAGGGCCAGCCGGCGTAGCTCTCGAGCTGGTTCAGCAACAGCGCGTCGTCCAGCGTATACGCCATCGGAATCGCGCGATCGAGGGCCCCCGATCGAAGCCAGCCCCGCCAGTCCTGGGCCAACGAAAGGTACGCCCGATCGTCGTACGCGATGACCGCCGCCGAGATCTCCAGGCCCGGCCGCGTCGCCCGCGCGTTCTGCGCGATCGCTTCGACGAGCTGCGTGACCTGTTCCCTTCGCCAGGCGTCCCAGGCGTTGGCGCCGCGAACCACACCGGGCCCGGCGCCGTCGATCGGATCGGGGCGCCCGGTCTCGCTTCGATATCGGGAACGCGAGACCGCGCCGTACCCGAACTCGAGGCCCACCCCGAATCGCGAACCGGGGGCGAAGGGGAGGACGCCAGGATGCCGGATGTAGTCGAGGTGGAGACCATCGAGGTCGGGGTAGCGGCGGAGCAGATCGACGAAGGTCGAAACGAGCCGGTCGCGAACCGCCGGCACCGCGGGATCGAGATAGAGCCCCCGCGTGCCCATCCGGTAGTACCGTCGATCGGGCTGCGGCACGTCGAAGTCCGGATAGTCGAGGACCGACCGACCGGACCGATCCACGAGGATCGCCTCGCGCCCGAGCTGCCCGATCAACGCCGCGTCGCGTCGGGTCGAGAGCGAGAGCACGTTGACCCAGGCGTGCACCCGGAAGCCCCGCGCACGGGCGGCGTCGAGGAGCAGCTGCAGGCCGTCGACGCCCTCCGCTTCGAGCGGGTCGACCGCAGGCGTCCGTTCGATCCCGGGCCCGGCAGCGTAGAAGGCCCGCCCTCCACGGTAGACCTGGACGAAGAGATCCGTCGCGCCGAGTCGAGCCGCGCGATCCAGCAGGGGGCCGAGGCGTTCGCGAGGGGCGTCGAGGACGCGCTCGCTGCCCTCGGCGAGGATCCAGAGGCCGCGGGCGAGGGGGGCGGCCTCGGCCGATCCGGCATCGGGACGAAGCGCCCCGGGCACTTCTGCGCCGGCCTCGGCGGTGCTGGCGGGAGCGGGGCGCGTCGCGGGTTCGGGCACACACGCCAGCAGGAGACCCGCAAGCAGGCCGGCCAACCCCACGAGGGGCCTCCGCAACGCGGAATGGATCGGGTGGGGGAGCAAAGCGGGTGAACGGTAACTTTGCGTGCCCTTCACCTCAATGTGGGCCACTCACTTCCGAGGCCGGCGTCCCCGCTTTGCTTCGTTCCCTGGACGAAACGCCGTGTGGAATCGGTCCGATTGACAGCATCGCATGCAGGGCCAGAATCGGAGGTCCGGATGCGACGGCGGCGATGAGGAGTCGGCGAGGATGGTCACGATGACGCAGGGGACGCAGGACACGCAGGGCCACGCGGCAGGCCGCGGGATCCGCGCGATCGCGTTGGCCCTCGTCGCGACGGGCCTGCTGTCGAGCGTCGTCTCGGCGCGGGTCGACGGCGAGATCCAGCCGCCGCTCGAATCCGGCGCGACCGTCGTCCCGGCGCCTGTGGAATCGGTGTCCGAACGGGGCGCGGAGTCGACGGAGGTGCCCCCCCTCGATCCCGACGCAGCGGTCGCGGCCGACGTGCCGGGCGGCCTGCCGACGCCCCCGGCGGATGCCGTCCTGCGCGCACAGAGCCAGGCGATGCTCGACGACCCGGCGGCGCTCTTCCGCGCGGCGGCCGCGGCGATCGAGGCCGAGGACTATGCCCACGCCGACTGGCTCTACGCCCAGATCGGCTTGCGGCACCCGATCGTCGGCGACCACTCGGGGCTCCTGCGCGCGCGACTGCAGCTCGACCGCGGTCGCCCGACCGAGGCCCGGGAGATCGCGACGGCGACGCTCTCCGAGTTCGCGGAGACGCCGCTGCGCGCTCCGCTCCACGAGCTCGTCGGCGAGGCCCTGGTCCGGACCCGGGACGAGGCCGCGGCCCGCGAGGCCTGGGCGGCGGCGCTCTCGGCGACCGACGAGGACGACCAGCGCGCCGCGCTGCTCCGGAAGGTCGCGCGGAGCGAGGAACGCTCCGGCGAGGACCGCGCCGCAGGGATCACCTGGCGCCTTCTCTGGTATGCGCACCCCGCGACCGACGAGGCGAAGCAGGCGAGTCATCGCCTCGACGTGATCGAAGCGCACCTGGGCGAGCGCCTGCGCCGCGCCAGCGATTGGCGGCGTCGCGGCGACCGACTCTTCCGCCAGCGCATGAACGACGAGGCCCTCGAGGCCTACGATCGTGCGCTCGCGATGGGACTGCCCAAAGCCGAGACCCGTCGCGCCCGCAAGCAGCGCGCCCAGACGCTCTTCCGCATGCGCCGCTATCCGGAAGCCGTCGCCGCCTTCGAAGCGCTGCCGCAGACGGGGGACACGCCGATCTGGACGGCGCGCTCGATGGCCCGGGCGGACCGCGTACCGGAGTCCATCGCCGCGTTCGAGAAGCTCGCGAAGAAGTCCGGGCCCAACCAGATGCGCGCCCACTACCTCGCCGCGCTCCTCCTGGACGGGCGCGATCGCGACGACGAGGCACGTGCGCACTTCGAGATCCTGGCCAACGATCCGAAGGGCAATGGCAACAAGCGGGCGGCGCTCTGGCGGCTCGGCTGGAGCGACTACCGCTTCGGCCGGCACGCGGAGGCCGCGAAGCGCTTCGAGGCCCTGGCGGACGCGACCTCCCATCCGATCGACCGTTTGCGGCCGCGCTACTGGCACGCTCGCGCGCTCGAGAAGGCCGGGCGGCCCGAGGAGGCGAACGCCATCCTCGCGGAGATCGCCGAGGAGTTCCCGCTCGCCTACTACGGCTGGCGTGCGCGGATCGCGACCGGGCGGCAGGACGTGGCCCGCCCCGCGCACGCGATCTCGGTCGGGCGAGCAGCGCTCCCGGGCAGCGCCCTCGAGCGGGTCCGGATCCTGATGAAGGCGGGGCTGGCGGAGGCGGGTGCCGAGGAGACGGCGTCGCTCACGCGCCGCGCCCGCGGCCTCGACGATCGCGTCGAGCTCGCGCGGCTGCTGACCTCGGCCGGGGACTTCAATCGCGCCCAGCGCGTGATCGTCGACGCCTACAGCGCGAATCTCGCGCGGGGCCCGGTCGCCGGCCTCGAGGAGCTCTGGTGGTACGCCTGGCCCTCGGCCTTCGAGGGGCTCGTCGACGAGGCGACCGCCGACGAGGGCAGCGTCGATCCGGAGCTCGTGTATTCGATCATGCGCGAGGAGAGCGGTTACCGGCCGAAGGTCGTGTCCCCGGTCGGCGCGCGGGGGCTGCTCCAGATCATGCGCGAGACCGGCGCGCGCCTCGCGGACCGGAGCGGGCGCCGCGGCTTCGATCCCGATGATCTCTTCGATCCGCGCACGAACATCGAGCTCGGCTCGTTCTACCTGGCCGAACTCTCGGCGCAATTCCCGACCAAGCTGTCGGCCTCCATCGCCAGCTACAACGCCGGCCCGCACGTGGTCACCGACTGGGTCGAGGGCGATGCGCGCCCCGACGACGAGTGGGTCGAAGCGATTCCCTACTCGCAGACGCGGAGCTACGTGAAGCGCGTCATGCGCAGCCTGCAGGCCTACCGGCTTCTCTACTGAGACTGCTCGGGCGCGCGGCGTGCTCGCTGCGCGCGAGCCGCGACGCCTTCGGCGCGCTTCCGGCGTCCTGCGTGCGCGCTGCGCGCGGGCTGCCGTTCCCCGCTGAAAAAACGGGGGCACCGGTTGAGCAGGGCGCGACCGTCGCCGATGAATCGGGGAGTGCCGCGCGCCCTCGCGCGCCTCGGAGGTCCGCGATGACCGTTTCCCGACACGACGCTCGCCGTACGGCGGGCCGCGCCAGCGGCTCGCTGCTCTTCCTGCTCGTGCTGCTCGTCGGCGCGGGTGGCTTCAACTATCACCGCAACCTCGAGATCGAGCGCCAGTCCGAGGGCCACCGCCCCTACGAGAGCTACTCGACCGAGGACATCCAGGCGCTTCGCGACGCGTTCGAATCCGAGCTCGTCGGCTCCGAAGCGAAGTTCGAGGCGGTGAAGCGCCAGCGCACGCGACCCAAGGGCGACCTCGGATCGGTCTCCGGAAACGTCCAGCAGTTCGCGCAGACCGCCCACACGAGCCGCGCGATCCGTCGGGCCGCTGCGGGCGTCGCCGAGCGACAGAACGAGCTCAGCGAGCTCGACCGTGAGCTCGAGCTGCGGGCGAACCTCGGCCAGGGCCTCATGCGCCACGTGAAGCGGCTCACGACGATCTGATTCGCGTGTCGATCGGGCCCGGCTAGAGCTCGTCGATCTCCGGCGGGTCGGCGCCTTCGTCCGGCCCCGCGTCGTCGTCGATGTCGAGGCCGCCGTCGTCGGCCTCGGTGTCGTCGAACATCTCTTCGCCGGGCGCCTTGGTCTCTTCGACCTCGTCGTCGGGCGAGGGCTGCGGCTCTTCGTCGTCGAGGAGCTGCGCCATCGGACGCACGACCTTCGGCTTCGGGACCTCGGAGACGGGCTTCGGAGCCTCCGGCGGCCGATCGCGCTGGTCAGCGCCGCACTTGGGACAGATCGGCTCTTCCTTACCGAGGTCGTAGAACTTCGCGGCGCACTCGAAGCAGGTCCACTTGTACCCGAGCTTCGGGTGGCGCGGACCCGAGGGCTGGACGGCCTTCTTCGGCTTCGCCTTCTTGGCGGGCGTGGCCCCGTCCTTGGAAGCCGCCTTGCCCTTGGCGGCGGCCTTCTTCTTGGACGCTTCCTTTTCCGACTTCGCGGCGGCTTTCTTCGGCGCCTTCCGGGTGGCGGCCTTCTTCGGATCCGCCTTCTTCTTCGCGGCCGCCTTCTTCGGCGCCGCCTTCTTCTTCGCGGCCGCCTTCTTGGCAGGTGCCTTGGCCTTCGCAGCCGCCTTCTTCTTCGCAGCCGCCTTCTTGGCCGGCTTCTTGGCGGCCTTCTTCTTGGCCGGAGCCTTCTTCTTCTTGGGGGCTGCAGCCTTCTTCTTGGCTGCAGCCTTCTTCTTCGCCGGCTTCTTCGCCGCCTTCTTCTTGCTGGCCGCCATGCATCCCTCTCGAGATCACCGTGCACAAAGCCTGATTTGCGCACAGGAATCGCCCGTGCTTGTAGCCGTTCGGCGCGCTCGCGGCCAGTCTTCGGCGACGAGATGAGCGCGAATCCCAAAAACGAGGGTAAAAACACTCGTTTCAGACGCGCATCGCAGGGGCTCAGGGCGGCGCGCCAGCACGGCCGCGGTTCGCCACGGCGGCGGTGGGGGAGGGGTGAGGGTGAGTCAGCGGACGTCGACGCCGTCGCCCGAGCCGGGCGGCGCGAGCGGTGCGGCCGAAACCGGCGGCAGGGTCATGCGCCCGAAGCGCGCGCCGTAGACGATCTCGTCGATGCCGTCGATCGCGGTCACCTGGATGCGGTGCTCGACATGAAGGGTCTGGCTGACCTCGTCGACCCGGTAGAGATTGCGACCGAAGGCCTGGGACTGCTGCCAATGGACCTCGAGGCCCTCCGTCGTCCGCCGCCACTCGATCGTCGTCTCTTCGCCCCGTGGATCCGTCTGGCGGGTCGGGCCGGCACCGGGATCGACCGGCCGATCGTATTCCCCGTTCGGCCCCCGCACGCGCTGGTGAAGCGCTTCACCGTCCCACTCGAACGCGAGCTCCCGAGGCGGGCTCGTCGTCTTCTCGAGCACACCCGTCGCCATCTTCCGGACGATCCAGGAGAGGTCGCCGGTCGCCGTCCCGATGCTCTCGAGGCGCGCCTCGTCCGCCACCTCGTCCACGATTCGCGCCCATTGACCGCTGAAGGGGGCGAGCGACGCGTCTTCGGCGAGGACCGGCGCGGCGAGTCCGAAGACGATCAGGACCTGCACCACCGATAACGTACGGAGCCGAGAACGAGGAGAGCAGGGCGTCGGCGCCTTCATCATGGGGTGGTCCTTCGGCTGGGCATGGCGGGAACGGGCGAATCCTCGAGCCGGACACGCGGGCCGGCTCCCGACGCCGTGATCGGGGCGTTCGCAGCGGCCTCGGCGGGATCATCGGCGACCGCCGCGGCTTCGACGAGCTGTCGGACGAGTGCGCCGAGCATCGCGCGGTGACGCTCGACGGCCTCGGGCGCGAGCGTCCGAAGGCCCAGCGTGTCCTGGACCGCGCGGTTCGACGCAACCCAGACGAGAGTCGTACTGGAGAGGATCAAAGCGAACTCGCTCGCGTCGACGCGACCGACCGCGCGATCGTCGAGCGCTTTCTGGAGCGAGGCCAGTAGCGTCGAGACCGGGCCGACGGTCTCGTCCGGTGCCACACCGGGGGTTTCCTCGATCATCTGGCGCAGCAGCAGACGCGCCGCCCACGGATGCTCGAGAACGAAGTCGACCCAGCGATCGACGATCGTCTCCAGACGTCCGGCGGGCTCGGATTCGGTGGCGACGACCCGGTCGGTGATCTCGGTGACCACCCGCGCGAGTGCTGCGCGGTAGAGCGTGGATTTGTCCGGGAAGTGGTAGAGGACCGAGGGCCGACGGATGCCCACGCGACGAGCCACGTCGTCGATCCGTCCGCCGGAGAAGCCCGCTTCGCCGAAGACGTCGATGGCGGCGCGCAGGACCTCGTCACGGCGTTCATCGCCGCGCGGACTCGACATCGAGGGGGGAATCGATGTGCCAGGGGCCATGCAGATCAGCCTACTGACGAGTCAGTCGGAACTCAACGGATTTCTGCCCATTCGGGCCATCAGGGCCATCCAGAAGGGCTTTTCGGCGAGGTCGACCTGAGCCTGTCCCGCGGATCCGACCCGATCCCATATTTGACATAATCTATCTTATCAGTGGTGTAGTGCACCGCAGCAGGCAGCGCCGATCGGGCTCTGGCCCGCATATACTGGCAGCGATCCAGGAGGATCTCCCCGATGCCGTCGATGCTCCACGCCCCCCTCCGACTCTTCGTTCCGGCGCTCGCTCTCGGTCTGCTCTGGAGTTCGATCGCGCATGCCCAATCGCTCGTGTTCTCGGAGTACGTCGAGGGCTCGGGAAACAACAAGGCGGTCGAGATCCAGAATGCCATCTCCGCAACGGCCGTCGACCTCACGGACGCCCAGGTCGAGATCTACGGAAACGGCTCGCCGACGCCCACGACCGCCATCTCGCTTTCCCCTGCGATGCTCCAGCCCGGCGAGGTATTCGTCCTCGCGAATCCGAACGGCACCGGCGTCGCACCCCTCGCCGACCAGACGACAACCGACCTGAACTTCAACGGAGACGACGCCGTCGTGCTCCGGGTTTCGGGACAGATCGTCGATGCGATCGGCCAGATCGGGTTCGATCCGGGCTCCGAGTGGAGCGGCAACGGGGTGTCGACACGCGACCAGACGCTCGTCCGGAGCTTCTACGACTGCGCCAAGCCGCACGGCGTTCCCGCCTTCGATCCGTCCACCGAATGGGATTCCGTCGGTTTCGACGACTTCCTCGGACTCGGCGATCCGGGCTTCGGGTTCGCGACGGCAAACTGCGCGGTGGCCCCGTCCGTGCCCACCGCGGGTGGGCTGGGTCGAACGGCGCTCACCCTGGCACTGCTCGGGGTGCTCCTCGTGTTCGCGCCGCCGATCGGTGAACGCGTCGCTCGCATCTCCTAGCGCGATTGGCGTCGGCACGGCGGTGCGTGAACGCCCGCGAGGCGTGAGCGGGTGCGTTCGTTATCGTCTTCGGCATGCGAGGAGCGAGGGGACCGGCTTGATCGGCGTTTTCTTCACGACCGTCCTGGGAACGCTGATCGCGCTTCTCCCGATCGCCAATCCCTTCAGCACCGCGGTCGTCTTCCTGGGCCTCACCAAGGGCTACTCGAAAGCACGCTGCGACGAGACCGCCTACCAGGCGAGCGTCTACATGGCCGGGGTGCTCCTCGTCTTCCTGGTCGCGGGCGCGCTGATCATGCAGTTCTTCGGGATCTCGCTGCCAGCGGTTCGGATCGCCGGCGGGCTGATCGTCGCGCGGATCGGCTTCAACATGCTGACGCCCGGTGACGAGCCGCTGCCGGTCGAGAAGGACGGTCCGGGCGCTGGGATCGCGTTCACGCCCCTGGCGATGCCCATGCTGAGCGGTCCGGGCGCCATCGCCGTCACGATCGGCATGGCCGCGGGCGCGGAAGGCTTCGCGGGCCACCTCGCCATCGCCACCGGGATCGCCGCGGTGGCCGGGATCTCGTTCGTCGTCCTGCGCGAAGCGAACCGGATCGTGTCCTTCCTCGGCCCCGTCGGCATGGACGCGCTGAGCCGGATCATGGGCTTCCTGCTCGTCTGCGTGGGCATCCAGTTCTTCGCGGTGGCCATCGGCGAGATCCTCTCCGACGACGTCTTCATGGAGCCGATCCTGCGCGCGGTGGCGCGCGCGACGGCGCGCCTGGAGTGACCGCCGCCGGATGAACGCGATCGCTCCGATCTCCGTACTGCTGATGAGCGTCGCCCTGCTGCTGACCGGTCAGGGCCTGCAGTCCGTCCTGCTGCCCGTTCGCGCCCAGGCCGAGGCGTTGTCGACCCTCGCGATCGGAACGATGGGCTCGGCCTACTTCCTGGGCTTCGCCGTCGGCTGCCTGACGTGCCCGCGCCTGGTCCAGAGCGTCGGCCACATCCGGAGCTTCGCCGCGATGACCGCGGTCGCGTCGGCCGCGCCGCTGATCCACGCGATGTGGATCTCGCCCTTCGGTTGGATCCTGACCCGGGCGATCACCGGCCTGAGCATCGCGGCGCTCACGGTGATCATCGAGAGCTGGTTGAACGATCGCTCCACGAACGAGACGCGTGGAACCGTGCTCTCGGCCTACATGGTCATCAACCTGACCGTGATCACGGTCGGCCAGATGATGCTGACGCTCGCGGAGCCCACGGAGTTCCTGCTCTTCGCGGTCGCCTCGGTCCTCGTGTCGGTCGCCGCCGTCCCCGTCGCGCTGACGCGACAGCCCCAGCCGGCACCGCTCGAGTCGGTCGCCATCCGCCCCTTCCGCATCCTGAAGGTCTCGCCGGTCGCGTTCGTGGGGTGTGCGGTGGTCGGCCTCGCGAATGGCGCTTGGTGGGCGCTCGCTCCCCTCTTCACGGCCCACGACGCGCCCGACACCACGCGCACGGCGGTCTTCATGAGCGCCTGCGTCATTGGCGGCGCGGTCGGCCAATGGCCCCTTGGGCGCCTCTCGGACCGGATGGATCGGCGATGGGTCGTGCTCGGCGCCACGCTCCTCGCCGTGCTCGCATCGCTCTGCGTCCTGGCGACGAGTGGTCAGGGGCCGCTTCTGTACGCGTCGTCGGCACTCTGGGGAGCGGCCGCGTTTCCCCTCTACAGCCTCGCCGTCGCGCACGCGAACGACCGTGCCTCGCGAGAGGATCTGGTCGAGACTTCGAGCAGCCTGCTGCTTATCTACGGCGCAGGAGCGGTGATCGGGCCGATCGTCGCGTCCACGGTGATGCAGATCGCGGGCCCCGATTCGCTCTATCTGCACACGGCGGCCATGCACATCGGCCTGGGCGCCTTCGCCCTCTGGAGCATGGGGCGCGAGGTCGAGGCGTCCGATCACGAGCCGGCCCCCTTCGCGGAGGCGCTCCGATCGGCGGAGACGATCTCGCCCGCGTTCGACGCCGCGCGCCTTGCCGAGGCCACGGTCGCCGATGGAGGCGCACCCGTGAACGACGCGTCGCCGGGCGAGCCGGGCGCCCCCGTCGTCTGAGGCCCCATCGGTCTCGGCCGGGGCGTGCGGCGCCTAACGTGCGGCGCGCAGCTCCGCGACGAGCGCCTGGATCTGCGGCGGCACGTTCGCATCCGGGAAGCCCGCCTCGAGGCGCTGGAACACCTCGAGCGCTTTGGACTCCTCGCCGGCGGCCGCCCAGCAGCGCGCCGCATCGCCGAGCGCGTTCGCCCGCAGCGGATACGTCTCGACGTCGGCGGCCAGCTCATAGGCCTCGGCGGCGACGCCGAAGTCCCCGCGATCCTCGGCGAGCCCGGCGAGCCGGATGGATCCGAGCGCTTCGAGGGCCGACCCCTTCGCTTCGTCGCGCGCCCGCCCGAAGCTCTCGGCCGCGGCCTCGAGCCGGCCGAGCTCGGTCTGGAGGTGGCCCGTTTCGAGCCAGGCCACGGCCGCGGCCGTGGTTCCGGCGTGTTCGTTCGCGACGGCCATGAAGCGCTCGGCGTATTCCGTGCGCGTCCGCTCGGCGACCTCTGGATTGGCGGGCTCCGGAATCGGCCCCCCGATCGGGTCCGCGCCCATCGCCTGTCGGTACTGGCTCGTCGCGATGGCCAGCGCGTCCGCAGCGGCGTCGCGGGTGTTCTCCTGGCTCTGCACGTAGAGGCCGACGGCCCCGGCGAGCACCAGGATCGCGGCGATCACGCCCAGAATCAGCGCGGCGTTCTCGCTCGCCCACTCGGCGACGCGATCCCCCGACTCCTCGATCTCGCGGAGGGTCTCGGAGGTGGGGCTCGGGACTTGCTTGCTTCGTCGGGCCAAGGGTCGGTCCTTCATGGGACGGGCGCGGCGGATTCGTTTCGATCGCCCGCTCGTCGGCAACGCGCCGGGAGGCCCCCGGGGCGCGCGGGAGTGTACCGCCGCACGCCGGGACTTCGAGGCCCGGGCCCGCGACCGGGGTTTCCGCGCGGTGGGCGCCCTATTCGCTCCGATCCGCGCCCTTCCGGCCGCTGCGCTTGCGCAGCCGCACGCGAACCGGCGTGCCCTCGAAGCCGAAGCTCTCGCGGAGCTGGTTCTCGAGGAAGCGCACGTAGGACGTCTGGATCGCCTTCGGATCCGTGCAGAATACGACGATCGTCGGCGGCCGGACGCTGACCTGCGAGGCGTAGAAGAGCTTGTTCGGCCGCCGGAGCGCGCCCTTGCTCGCCATCGACGGCGGATGCTTCTCGGACACGTCCTGGAGCCAGCGGTTCAGGTCCGCCGTCGGGATGCGCTGCTCCCCGGCCTGGACGACGCTGTCGAGGCGATCGAAGAGCCGCTTGAACCCCTGCCCGGTCTTCGCGGAGACCGACACCACCGGCACGTCGGACATGAAGCGCAGGCCGTGGTCGATGTCGGCGAGCCGGTCCTCGCGATCCTCCTTTTCGACGAGATCCCACTTGTTGGCGAGCACGACCGACGCGCAGCCCTGCTCGCGCATGAGCGACGCGACGCGCGCATCCTGATCCGCGATGCCCTCGGCCGCGTCGACGACGAGGAGCGCCACGTCCGCGCGTTCGAGGGAGCGCAGCGTCATCAGCGCCCCCCCGTGCTCCCCGGGCCCCTGCCGCTTGCCGACCTTGCGGAGTCCGGCGGTATCGACGAGGACGTATTCGCGATCGCCGCGCCGAATCCGGATGTCGACGGCATCGCGCGTCGTGCCCGGCGTGTTCGAGACGACCATGCGCTCCTCGCCGGCGAGCTGGTTCGCGATCGAGCTCTTGCCGACGTTGGGTCGACCCACGATCGCGACCCGCGTCGCGTCGTCCTCCTCGACCTCTTCTTCCTCCGCCGGCGCGAGCGTGTCGAGGATTCGTTCGAGCGCATCGAAGGCGCCGCCGCCGTGTTCCGCGGAGACCGCGTAGGTCTGCTCGATGCCCAGCGCATAGAACTCGTTCACGCGGTCCTGGTGATGCATCGGCTGGTCGATCTTGTTGACGAGCAGACCGAGCGGCTTGCCCGAACGCCGCAGGGTCGTCGCGATCGCCTCGTCCTCGGGCACGAGACCGAGCTTTCCGTCGACGATGAAGAGGATCACGTCGGCGGCCTCGACCGCCGAGCGCGCCTGGCTCTGGACGGCGGCGTCGAGCTCTTCCTCGCCACGCGGGGCATCGAGGCCCGCCGTGTCGACGATCCAGATCCAGCGGCCGTCGATCTCGATCTTCTCGGCGATCCGGTCGCGAGTGAGCCCGGGCTGGTCGGCGACCAGCGCGCGGCGATAGCCGGCGTATCGGTTGAAGAGCGTGCTCTTCCCGACGTTCGGTCGGCCGACGAGGGCGACCATGGGCAGACGGGCATCGTCCTGCATGCGTGCGTCCCCCGCCCTCAGCCGCGATCCGCGTCGAGGAAGGCACCGACGCGCTCGAAGACCGGCTCAGGCGCTCGCGGGTCGTGCCAGTGGACGTCGGGCACGGCACGGATCCAGGTGCGCTGGCGCCGCGCGAAGCGTCGGGTGTCCGCCTGCATCGCCGGGAGCGCGTTCGCGAGCGTGTCCGCGCCGTCGGCGACGGGCTGGATGTGGCGATAGCCGATCGCCTGCATCGGCTTGAGCTCCGGGCCGTAGCCGCGCTCACGCAGATCCCGCACCTCGCGCAGCAGACCCGCCTCGATCATCTGCGCAGCGCGCCGATCGATCCGTTCGTTCAGCACCTCGCGCCCCGGATCGAGGCAGAGGTGCAGGACCCGGAACGGACGATCCTGGAATCCGTGCTCCTCGCGGACCCGGGAGGCGCGTTGTCCCGACATCTGGAGGATCTCGAGGGCGCGGATCGTGCGGCGCACGTCGTTCGGATGGATCTTGTCCGCCGCGTCCGCATCGTGCTCACGCAGCCTGCGGTGGAGCCGGGTCGGATCGCCCTCTTCCGCCGCCCTTCTCTGCTCGTTCTCGAGGCGTTCACGCAGTACGGGGTCGACGTTGCCGGTCTCGATCAGGCCGTCGAGGAACGCGCGGATGTAGAGGCCGGTTCCGCCGGTCAGGAAGACCACGCGACCGCGACCGTGGATCATCTCCGCGGTGGCGCGCGCCTCCTTGCCGAAGCGGCCGGCGCTGTAGTCCTCGTCGGGATCGGCGACGTCGAAGAGGTGATGGGGGACGGTCAGGCGCTCTTCGGGCGAAGGCTTCGCCGTACCGATGTCCATGAACCGGAAGACCTGCATCGAGTCGGCGTTCACGATCTCGCCGTCGAAGCGCTGGGCGAGACCGATCGCGAGGTCGGTCTTGCCGGAGCCGGTCGGACCGGTCACGACGACGACCGGGGGGCGGTCGTCCTTCGGGTCGGGCGCCGTCTCGGCGCCCTGCTCTTCAGCCATGGCGGAGTTCCTCGTCGCGTTCGGGTGTGGAGCCCGTTGCGTCTGCGGAGGCCCTTCGGCTGTACGGGCCGAAAGGCGGTGGCGGCCAACACTAGCCGAGATGCCGCCGGACGCCGCGCAGCCCGGCGGCAATCTCGCGCGCGGCGCCTGCGGCGGTGCTGGCGCCTGCGGCAGTGCTAGCGGCGGCGGAAGCGGAGCTCGAGATCGGCGTGGGACAGCAGGATCGCCACCGGCCGACCGTGGGGACAGGTCGGCGCCCAGGGGATCGTGTCGAGCCCGGCGAGGATCGCTTCCTGCTCTTCGCGCGGCAGGCGGTCACCGAAACGTCGCGCCGAGTGGCAGGCCATCGTCGCGAAGAGTCGATCGAGACTCGGCAGCCATCGCACCACGTTCTCGTCCGCCTCGTCGCCCCCCTCGACGTCGTCGAGGGCGCTGGCGAGCTCGGTCACCAGCTCGCCGACGTCCTGCCCGGAGATCTCGGCCGGAATCGCGCGAACGAGCACCGCATCGTCGCCGAAGGGCTCGATCTCGAAGCCGAGCCGCGCGACGATCTCGGGCGCCTCCCCGATCGCGGCCACCGCGCTCGGGGCCAGCTCGACCGTGAGCGGCGTGAGGAGCCCTTGACGCGCGACGCCCCGCTCGAGCCACCCCTTCCGGAGGTTCTCGTAGAGGATGCGCTCGTGGGCGGCGTGCTGGTCGATCACCATCAAGCCGTCGGCGGTCTCCGCGAGGATGTAGCTCGCTCGGAGCTGGCCGAGGATCGAGAGCGCGCCGAAAGAGGAGACCGGCGCGGATTCGTCGGATCGCGCCCCGGGGACGACGAGAACGGAGCCGGAGTGCCCGCCGGTCGGCGCCTCGAACGCCGGCGGCGACGTCGCGGTTTCGGCGACGCGGTCGACGCTGGCATCACCCCGCGCGAAGACCCAGTCGTTGGTCTCCGCGGCCCCCGTCGTCGGAATCGATCGCTGCGGCGTGAACATCGGCTCGGTCGTGGCGGTGGCGCGCGCGCCGAGCCCCGTCGCGACCGGCGGCCCTTTGCCAGGCGCGCTCATGTCGCCGAGCCAGCTCCGCTTGGCCATGGCGTCGCGTACGGCGTGCCGGATCGCGCGATGGACGGCCTGGGGATCGATGAACCGGACCTCCCACTTCGCCGGATGCACGTTCACGTCGACGGTCGCCGGCGGGACCTCGACATAGAGCACGCCGACCGGGAAGCGACCGCGTGGAATCAGATCGCGATAGGCCTGGATCAGCGCGCCGCGCAGGAGTCGGTCACGGACCGGCCGGCCGTTCACGAAGAGGTAGAGCGCGTTGCCGTTGGGTCGGGTTCGTTCCGGTGTCGACACGAAGGCGTGGACCTTCGCCTCCGGCGTGTCGTGTTCGACTTCGACGAGGGCCGCGGCGTCCTCGTCGGGGAGGATCATGGCGATGCGGTCCCGGAGCGAACGGCAGGTGGGCCAGACGGTCGCCTTGCGATCGTCGCGCTGGATCTCGAGGTGGAGCTCCGGATGGACCAGGGCGAGTCGCGCGAGCCAGTCGGCGATGTGACCCCACTCGGTTCCGGCACGCTTCAGGAACTTGCGTCGTGCGGGGACCGAGGCGAAGAGGTCCGCGACCTCGATCCGCGTGCCGACCGGCCCCCCGGCGGCACGCTCGCTCTTGATCTCGCCGCCCTCGATCAGGATCTCGTAGCCCTCGGCCCGATCGCGGGCGCGGCTCACGATCCGGAAGCGCGAGACGGACGCGATCGCGGGCAGCGCCTCGCCTCGGAAGCCGAAGCTCCCGATCCGCATCAGGTCCGCGGCCGAGCGCAGCTTGCTGGTCGCGTGACGCTGTAGGGCCATCGGCAGCTCATCGGGGGTCATCCCCACGCCGTCGTCGGTCACCGCGATCAGCGCGGCGCCCCCGTCGCGCACCTCCACGCGGATCGTCGTCGCCCCGGCGTCGATCGCGTTCTCGACGAGCTCCTTGACGACGGAAGCCGGGCGCTCGACGACCTCGCCCGCGGCGATCTGGTCCACGAGCGCATCGGACAGCAGGCGAATGCGCCCTTTTTCGCCGGCCTCGGTCTCCCCTTTCCCTTCGGCGATCGGTTCCGTCACGCGGTGCCCCCGTGGGATATCGATGCGCGTAAGGGGTGGGGAATTCTCGTCATTTGCGCCTGCTAGATTATTCCCACAAAGAAAAGACGCCGGGGTACCATGAGTCTGATTTAGCGTCAACTCGGCGGCAATGACGCTCGCGACCCGCAATAACCATTGACAAACGTCCGGAATCCCAATACTTCTGGACTGGTCACGATACTACCTGGGGGCTTCGTGCCATGTCCGAGCATCAGACTTCTCTCGGCGCCAACCGCGTCGAGTCGACCACACCCGCGTCCGCAGCGGGCCACACCGCCGATGGAACGGCCGAGACGGGTGTGGGGGCCGGTCGCGCCACCGGCCGCCGTCGCAACGATCGTATCATCTCTGCCAGTGCGCAGATGCAGGAAGTGGTCGATCAAGCGAGCGCCATCGCCCGCTCCGACGACCTGGTGGTCATCTCCGGCGCGAGCGGGAGCGGCCGCAAGCAGGTCGCCCGCGCGATCCACCAGTGGAGTCCCCGCGCCGGGGGAGCGCTGGTCGAGGTCCAGGTCGCCGGCTCGACGGAGCCCTCGCAGATCCGGGAGCTCTTCGGCGAAGACGGCGGGCCCGGCGCGATCGCCCGCGCCCAGGGCGGCACGCTGCTTCTCGAGAGCGCCGACCAGCTGAGCAGCGCGACGCTCACCCGACTCGCCGATGCCCTGCGCTCCGCGGGCGGTCGCGTGCGACTTCTCGCCACGACGTCCAGGGAAGGCGTGGGCGCCCTCGCCCCGCTCGGCGGCGAGCGGATCACCCTCGCCTCGCTGGCCGAACGCATCGAGGACATCCTGCCGCTCGCAGCCCACTTCCTCTCGGAGTTCGCCGCCGAGGAAGGCGTCGAGCCGGTCGGCTTCAGCGCCGATGCCCGCCGCTGGCTCGTCGAGGAGCCCTGGACCGGCAACGTCCGGGAGCTGCGCGAACGCATCCGTCAGGCGATCCGACTCGCGGGCCAGGGAGCGATCTCCGCGGAGGCCCTCATGCTCTCGACCGAGGGCGACGAGGTTCCGTCGTTCAAGGACGCCAAGCGCGCGTTCGAGACGCGCTACGTCGAGGGACTGCTGCGCCGCTGCTCGGGCAACATCAGCCGCGCAGCGCGGATGGCCAAGAAGGACCGCAAGGACTTCTACGACGTGATCCGGCGGACCGGCGTCGACCCGGGCCAGTTCCGGGGCTAGTGCGAACCGCGATCGTCCAGGTCTGCTCGACCGACGATCTCGCGGCGAATCTCGCGAACGCCGAGAAGGGCATCGCCGAGGCGGCCGAGCGTGGCGCGACCTTCGTCGCGCTGCCCGAGAACTTCGCCTACATGCGGCGCGAGGGCGGGAAGTTCCCCTGCGTCCAGGGACCGGACGGCGAGATCGTGCGCGCCCTGCGCGAGTGGGCGAGACAGTACGGCGTGTGGCTCCTCGGCGGGACCTTCCCCGAGGAGATCCCCGGCGACGAACGCGTGTACAACACGAGCATCGTCTGCGCGCCCAGCGGTGAAGAGATCGCCCGCTACCGCAAGATCCATCTCTTCGACGTGACGCTGGGCCCGGCCGAAGGCGATGCCTATCGCGAATCGACCTGGTTCGCGGCAGGGGACGAGCTCGTGATGGCCGAGACGCCCTTCGGCGGGATCGGCCTGAGCGTCTGCTACGACCTGCGGTTCCCCGAGCTCTACCGGGCCCTCACCCTGCGCGGCGCCCGATGGCTGGTCGTTCCGAGTGCCTTCACGAAGGAGACCGGCAAGGACCACTGGGAGGTCCTGCTGCGGGCGCGCGCCATCGAGTGCCAGGCCTACGTCCTCGCACCGGCCCAGTGTGGTCGCCACTCGGAAGACCGCGCGAGCCACGGCCGCTCATTGATCATCGATCCATGGGGGCTGGTGATCGCCCAGGCGGGCGACGCGCCGACGGTGCTCGTGGCGGATTGCCCGGTCGAGGAGATCGACCGCGTCCGGCGGGCCATCCCCGCCCTCGAGAACCGCCGGCTCCCCTCGCCCGAGTAGCGCCCTCGGGCCGCAGGAGACGATCTCGCGGCTCTCGCCTCAAGGCAGGCGCCCGGCGGACCGATTTCCGGGAAAGCTGCGTGCGCGCCCTCGAGGCGCCCGTCGGCGACCGGAGGGGAGATGGCCACAGGGCGACTCGAGATCATGAACGGCGGGTTCGAAGGCATGACCTACGACCTCACCGGGGACGAGGTGGTGATCGGCCGCAATCCGACCACCGACATCACGCTCCTCGACGAGGGCATCAGCCGCGAGCACGCCCTGCTCCTCTTCGACGAGGATGCGCCCGGCTACGTGATCGAGGACCTCGCGTCGACCAACGGCACGAAGCTGAACGGCAAGCGCATCCGCTCCGCCCCCCTCGCCGAGGGCGACGAGATCCAGATCGGTCAGACGCTCTTCCGCTTCGTGCTCCTGAAGGACGACTAGTCCTCCGTCCCGCACGTCTCTTGCGGGGCCCCCGCCCGGCCCGATAGCCTTCCCCCGTCCGCTTCCATGCGCGCCTGCGACGCCGCAGAGCCGCTCGCGGCAGGTTTTGGGGGGAAGATCCGTGTTCCGTCACGCTCCGTCGCATGCGCGTCCTACGGGCGTTCTCTTGACCGGCCTGATCGCAGGCCTCGCCCTCGCGCTGGGCTGCACCACGAATCCGCAGCCGCCGCCGGCCGCGCCTTCGATCGAGAGCTACATCGTCGGCGCACCCGACGAGCTCACAGTGCACATCCTTCCCGACCCCGAGATCAACCGAGAGGTCCGCGTGCGTCCGGACGGCATGATCTCGATCGACCTCGTCGGCGACGTGCAGGCCGCCGGTCGAACGCCACGACAGATCGCCCTGGATATCCAGGAGCAGATCGGTCGTTTCAAGCGAGACGCCGTCGTGAACGTGACGGTCGTCTCCTCGCCGAGTCAGTTCGTCACGGTGTACGGGGAGGTCGCGTCCCCTGGCATCTTCTCTCTCGAGACGGAGACCCGGGTCTCGGAGGCCATCGGTCGCGTCGGCGGCACGCGCCCCTTCGCCAACCTCGACGCGATTCGGCTGGTCCGAACACGCGGGAACGAGACCCGGATCCTCGCCGTCGACCTCGATGCGATCTCCTACGGAGACATGCGCACGAATCACGTGCTGCGCGAGGGGGACCTGATCGTGGTCCCGCCCACGATTCTCGCCCGCTTCGGCTACGCGATGCAGGCGCTGCTCTTCCCGTTCCAGCCGCTCATCGCCGCGGGACAGTCGGCGGGGGCGATCGCGGCAGGAGCGCAAACCGTGCAGTAGCACGCCCACGGTCCCCGGGACGAAATCGCTTCGTCGCTTCCGCAGACCTGCCGCTGGCGTGCGCGCCCCGCCGAGTTACAGTCATTTTCGACCGTAACTGGTCGAAAAACCTCGAAATCCCAGGCACCTTCCGGGTGCCCGTGAGCACCTACTCAGTGGCCCCGGTTCGGGCTTTGCCCCGCAAGGCGGGCGCGCGACCTACCGATATGGGTATATGGGTGGCCGGGCTGCCGCTCTTCGCGGCCGTCGAGCCAGGTGGGGCGCCAGGCTTGCCTGCTCACCATGGGGAGTACACAGCGAAGATGTACGAGAGCTTCTTCGGCTTGCGCGAACTCCCCTTCTCGCTGACGCCCGACCCCCGCTTCCTATGGCTGTCGGACACCCACGAGGAGGGTCTCGCGACCCTCGTCTACGGCATCACCCGAAACAAGGGCTTCCTGCTCCTGACCGGCGAGGTCGGCACGGGCAAGACGACGCTGCTGCGCGCCGCGCTCCGGGAGCTCCCCCGAGACACCGACACGGCCCTGATCATCAACACGATCGGCCTGACCCCGCTCGACCTGCTCAAGCTGATCGCCGCGGAGTTCGGGGTGGAGGGTCGCTTCGAGTCGACGGCGGACTATCTGATCGCGATCAATCGGATGCTGCTCGAGCGCCTCCGCACGGGGCGCAACACGGTCCTGATCATCGACGAGGCCCAGAATCTCGACGCCGCGACCCTCGAAGAGGTGCGCCTCCTCTCCAACCTCGAGACCGATACGTCGAAGCTCATGCAGATCGTGCTGACCGGTCAGCCGGAGCTGATCCGCAAGCTGTCTTCCCCCCAGCTCCGGCAGCTCCGACAGCGCATCGCCGTCGAGCACCACATGGAGCCGTTGACGCCCGAGCAGGTGCAGCCCTACCTGGCCCACCGGATCGACGTGGCCGGGGGGCGCTACGAGGAGATCTTCGAGCCCGGTGTCGAGAACGTCTTCTACTGGTTCTCGCAGGGGTGCCCGCGGCTGATCAGCCTGCTGGCCGACCGCGTGCTCCTCGCGGCGTACTCGAAGCAGATCGCGCCGATCTCGGCGGACTTCGTCGAAGCGAAGGCGAAGGCGATGGGGGCGACCCGCGCAGCCGGCCTGGCGAGCGACCTCGCAGGCGGCTCCGTCTAGCCCACGCTCGGCGGCGGCTCCGTCCAGCCCGCGCTCACCGCCCGCTCCGGACCACCGAGCCGCGCGACGTTCTTCGAGCCCGAGCCGTGCACGGGTCGGGCCTTCGAAGCGCGCACGAGCCCGGCGTCGTGCTCGAGCGACGGCGTTGCGTCGCTCGAGCCCCCTCCGGCCGTTCGTGACCGGCGCGCTCTAGAACAGGGTGTAGATGAAGGGCGCTGCGGCGGTCCCGCCCAGCAGCACGAGCAGCCCGAGGCCGAGGATCGCGATCACGATCGGGGCCAGCCACCACTTCTTGTTCTCGCGAAGGAAGTCCGTGAACTCGCCGACGAGGCCGGTCCGGTCACCCGCCGCCTGAGCGGCGAAATCCTGGTCGCTGTTCTGATCACTCATCCTGAAGGCCTCCAGCGACGCGGTGCGACGCGGTATCTCGACGGAACCCGGCAGAGCCCGGGCCCTGCTAGAACTGGCGGAAGTAGCTCTCTTTGTCGCGGCGCGGTCGCGGATCGGCCCAGTAGGTCGAAGCCTCCGGCTCGAAAGCCCGGTTGAGCGGATCCTTCCCGATCACGCGGAAGATCAGGCCGAGCGGCGTGATCATCCCGAAGAAGAGAAAGCCCATGATCAGGTACGAGAGGACGAACCCGATCGGATAGGCGATCACCGTCAGTCCGACGTAGATGGGCAGGTTCGCCTTCGGCGCGACGAGCGAGAAGACGAGGGAAACGAGCGCGAGCGCGCCGAGCCCCATGGACACCGGCTCCCGCCAGTCGTCCGGCAGCGCAGCGAAAATCAGCAGCTGGAACCAGGCCAGCGCCGCGAGGAACGAGAACCCGACGAGTGCGATGAACCCGAACTGCTTCAGGGTTCCCTCGTCGGGCTTCCAATCGATCTCGACCATCTTGCTCATGCGTCGTCTCGCTTCTCAGTCCAGGGTCAGTCCAGCGCGAACTCGGCCAGATACGCGTCGACGTCGATTTCCTTCGCGTTCGGCTGGTCCTGCTTCAGGATGACGAAATTCTCGAGGATCAAGGCGTCCATGTTCGTGTACATGAAGCAGCGCATCGCGTCCTCGGGCGTGTTCACGATCGGTTCCCCGCGAACATTGAAGCTCGTGTTGATCACGACCGGGCTCCCCGTCTTCTCCTTGAACTTCGAGATGATCTTGTAGAAGCGCGGATGGTGCTGCATGTCGATGGTCTGCACCCGCGCCGAATAGTCGACGTGGGTGATCGCCGGGACCACCGATCGGATCTCCTTCAGCTTGTCGAGCCCCTTGGCGCGATCCGCCGCCTCGACGGGCAGGCGCTTGTCTTCCTTGACGGGCGCGACCAGCAGCATGTACGGACTGTTCTCGTCCGGGCGCATCTCGAAGTACTCGTGGACGTCCTCGCGGAGAACCGCCGGAGCGAAGGGCCGGAACGACTCCCTGAACTTGATCTTCAGGTTCATCGTCGCCTGCATCTCCCGCGAACGGCCGTCCCCCATGATCGATCGCGAGCCGAGCGCACGGGGACCGAATTCGGCCCGGTCGGAGAAGTGGCCCACCACGTGCTCCGTCGCGATCAGCTGCGCGATCCGATCCACCAGGTCGTCTTCGTCCTCGTAGAACGTGTAGACGGCCTCTTCGGCATCCAGGTACTCGCGGATCTCGTCGTTCGAGAACGCGGGCCCCAGGAGCGAGCCGTACTGCGAGTCCTGCGCCACGACTTCGCGGGGCTTGTCGAGCAGCTCGTGCCAGGTGAAGAGCGCGGCGCCGAGCGCCCCACCGGCGTCACCCGAAGCAGGCTGGATCCAGACGTTGTCGAAGGGGCCCTCGCGGAGAACGCGCCCGTTGGCGACGCAGTTGAGAGCGACGCCGCCGGCCATCGTGAGATTGCGCGAACCCGTCACCTCGTGCGCGTAGTTCGCGATCTTCAACACGACCTCTTCCGTCACGGCCTGGATCGAGGCGGCGATGTCCATCTCGCGCTGGGTGATCTCGCTCTCGGCCTCTCGAGGCGGGCCCCCGAACAGGCCGTTCATCTTCGGACTCGTCATCACGTCGGAGTTGCAGAACCCGAAGTAGTCCATGTCCATGCGGAAGGAGCCGTCGTCCTTGATGTCGAGCAGCTTCTCGATCATCAGGTCCTTGTAGACGGGCTCGCCGTAGGGAGCGAGTCCCATGAGCTTGTACTCGCCGCTGTTCACCTTGAACCCGGTGAAGTAGGTGAACGCCGAATAGAGCAGACCGAGGGAGTGGGGAAACCGCATCTCCTTCAGCATGTCGAGCCGGTTGCCGCGTCCGTGCGCGATCGAGCCGGTCGCCCATTCGCCGACGCCGTCCAGGGTGAGCACCGCCGCCTCCTCGAAGGGCGACGGATAGAAGGCGCTGGCGGCGTGGGACTCGTGGTGCTCCGTGAAGACGTAGCGACCCTTGTACTGCTTCTTGAGTCCCCGATCGAGCTCGCGGGGGGTATGCAGCTTCTGGCGCAGCCAGAGCGGCATGCCCATCAGGAACATCTTGAATCCCGACGGGGCGTACGTGATGTACGTCTCGAGAAGCCGATCGAACTTCAGCAGCGGCTTGTCGTAGAACGTCACCAGATCGAGCTGAGAGGCCTCGATTCCGGCTTCTGCGAGGCAGAACTCGACCGCGTTCTCCGGGAAGCGGTAGTCGTGCTTCTTCCGCGTGAAGCGCTCTTCTTGCGCCGCGGCGACGATCGTCCCGTCCTGGACGAGGCAGGCAGCGCTGTCGTGGTAGTACGCGGAAATGCCGAGGATGTTCACGCAGGTTCCTTCCGGAGGCGGGGCGGCTGACTACGAAACAGCGATGCCCCAGGACGACGGGTCCGAGGGGAGGATAGACGATCCGCTGGATGAGATGAGTGACGCGAGGGTTGCACCTACGTCAGTGACCGGTTCGCGGTCGCGGTGACGTACTTTCGAGCTCCGGTGCTGTTCGGTCGATTCGCGTCGTCACCCGATCGCAGGCGGAGCGCATCGTGCCCGCAATCGTGCAGAATGAGACCCAAAGCACACGGCGCGGGCACGCGCCGCCGCGGATCGGCGGCACGCCCTAGTCGTCTCCGAACAAGGCGTCCAGCGCCTGCTGCGCACGTCGACGCTCTGCTTCGGGCCCGTCCCCGGTGCCTCCCGTCGTTCGGAATCGGAAATACTCGCACCGATTCGCGCGGTCCCGGTCTCGAACGCGTTCCGCGCTCGGTTCGCGGCACTCGTTGTAGGCGCCCGGGTCGTGGTGATCGCAGTTCAGGCAGACGTGAAGGTCCGCCGCGCAGCGATCGCATTCCGCGCGGAACCCGATGGCCTCGCCTGCGGCGAGCTCGACCTCTGCATCGCATGCATGACATCGCATCGCGCAAGCCTGCGGCAGACCCCGCGCAGGCGCCACCGGGAGCGGGATCGCCCCCCGCCCCTCTCCAGTTCCGTCCGGAGCGCGCCGATGTTCGGATCAGCATGTTCGAACGCAAGCCGCCCATCCGGTCCACCCAGGAAGACGTCGTCGAGCTGGCCGAGGACATCGATCGCTTCGTGATCGGCCTGGCCGAGCGCATCGACTCGATTCAGGACGCCGAGCTCGCCGGCAAGCACGGCGAAGTCGCGGAGCTCGCGCGGACGCTGTCGTCGGAGGCCGATCGTCTCGGCTATCCCGGCATGGCCGTGAGCGCGAAGGGCGTCGCTACGGCAGCCGAGGACGACGCCGGCGACGAGCTTCAGGAAACGATCGTCGAGCTGACCGAGCTGGCGCAGCGGATCCGCCAGGGACACCGCGGCGCCGCCTGATCCCGACGTCGTCTGCCCCGGTCCGAACGCGCTAGACGAAGAACCAGAAGCTGAACGGCGTGCCATCCGGGTTCTTCAGGAGATCGCCGCCCCAGACCGCGAGCGCGAGCAGCGCCGCGTTCGTGGTGCCGTGGAGCAGGATCACCGCGGACAGGCTCTTCCGGTAGTAGAACCAGAGGTTCGACAGGAAGACCCAGGGCACGCAGACCCAGTACTCCCAGGGCACGTGGCCGGCGGTGAAGATCACCACCGTGACGATCATGCTGCGCAGCGTGTAGCGGGCGATCGGGAGGTCGCGAAAGTCCGAGACCTCCCACGCGTCCGCCTGGCGCATGACGAAGCTCCGAATGAAGAGCTCCTCGAAGATCGGCGTCACCACCGCATAGCCGAAGAGTCGCAGCGCCAGGATCAGGCCGACGAAGGACTCCCCCGCCATCGCCGGATCGAAGACCTCCCCGGGCTCCGGACGGATCGCCGGGAAGAGCCAGTACGGAACGACCCAGACGACCGTGAGGGCGAGTCCGACGGCCATGTCCAGGGCACCGCCGACCAGGCCGATCCGTCCGCCCTCGCCCCGCCACTCGGGGTACGCGCCCCCGGCGCGGAACCAGACGACCAGGCCGAGGACGACGGCGGGCTTGATCGCCAGGAGCCAGGGCTGCGCGGCCTCCCCGAGTCGCGGGCCGAACTCCGTCATCAGGATGAAGACGAGGTACGGCACCAGGTAGGGCCACCAGCCGTGTCCTTCGTGGACGACGGGGCCGCCCTCTTCGCCCTGGACGGATGCGGACTCGGTGGACATGCGCGTGCGGGTCTCCGAAGAGGGAGCGGTTGGAGCGGGCTCGCAGTCTATCGGCTGATCGACGCGAAAGGTCGAGGGAGAACGGGCGCTAGTCCGGCAGGTCGAGCAGGCGGGCGGCTTCGGCGGGGGTCGCGACCGGCCGGCCGACGTCCGCGCAGAGCGCGACCGCTTCTTCTACCAGCTTCAGGTTGCTCGGGCTGCGCAGGCCGGCGTAGTCCTCGAGCCCCACTCGGAGGTGGCCGCCGCGCTCGAGTGCATGCCTTGCGACGTCGCCGTCGAAGGGATCTCCGGAGACCACGGCGACCGACCAGGGCAAGGGGCAGTCCCCCAGCATGTCGAGATAGAGGTCGAGCCCCGCGCGCGTCGGCGGCATCCCGAAGAGGAGGTCGACCGGACCCTCGCCGCGGTAGCTGCGTTCCCCGCCGAAGTAGAAGCGCAGGAAGGCGCCGCGGGGCATCCGTCCCGCCGCGTGATAGGCGAGCGCGGTCCGCAGGAAGCCGGGCTCGAAGATCGCCATGCCCGGCCCGAGGCCGAGGCGCTCGCAGAGCGCGAACTTCTTCTCGACGTCCGCCGGCGAATTCGCGTAGACCCAGTCCGCGGGCGCCGGCACGCCCGTCTCATCGGTCGGAACGAGGTTCACCGAGCCGGGATCGACGAACCCCATGCGAAGCGGATACGCCTTCTTGAGCGGCTCGACGTGGCTCGTCTTCTCCTCGATGGTCTCGCCGAAGACGATGGTCGGATAGAGGATCGCGTCCGGATGACGCGCGTGGACCGGCTCGAAGTGGCCGAGGTACTGCCGCGCGCCCGCCTCGCCGCCGACCGTGATGTCCGGCGCGTGGGTGTGGACGATCGCGGCCCCCGCGTCGATGCAGCGGATCGCATCGGCAACGAGCGCCTCCTGCGTCTGCGGCGAGTGGGGATTGCGTTCGGTCGGGGTCGCGCCGTTGAGCGCGACCTCGAGGATCACCGGGTCGCTCGTGGCCATGCCGGATTCCCTCCTCCGGACCCTAGGCGAAGGGGAGCTGGTTCGGACGCTGACCCGGCCGGCCGTCGAGGCCCTGGGCCTTCGACTCCCCGTCCTCGCAGATCGCCGTGCCGTTCACGAGGACGTGCCGGATGCCGGAGGGCTCGTCCGCCGTCAGCCGGTCCGCGTTGGCCGGGAAGTCCTGCACGCGGCGAATCGGGCCGGGCGCGACCTCGTTCGGGTCGAAGACGCAGACGTCGGCGTGGGCGCCCTCGCGCAGCACGCCGCGATCCTCGAAGCGGAAGATCCCGGCGGGTTCGCCGGTCAGCTTGTGGACCGCCTTCTCGAGGGGCAGGACCTCGCGCTCGCGCACCCAGTTGCCCAGGAGATCGGTCGGCAGCGGCGCATCGCAGAGCATCCCCACGTGCGCGCCGGCGTCCGAGAGGCCGATCGCCATCTGGTCCTGCTGAAGCAGGTGCTCCACGCCCTCTTCGTCGTCGTTCGCCAGCACGTAGCGCCAGCGCGACTCGAGGTTCTCTTCGAGGGACATCGCGACCATCGTGTCGAAGGGGTGCTCGCCGCGCTCCTTCGCGATGTCTTCGAGCTTGCGGTCGGTGTGGTCCGCGTAGACCTCGCTCTCCGCGAGATAGAAGTTCTCCCAGCGCGTCGGAAGCGGCATGTTCGCCAGCTCTTCGATCGCCTTCTTGCGCCACTCGGCGTCCTTGTAGCGGACCTCGCGCATCTCCGGCGCTTCGGCGTAGAGGGACGAGAAGCAGTCGGCCTGGTCGAAGGAGAACGGCGACTTCAGCTGCTGCTGGAGCGTGACCGCGCGGACCGAGATCTGGGGCCAGACGCCGGTATCGCCCTTGGCCAGCTGCTCGCGGTGGACGTTCGAGCCGTGCTGCCAAAGACCGGGGATCGCGAGGAGCGCGGTGTAGGTGAGCGGGACGCCCACGCGGCGCTGGAAGTCGTAGACCTTGTCGAAGACGAAGTCTCCGCCGAGGGTCGCCTCGATCACGCCGCGGCCGAGCTTCCCCAGCTCCCCTGCCATCGCCTCGAACTCGGAGAAGTCGCCCACGCGACTGCAGATGGGCTTGCCGCCGACGCCCACGTGGGTCGGCGCGAAGCTCGTGGCGAGGCCCACGGCGCCCGCTTCCATGGCCTCCCGGACCGAGGCGCACATCGCTGCCACCTCGGCGTCCGTCGCCTCGCGCTCGTACGCGTCGTCTCCCATGTGGAAGAGGCGGAGCGCCGTATGGCCCACGTAGGCGGCGTAGTTGAGGATCGTGCCCCGCCGCTCGACCGAGGCCAGGTACTCCGGGAAGGTCTCGAAGTCCCAGGGGATGCCTTCCATGAGCGACGCCGGGTTCATGTCCTCGACCTTCTCGAGGCCGACCGCGAATCCGCAGTTGCCGGCGACGACCGTCGTCACGCCGTGGAAGCAGGACGGGGTGAGCGCGGGGTCCCAGAAGACCTGCGCGTCGTAGTGGGTGTGGATGTCGATGAAGCCCGGCGTCACGACCGCGCCGCTGGCGTCGAGCTCGCGGTCGCCGGAGAGCCCCTTCCCGATCTCGGCGATGCGTCCATCGCGAACGAGGACATCGGCCAGGGCGCCCGGGGCGCCGGTTCCATCGAGGACGGTGCCTCCGCGAATCACGGTGGTCGACATGGCTGGGATCTCCTGGCTTTGGGGGCATGGCGCGGTCTTGGACGACCGCAACCGGGTTGGGCCCGCTCGCGAGAAGCGAGCAATCAAGGGCGTGTTCTTCGCTTAAGCCGTTCTAGTCGACCGGAAGGACGACTTCCGGAAGCGGGTGTCGGTACAGCTTCGCCGCGTTCTCGGAGAGCATCATGCGGAGCTCGTTGTTCGGGATGTCGCCCCAGACCTCTTCGACGAGCTGCTGGCAGCCCGGCCAGGTCCCGTCGCCGTGCGGGTAGTCGGTCTCGTAGCAGATGTTCTCCACCCCGATCCGGTGGCGCGTGTTGATCGTGCCGGGATCGTCGAGGGTGCAGAACCAGAAGTTGCGCTTGAGGATGTCGGCGGGGCGCTCGTCCCAACCCATGCCGTAGCCCGAGCGGTCGATGATGTTGTCGAGGCGATCGAGCAGCATCGCGACCCAGCCGATCCCGCCCTCGCTCATCGCGATCTTCAGGTTCGGGTGCTTCTTGGGATACTCGCTCCAGAGCCACTCCGAGCACGCCGCCAGCGAGAGCTGGCCGAACATCGTCGCGCCCAGCTGGAGCATCGGCGCCCCCTCCGGCGCGGGATACATGCCGGACGAACCGACGTGCAGCGAGATCACCGTATCGGTATCCGCGCAGGCCTGGATGATCGGATCCCAGTGGTTCCGATCCCAGAGGTTCGGCATCCCGACCGCGTGCGGACGCTCCGGGAAGGTGACCGAGACGAAGCCGCGCTCGGCGTTGCGGTGGATCTCTTCGACGGCCCACGCCGGATCCTGCAGGTAGGTGATCCCACACGGGATGATCCGGTTGGGATGCGGCTTGTACCACTCCTCGAAGAGCCAGTCGTTCCAGGCGCGCACGCAGGCGCGGCCGACCTCCTTGTTCTTCGCATTGGCGAAGATGCGGCCGCAGAAGCCGGTGATCTGGGACGGAAAGTTCATCTGCGCCCAGATGCCCGCGATGTCCATGTCCCGGATCCGCGCGTCGATGTCGTAGCAGCCCGGGCGCATCTGCTCGAAGCGGAAGGGCTCGAGCTGGACGGTCTCGGGGCGGCGACCGGCGACGGCGTTCATTCCGACCTGCGTGAAGACCTCGCCCTCGAAGGACCAGACCTGATGACCTTCCGGCGTCTCGATCAGCTTCGGCGCGTCGGCGCGGAGCTTCTCCGGAACGTAGGTCTCGAAGAGGTGCGGCGGCTCGACCACGTGATCGTCGACCGAGATGATCGTGTACTTCTCGACGGCCGGCTCCGGGTCGGGCAGGAAGAGTTCGGGATCGAGTTCGGCTGCGGCCATGGCGGTTCTCCGTTCTGTGCGATGGACCCCGTCGATTCTATGGAACGGCGCGGGGGTTGGCAGCCTCTCCGGCGGGGACGTGTCACCCTCTCCGGATGAGCCGGATTCGATTCGACGAGCGGGTGGCATTGGTGACCGGGGCGGGCAACGGCCTGGGACGGGAGCACGCCCTGCTCCTCGCGGCGCGGGGGGCGCGGGTCCTGGTGAACGACTACGGCGGCGACACGGTCGGTCGGGGGCGCTCCGAGGCCCCCGCGGAGGCGGTGGTCCGCGAGATCGAGGCGGCCGGCGGGGAAGCCGTCGCGAACGCGGGCTCCGTCGCCGAGAGCGCGGACGGCGCGGCCATGGTCGAGCAGGCCCTCGATCTCTGGGGGCGGATCGACGTCGTCGTCCACAACGCCGGGATCGGCGGGGGGACCGGGCCCTTCGAAGACGTTCGCGACGAGCACGTCGACGCCGTGTTCAAGACCCATCTCTACGGGGCGATCCACGTCCTCCGCCCTGCCTGGCGTCACATGAAGGCCTCCGGCTACGGCCGGATCGTCAACACGAGCTCCTCGACGGCCCTCGGCGTCGACGGCAGCTTCGATTATCCCGCCGCGAAGGCCGGCCTCCTCGGCCTGACCCGCTCCCTCGCGCGGGAGGGCGCGACGCTGGGGATCAAGGTGAACGCGATCATGCCGCTGGCGTACACGCGCATGGCCGCTGGCGTCCCGAACAAGGAGATCCGGGACTGGATGAGCGCGACGTTCCCGGCCCACCGGGTCGCGCCGCTCGTCGCGTGGCTCTGCCACGAGGACGTACCGGTCTCGGGCGACATCTTCACCGTCGGCGGCGGACGGGCGGCGCGAGTGACGACGAACGTCTATCCGGGCTATCGCGCCGACGACGACCGCCCGGAGTCCTTTCGCGACCACTGGGACGAGGTCATGGCCGGTGGCGACCCGCAGATCGCCCTCGACGGAACCACCGACGCCGCGATGATGGACCCGGGCTTCGGCGCCCTCTCGAGCGACTCCATGAAGGCGGATTGAAGGCGGAATGAAGGCGGAGACGTAGACCTCAGCCGCCCTGCAGCTTCGCGATCGCCTTCCGTGCCGCATCGTCGTTCTTCGGATCGACGGGGACCGGAAAGAGGATCCGCTCGGCGACGTCATCGTACTGGTCGAGCAGGACGTCCGCGATCTCGTCATACGTGCCCTGGGGTACGAAGATGTCGAGCAGCTCGTCCGTCACGAGATCGTTCATCTCGCCCCACTTGCCTTCACGGGTGAACTGCCGGAGCTGCTCG
Source organism: bacterium (assembly GCA_024742285.1). Taxonomy (NCBI): domain Bacteria; species bacterium. The sequence continues at coordinate 538,310 of JANSYR010000002.1, read as the reverse complement.
CCCACGTGCTTCATGCCGTGGTACTCGAGGGTCGGCCAGTACGCCGGCGTCGACAGGGTGAAGACGAGGCTTTCGCGCGCCGCCTGCTTCTGCGCCTCGACCTCCTCCGAATTCGCGCCGGTCGCGATCATGGGTCCCGCCGTCAGCTCGATCCGCACGTCGCGGCCGGCGGCCTTGGCGCCCTCCTCGAGGCGGGGTCGCGTGACCTCGCGCAGGAAGCGCGGCTCGCTGTTGGTCGGATGGGTCTGGATGGCGTCGCCGACCCGGCCGACCGCCTTCGTCATGAGCGGGCCAACCGCGCCCATCAGGATCGAGGGCGGTCCGCACTCGAGGGGCCCGGGATTGAAGAAGGGCTGGAGCCGGTTGAGCGTGTAGTTCTCGCTCTCGAACTGGAGGGGCGCGCTGCTCTGGAACGTGTCGAAGGCCGCGCGGACCGCGCCGACGTAGTCGGTCAGCCGCTGCGCCGGCGCGGACCAGGGCATGCCGAAGCGGCCGATGATGTTCCCCTTCACCTGGGTGCCGAGGCCGAGCTGGAAGCGACCGTCGGAGTACTGCTGCAGGTCCCACGCGCCCTGCGCCGCGAGCATCGGACTCCGCGCGAACGCGACGAGGACCCCCTGGCTGACGCGGAGGCGCGTCGTGGCGCCGAGGGCGGCCATCGCGGAGAGCATGCCGTCGTGGACGGCCTCCGCCACCGAGAGGGTGTCGTACCCGAGCCCTTCGACCCGCTGTGCGTGGGGGACCACCTCTCGCAGGGAGACGTTCGCACCCATCGTGGCCGTGACTTTCAACATCTTCGTTCTCTCCAGTCGTCTGATCTAGCGAGGCACACCTTGCAGGGGAGCGTATTCCTCGACGCGCGAGAAGCGCCCGTCCGCGTCGAAGCGGAAGACGACGCAGATATCGCGGCTCGTGTAGGGCGTGCCGTCCGGGAACACGATCTCGGCCCGGTGCTGTTCGATCACCGCTCCGTCGGCGACGACGCGACGGACGTCGACGTACCGGACCGACTTCGTGCCCTTCTCCGCGAACGCGACGAGATCGTCGAGTCCGAGCGCGTCGCCATTCTGGAAGATCTCCGGCGCGTCCGCGAACCCGGCGCGGAACGTCTCGAAGTCCCGGGCTTCCGCCGCGCGGAAGAATCGGTCGACGGCGGCTTCGAGGTCGGCGGGCGCGTGCGCCATGAGGCGGACTCCAAGGAACGGGAACGGGAACGGGGCGACGGAGCGTACCCATCCGGATGCGGAAGCGCCGGTCGGGTCGGTACGCTTCGCCCATGTCCGCGCCGCCTCCGCTTCGCGTCGTCTTCGACACCGACACCGCCAACGAGATCGACGACCAGTTCGCCCTCGCCTGGGCGCTCCGTGCACCGGAGCGGATCCGACTCGAAGCCGTCCACGCGGCGCCCTTCTCCCACGGCACCTTCTTCGGCGCCCTCGCGGACGCCGCCGCACGCCGCGGAGGCCCCGCGACCCCCTTCGAGGAGATGGCCGTCGGGATGGGTCCGGACGGCGGCGCGCGACTGCTGGAGCGGGTCCCGGTCGCCGACTCCGAGCAGCGCAGCCACGACGAGATCTTACGCGTCTTCGAGGCGGCCGGCGTCGACCCGGGAGGGCGCGTCAAGCACGGCGCGACGTCGTTCATGCCGGGGCCGGACGAACCCGTCGAGAGCGAGGCGGTCGACCACCTGATCGCGCTCGCCAAGACCGCGAGTCCCGAGGTGCCCATCCACGTCGCGACGATCGGCGTTCCGACGAACGTGGCGTCGGCGCTGCTCATCGAGCCGTCGATCACGCCGAACCTCCACGTGATCTTCCTCGCCGGCTACCCGACCGGCGCGGGCCTGCCGGACGATTCGTTCAACCTCGTCCAGGACCGCCACGCGAGCAACGTGCTCTTCGAGAGCGAGGTGCCGCTCCTCTACATCCCCGGCTACCAGGTCGCGGAGGTCCTGCAGCTCGCCCTGCCCGCGGCCCGCGAGTGGCTCGAGGGACGCAGCCGCCTCGCGCAGTATCTCTTCGACACCTACACGAGCAACCCGATCGAGCCGGAGCCCGGGACGCCGGGCAAGAGCTGGGTGATCTGGGACATCATCGCGACCGCCTGGCTGATCGAGCCCGAATGGGTGCCGACCCGGACGGTCCCCCGGGCCCGGGTGCGCGCCGACCACAGCTGGGAGCCGATCCCCGGCGAGCGGGCGACGATGCAGGAGGCCTATGGCGCGCGACGCAACGCGATCTTCGGAGACCTGCTCGCGCGAGTGACCCGGGACTGAGCCCCAGCCTCACTCCTCGGCGGCGTGGGTCCGCGCGAACTCGAGGGCCCCGCGGAGGCCGGCGTACGCAGCCTCGAGTTCCGGATCGCAGCCCTCTCCGCACTCGACCCGCTCGAGATCCAGCGTCGCCAGCACGTCGCTGGCCTCGTCGATCTGGCCGAGCGCGAGCCGCGAGATGCCGAGAAATCGGTGTGCATCGTAGTTCGTGGGCTCGAACTCGATCGTGCTCTCGTAGTAGCCCGCGGCCGCCCGGAAGGCGCGCATGCAGCGAGCCGCCGTCGCCGCCACGTAGTAGATGATCGGGTCGTCGTCGATGAATCCCAGGATGAACTCGAACTTGCTCGAGGCATCGCGGCAATTGCCCTTCTTGAGGTCTTCGATCCCGCGGCGGTAGGCCTTCTTGATGTCCCGCTCGGCGACGTCCGACAGCTCGTACTGCTCGACTTCCCAGTCGAAGCGGGGGAGACGATCGATCGAAGCGAATCCCGTCCTCTGCGCCGAGACCGGGGCCGCCGCCGCGACGAGAACGACCGCTCCGACGCGCAGGATCCCGAGCGCGGCGCGGATGGACGATCGACGTCGGAACACGGTCATGACCGGATCCCTCCTCGAGCCGGCTCTAGCCGGCGCGGCCCCCTGAGAATGGCGCCAACTGCGGGTCCAGTCGAGCGCTACCGTCGCACGACGATCTCGAGGAGGGGACATGGCGGATCCGAAGGTGCTCTTCGTCCACGGACTCGAAGGGAGTCCACAGGGAGCGAAGGCGCGGCTCTTCGCAGAGCACTTCGAGGCGCAGACACCGGCGATGGACACGTCCGACTTCGAGGCCTGCGTCGCGGTCCAGCGGGCTGCGATCGAGGCCTTCCGACCGGACGTCCTGGTCGGGAGCTCGTTCGGAGGCGCCGTCGCGGTTGCGCTGCTCGCGACCGGCGCCTGGCGCGGACCGACACTCCTGCTCGCACAGGCGGCAGTCCACTACGACCCGGCCGCTTCGCTCCCGCAGGACGCGACGGTCTGGCTGGCGCACGGAACGGGCGACACGCTGATCCCGGTCGAACAGAGTCGTCGGCTGGCCGCGACCGGGGATCCGGAGCGCGTCCGCGTGATCGAGGTCGACGACGACCACCCGCTCCACGCGAGCGTCGAGAACGGTGCCCTGCTCGACTGGGTGCGCGCGCTCGCGCGGGCGGAGGGCGACGCGTCGGTCGGAGGCGTCGCAGGTGTCGGAGGCGTCGGAGGCGTCGGAGGTGTCGAAGAGCTCGACCGCGGCCGGGAGAACGGAGACTCTTGAGCCTTCGCCTCGCGTCGACCCTGGTCAGTCTGGCGATGGTCCTAGGACTCGCGTCGTGCAGCGACGACCGCGACGCGCGTACGCCCGCCGACTGGAACGTCGTGCTCGTCACGCTCGACACCGTGAGAGCCGATGCCCTCGGTGCCTACGGGCAGGTTCGGTCGACGACGCCCGTGCTCGACCGGATCGCCCGTGAAGGCGTCGTCTTCACGGACGTGACCAGCGCCGCGCCGCATACCGTCGCCTCGCACGCGAGCATCATGACCGGTCTCTACCCCTTCGCCCACGGTGCGCGGGCGAACCACGGCTTCCCGCTCGCCGCCGAGCACACCACGCTCGCCGAGATCCTCGCGGGCGCTGGACATCGCACCCGCGCCGAGATCGCCGCGCCGGTCCTCCACGCCTCCACGCGGATCGCGCAGGGCTTCGAGTCGGAGGCGCACAGCGCGGCCGCGACGCAAGGGGAGACCCCGGTCGCCCGCGCGCCGGGTGGCGGTCTTCGGCGCAGCGCCGAGAACGTGACCGCGCGGGCGCTCGAGACCCTCGACGCCCTACACGACGAGCCCTTCCTGCTGTGGCTCCACTACTTCGACGCGCATCTCCCCTACGTCGATCGCCCGGCGGATCGCGCGGCGTTCCCCGACACGCCCTACCTCGCCCAGGTTCACGCCCTCGACCGCTCCCTCGGCCGGGTCTTCGCCGCTCTCGAAGCGAATGGTCTCCGCGACCACACGCTCGTCGTCGTGACCAGCGATCATGGCGAAGGCCTGGGAGAGCACGAGGAGCCGACCCACAGCTACTTCGTCTACGACTCGACGATGCGCGTGCCGCTCCTGCTCTGGGGACCCGACGCCCTGCCCTCCGGACTTCGCATCGACGAGCCGGCCCGCACGGTCGACATCCTCCCGACGATCCTCGACCTGATGGGACGCGAGGTTCCCGCCGGACTGCACGGCGAGAGCCTCGCACCCGCGATCCGGGGCGACGGCGCCCGGGCCGGCGCGCCGATCTACGGCGAGAGCCTCGATCTCCATCGCATCTTCGGCACGACGCCGCTCCGGCTGATTCGCGAGGGGAGATGGAAGTACATCCATTCGGCGGCGCCCGAGCTCTACGACGTCGCGGCCGACCCGTCGGAACGGGAAGACCTCCTCGCGGCGAATCCCGAGGTCGCGGCGCGCCTGGCCGACCGGCTGCGTGAACTCGTCGAGCGCTCCGCACCGACGCAGGGCGAGCGACCGGCGGCGCTCAGCGCCGTGGACGTCGCGCGTCTCGAGGCGCTCGGCTACGTGATTCCGCGGGCCAGGCCGCGACTCGAGGACGAGGTCGCGCTCCTCGCGCCGCGCGGCCCCGACCCCCGAGGCCTCGCACAGGCCGCCGAGACGCTTTCACGCGCCAAGGGCGCCCTCTCCGCCGGCCGCTACCCGCGCGCGATCGAGGCGCTGTCGCCGATCGTCGGGGCCCATCCGGAGAGTGCGACGGTGCTCGCGATGCTCGGTGAGGCCTATGCGGGACAGGGCGACGAAGCGAAGGCGCTCGCGCTCTTCGACCGCGCCCTCGCCGTCGAGGGCGATCCCTGCAGCGAGACCCGCCTCGATCGCGCGCGTACCCTCGAGCGCTTCGGCCGACCCCGCGCGCGTCTCGCCGAGCTGGAAGCGGCCCTGGAAGGCTGCGCCGATTCGGCGACCTACCTGAACGAGCTCGCCTGGGCCCTCGCGACCACCCCGACCGAGGCTGGCGGCGACGGTGCGCGCGCGGTCACCCTCGCGACGCGATTGGTCGAGCTCGGTTCCGGCGAACCGGACCCCAATCAGCTGGATACGCTGGCGGCGGCCTGGTTCGCAGCGGGAGAGCCCGCTCGCGCCGCCGCCGTACAGGCCCGGGCCCTCGCGATCCTCGAGCGAAGCGGCGCGGGGCCCAGGCTGCGTGCCGGCTACGCGAGCGCCCTCGAGCGATATCGCCGGGCCACCCCGCCAGGAGGAGACGCCGATGCCCCCGTTCCGTAGCCACTCCGGTGCACTCCAGCGCCGCCTCGAAGAACACAGCCTCACGCTCGCCGAGAGCGCGCCCATCCAGGAGGAGCGACGGGTCGGTCGCGCCCTGCTGGAAAGCGCCTTCCCCCAGGCCGACCGGCGGAGCCGCTCGAAGCTCGACGCGATCGCCGAAGAGATCACGCTGAACGCGTTGATCGGCGTCGTCGACGGACGGCTCGGCGAGGACCTGCCGCGGGTGATCATGCGGCCGCCGCGCACGCTCGGAGGCCGTCACGTGCCGGGCAATCGCGGGCTCCACGACAACCCCGACACGTTCTATCGCTTGATCCCCCTCGATGATCGCTCCGACTTCGTACTGGAGGGAGAAGCCCCTACGTCCCCGGCCACCATCTTCGAGCTCTCGGGGTTGACCGCGGGCTGGCAGACCCTCGGCAACCTGACCCGCGAAGACCTGGGCATCGCCCCGGGCAGTCGTTTCCGGGTCCACTTCGGTCCCGAGCCCGGCCCCGACTGCGATCATTTCGTCCCCCTCCCCGCAGACGCGGAGATGCTGCTCCTGCGGGAGACCCTCGCCGACTGGCAGGAGCAACGGCCCTGCGCGCTCCGGATCGAGAACCGGATCGATCGCGGCGGTGAACGCACGACGGACGACGACGCGACGGTGGAACGCGCCCGCGCCCGGGTCGCGAAGTGGTTCAGCGAAGCCGTCCGCCTGACGGAGGCCCCCCTGTCTCGCCCGGCGAACGCGTTCCCGACGCCGATCCTGAGCGGAGAGCACGGCAAGCTCGTGACGATGGCCTACTCGATCGGCCACTACGACGTGAAGCCCGGCCAGGCGCTCCTCTTCGACGTCGATCCCGGGGAGGCGGCCTACGTCGGCGTCCCGATCACCAATCTCTACGGGACCACCAACGACAACCTCGCGCGGGGCGCGAGCCTCAACGATCGCCAGGCCGAGCGGGAACCGGACGGCCGTTTCACCTGCGTACTCTCCCACGAGGACCCGGGCATCGCGAACTGGCTCGATCCCGACGGCTTCGAGCGCGGCTTCGTCTTCGTGCGGTGGGCCGGCCTCGATCCCGAGAAGCCGCCGGTCCGCGCGCCGGCGATCGAGACCCGCCTGATCGAGCTCGCCGAACTGCGCGATCATCTGCCCCCCCGGACGGGGACGATCGACCCGGAGGCTCGCCGCGAGCAGCGACGCGTCCGTGAAGCCCAGCACGCCTTTCGATTCGAGGAGATCCAGGATGAGTGAGTTCGACCGCCGCGAGCGCTGGCAGCCCGCCCCCCGGCCCGAGTGGGTGGCCCGCCTCAACGAGGAAGGCGAGATCCTGAACAGCCGGAGCATCGTCCCCCTCGACGAGAACTCGCTGCTCGCCGAAGCACGACGCAATACGGGGCTCGACGACTTCGGCGACGACGGGTGGATCGATCATTTCCGCGTCCTGATCCGGGCGATCGAGGAGGAAGCCAAGCTCAACCTCATGGGCCGGATCCTGACCCGTCAGGACTTCGTGCTCTATCTCGAGACCCGACTCAGGATCCAGGACTACTACACGCGCTTCCCCGAGATCGACGAGCAGGTGATCCACGAGCCCGTCATGATCCTCGGCCACGGACGGACCGGCACGACGATCCTCCACGAGGTGATGTCGACGGATCCCCAGTTCCGGATCGTGAAGCGCTGGGAGGCGATGTTCCCTTGCCCGCCGCCGGAGGCCGCGACCTACGACTCCGACCCGCGGATCGAGCGCGCCGACAAGCTGATCACGATCTTCGATCGGGTGACGCCCGAGTGGAAGGCGATGCACAAGTTCGGCGGCGGGCTGCCGGTCGAGTGCGCGGAATACCTCTACGCCTCGTTCCTCTCGAACGTCTTCGTCTTCTCGTTCCAGATTCCGAGCTACGCCGAATACCTCCAGAAGCAGGACGTGGGCTACACGATCCGTTGGCACCAGCGCTTCCTCAAGCTCCTCCAGTGGAAGTACGGCAAGCCCCACTGGCTCCTCAAGAACCCGATCTGGATCGACTACATCCCGCGCGTGCTCGAGTTCTATCCCGACGCGAAGATCATCCTGACCCACCGGGACCCGATCACGGTCTCCGACTCGTTCACGAACGTGATGGGTACGATCTTCTGGTGGCGCACCGACGATCCCTGGGGCGGCGGCATGCTGGACGAGCTGGTGATGGCGGACGGGCGGGCCGAAACCCAGGCGAACCTCATGAAGTGGATGGAGGACGGGACCCTGAAGCCGGGCTACGTGTCGAACGTGCTCTACTCCGACTTCATGAACGACCCCGCCGACACGATCGGCCGCTGCTATGCGGACCTCGGGCTCGAGTTCGGAGAAGGCACCGCGGCCGCGATCCAGCACTATCTCGCGAACAAGCCGAAGGGCAAGCACGGGAAGTTCGAGTACGACCGCGCCCAGGCCGAGCAGATCGCTGCCGAGCGGGCTCGCTTCAGGACGTATCAGGAGTACTTCGGAGTGCCCGACGAGATATGAGCCAGCACGTCACCCCGCGTCAGGCGCGGACCGCCCTCGCCATCCTTTCGGTGGTCTACGCGGTCAACCTCCTGGACCGCCAGATCCTGTCGATGCTCCTCGTCCCGATCAAGGAGGAGCTCGGCATCTCCGACACCGCCCTGGGATTCCTGACGGGAACGTCCTTCGCGCTCTTCTACGCGACGGCGGGCATTCCGATCGCCCGTCTCGCGGATCGGAGCAATCGCGTCCGGGTGATCGCGATCGGCCTCACGCTCTGGAGCGCAGCGACCGCGGCCTGCGGCCTCGCACGATCGTTCGTCCACCTGGCCCTCGCCCGCGTCCTCGTGGGCGTCGGAGAGGCGGCGGGAAGCCCGCCCGCCCACTCGCTGATCGCGGACTACTTTCCGCCGGAGTGCCGTGCGCGATCGATCGCGCTCTACACGATGGGTGCGAGCGTCGGCATCGGCCTGGGCTACGCGCTCGGCGGCTGGCTCGAGGCGGCCATCGGCTGGCGCGGTGCCTTCTTTGCCGTCGGGCTCCCCGGGCTGGCCCTCGTCGCGCTCGTCCTGCTCGGCATGCGGGAACCCGTCCGTGGCGCCTCGGAAGGACGTCGCGCCGAGGGAGAGCAGCCTCCGGTCGGCCAGGCCCTCCGCGTGCTCTTCTCGATCCGGAGCTACCGCCAGATCGCGACGGCGACCGCGCTCTACAACGTGGCTTCCTACGGATTCATGATGTGGATCCCGACCTTCCTCACTCGCGTGCACGACATGCCGCGAAGCGAGAGCGGCGCCTGGCTCGGACTGATCGCGGCGGGCTGCGGTCTCGCGGGCGCATGGACCGGAGGCTGGCTCGCCGACTACGGCGCCCAGCGGGATCGGCGTTGGCTCGTCTGGCTCCCCGCCTGCGCCGGCACGCTGACCACGCCCTTCCTCTTCGCGTTCATCCTCGCGGACTCCGGACCGGCCGCGCTCCTCGCGTACGTGCCGATCTCCTTCCTGTCGGCGACCTGGAGTGCGCCCACGTACGCCTGCGTCCAGAGCCTGGTCTCGCTGCGGATGCGGGCGATGGCCTCGGCGGTCCTGCTCTTCGTGTTGAACCTGATCGGACTCGGGCTCGGCCCGCAGCTCGTCGGTGTGCTGAACGACGTCTTCGAGGCTCGCTACGGACTCGAGGCGATCCGCTACTCGCTGCTCCTGATCGGGCTGGGCAAGGCGTGGGGCGCGCTCCATTCGCTCGTCGCGTCTCGGAGCCTGCGGCAGGAGCTGGACGCGGCCGCGGAAGGCGTGGGCGCCCCCGCCTAGCCGGCCTCGTCCCTTCGCGGCGCCCCTATCCCGGCCGGTACCAGATCGGCGACGTATACGCGCGCTGCTGGAGCGTCGCGGGCAGCCCGTCCGGGAGCGGCGTCCCGAACTTCGCGGCGTCGTAGGTCGTCCAGCGCGGAGTCGGAATCTCCAGCACGCGCAGGTAGTACACCGCCGGGACCGACGGATCGAAGGTCGGGTCGACCCAGCCCGCGGCCAGCGCCGCATCGCCGATCGAGTTCCGGTAGCGCGCCTTCTCCACGTCGACGGTATTCCCGACGGGCTCGCGACATCGGCCGTCGGCCCCGATCGCGCGTCCGTCCGAGACCGCCACGTCGAAGATCCGTTCGCGCACCTCGCCGGTCGCCGGATCGAGCCACTGCTTCACGATCTGCGCCCGATCGAGATGCGCCCCTTCCGGGTCGCGCAGAACCGACACGAGGAATCGCGGCGCCTGCCCATCATCGGGTGCCCCCGCGAGCTCCCCGCCCATCGGAACGCCTCCGGCATACCCGACCCGCGCGACGTCCGGCGCCGCCGCGTCGGCCTCGTCGTAGCCGAAGCCACCGAAGAAGCGCACGACCATTCGCGGGCCCGTCGTCGCGTAGGTCTCCCGCCTCGCCATCGCGTCGAAGATCTCGGCCCGCGTATTCTCGCGCGCCCAGACCGCCGCGTACCCGGACGCGACGAGGGAACGCGTGAAGAGCTGCTCCGGCAGTCGTTCCGGCGACACGTCGAAATCGAAGCTCGCGGACTCGGGCATCTCGAGGCTGGAGAAGGGATCCTCTCCCCGTCCGGCGTAGGGCTCGTTGCTCGAGAACTTGCCCCAGAAGTCGGCATCGTCGGCGGTGGCGAGGCTCGTGTGCGCGTCCGTCGACCCGATCAGACCGAAGGCGAACGGGTTCGCACCGAGCTCGGCCTCGAGCGCGAGGCCACGCCCCAGGGCCGGACGAACGTATTCGCCGGCGTACATCCAGTCCTCGTGCGGGCCGATCACGCCCATCCCGGCGTACGCATCCCAGTTCTCGAAGTCCGCAAACTCGTCGTCCGGCGAGTTGAACGAATCGGCCTCGCCGTCGCCCTTGATCTGGGTCGCCTCGACGACGCGCTCGAAGCGCATGCGCGCCTCGGCGTAGGCCTTCGTCTGGGGCGTCCGGTCGAGACGGGTCTTCTCGAACATCCGCCCGGCGCTCATGTTCCCGTTGTGCGGGATCGCCATCGCCCGCCCCCCTGTTCGGGCCTCGTAGTCCGCCAGGTAGGCCCAGAGGGCCTCCGGGTCCTGACTCTCGACCGAGCTGAAGGGCGTCAGATCGCGGGTTCGGTCGGCCCCGTCGCGGAAGATCACGTTGCGATGGAGGTTCGCCGTCGCGGGCATCGAGGTCCACTCGTACCCGATGAAGGCCGTGAACTTCCCTGGCTCGTTCATCCGGTCCGCGTTCTCGACGACCCGCTTCCAGACGAAGGGAACGAACGAGCGATCGCCGACGATGTCTCCGCCGGTCGTCAGCGACACCGCGAACTCCCCGCCCACGAGACCGCGTCGCCCCTCGGCGAGCAGGCGCTTCCAGCGCTTGCCCGTCTCCGTCGCCAACAGAGCGGGATAGCCCTCTTCGAGCATCGGATAGAGACCGAGGTATTCGCTGTGGTCCGAGACGAGCAGGAAGTCCAGGGGGCGCCGCAGGCGCACGGTCTGGCCGTTGTGCGCCACCACGGCCTCGCCCTTCGCGAAGCGAAAGGCGTCGAGGGGCGTCAGGCTCTCGTTGCCGGAGCCGCCTGCGTCCGGCGACCAGCTGCTGTGGACGTGAGTATCTCCCCAGAAGACCCGGTTGGGGTGGTCGTCTTCCGCGTAGGGCGAATAGCTCTCTCGCGCGACAGAAGTCGTCGCGATCACGAGGACCACGACGACGAGGGGGACGAGAGCGGGTGCGCGGCGCATCGATTCTCCTCGGCGAAGGCTCAGAAACGGCCTTCCAGCATGTTCGCGAGCGTGTAGCGATGGGGGATGCGGTCGTCGGGGTCCTCGGTCGGCTCCCCCTGCCCGAAGTGGACCGTCCGCTCCATGATGCGCGACATGATGATCGCGTGGCGCAGTCCTCCGTAGACCAGGTACCAGCGCAGGTCTTCGACCGTGTGGCCCGTGATCCGGCCGTACGTCTCGGCGACGTCGTCGGCCAGGAGGAACTTCGGAAGCCCCGGCGCGCCGGCCTGCTCGAGCAGCACCTGGAAGAAGTAGGTGTGCATGAAGCAGAGCCAGCCGAGGTCGAGCTCCCGGGTCCCCAGGCCCGCCATCTCCCAGTCGAGGATCGCCACCGGCGCGAAGCCGTCCTCGGCGTACATCACGTTGCCGATCCGCGAATCGCCCCAGGTCACGACGGTGCTGGTCTCGTTCGGCCAGTTCGCGTCGAGCCACTCGAAGGTCCGCTCGATTAGCGGGGACCGGCGACCGCCCTCGGTCAGCCAGGCGTAGTAGCTGCGCTGGTTGTCGACGTGTCGGCGAAGCGGCGTGTCGCCCGGCTCGTCGAACTCGAGGAAGGACGCGTCGCTCTGCTCGAGGTCGATGGAGTGGATCTTCGCGATCGCCTCGACCGTCGCATCCTGGAGCTGCCGGCGCTCGGCGTCGCTCGCCTCGAAGACCCAACCCGCCGCGAGATAGGGCGGCACGTCACCCGGGACGCGGCCGCGGAGCCGCTCCATCACGAAGAAGGGCGCGCCGAGCGGTCCGGGGTCGGTCTCGAGCCAGCGCACGGCGGGGACCGGGACGCCGTAGTCTCCGGCGAGCCGGAGCACCCCGGCCTGCATCGACATGTCGTAGCTCGGAAACGTCGGCAGGTCCTGCTCCGACGGCGCCATCCGACCGACGAACTCGCCCGATTCCGTCGCGCCGCCCTCGCCCTTCCAGCTCGCATCGAAGAGCAGCGTCTCGCTCGACATCCCCGAGGACGACGGCGACGAGATCTCCGAGACCTGCGGGGCGGCGCCGTCCGGCAGCTGCGTGGCGAGCCAGTCCTGCAGACGCTGGCGGAGGACCTGGTCGTCCCGCGAAGTCCGGACGACTTCCGGATCGGTGTTCTCTTCTTCGGCCACGGCCTCTCTCCTCGATCGTTCGACCGAGGTTTAGCGCAGCGACGCGACGCCGCGCGGTCGTCCTCGACCCGTTAGCATCACACCATGACCACGTGCCCGACCCGAGGACCCGAGATCCCGATCGCCGTGCGGACCGAGGACGCGCGCTTCGAAGATCTCCCCGACTTCCCCTTCGCCCCGAACTACGTCGACGTCACGAATCCCCATGCGGAACCGGCCCTGCGCATGCACTACGTGGACGAAGGGCCCCGCGACGCACCCGTCGTCCTCATGGTGCACGGCGAGCCCGCCTGGTCGTTTCTCTACCGGAAGCTGATCCCGGTCTTTGCCGAGGCCGGATTGCGGGCCGTCGCCGTCGACCAGATCGGCTTCGGCCGCAGCGACAAGCCGACCCGTCCGTCCCACTACAGCTTCGCGAACCACATCGAATGGGTGCGTCAGCTCGTCGTCGCCCTCGACCTGCGCGACGTGACCCTCGTCTGTCAGGACTGGGGCGGGCCGATCGGCATGGGTGTCGTGGCGCGCGAGATGAACCGATTCTCTCGCATCTGCGCGGCGAACACGATGCTCCACACCGCCGAGCCCGCGCTCGAGGGGCGCCTCGAGTGGGCGGCCCACGCGAGTGGCGAGCTCGACGCGACGGTGAGCAGCGCGCTCCTCGACTGGCGCATGGCCTCGACCCGGTCCCCCGACTTCGAAGCGAGCCCTTCGATCCCCTTCGCGACCGCGCGTGGGGTGAGCGACGACGTGGCGAAGGCCTACGATGCGCCCTTCCCGAGTGAGTGGCACAAGGCGGGAATGCGTCAGTACCCGATCCTGATTCCCGTCACGCAGAGCGACGAAGGCGCTGCGATCAACCGGCAGACCTGGGCCGCCCTCGCGGACTTCGACCGACCCTTCTTGACGCTCTTCGGCGACTCGGATCCGCCGACCCGCGGCTGGGCCGAGATCTTCCGCGAGCGGATTCCCGGCGCCGCAGGTCAGCCCCACCAGACCCTCGAGCGCGCGGGGCATTTCTGGCAGGAGGACTGTGGTGCCGAAGTCGCCGCGATCCTGGTCGAATGGATCCGGTCGACGCCCGGACACCGACCGAGCCACACCTGAGCGCACGCCGTCGGTCAGTCGAGGCCGTAGCCGCCCCCTGCGTCCGCCTCGACGGCGGCCCGTTGGCGCCGGAGCTTCTCCGGCAGGTCCGCGGGCTGCCATCCATCGAGCAACGTCTCGCCATCCAGGCCGTAGACCGGCCGGTCGAGCTCGACGAGCAGATCGAGGCTGTAGCCGATGCGTGCATGGAGCGCGTCCGGGCTCGACGTGCACAACGCCATCGACGCCTCCACCATCGTCTCGAGGGGCTCGAAGAGGTCGGGATGGATCAGCCCCTTCTCGCGGGCAACCTCGAGCGGCGGCGTCAGGATCGCGGCCTGGGGCGTGAGCGCGTTGACCGCGATGCCCTGTCCCTCGACCTCCCCCGCGACGCCGACCGTCACCCGATTGAGCATCGCCTTGGTCCCGCCGTAGAGCGTGCCCGCTCTGGCGGGGCCCGAGTTCGCGAAGGGCGGCCCCGGCGGCAGCTCCGCGACCGACGTCGTCATGTTCAGGATCCAGCCCTCGCCGCGAGCCCGCATGCCCGGCAGCACCGCCGCCATGAGCTCCCACGGCGCCCACACGTTCACCTCGGCTGCGGCCCTTCGCTGGTCGCGCGCGAAGGTCTCGAAGGCCTGGTAGCCGCCGGCCGCAGCGTTGTTCACCAGGACGTCGATCGGACCGAGCGCTTCCTCGACGTGGGACACCAGGCGGTCGCGACCGCCGTCGGGGTCGGCGAGATCGCAAGGCAGCACGAGCGGCCGCGCGCCGACGGCCTCGATCCGTTCCCGGGTCGCGTCGAGCCCGGCTCGACTCCGCGCGGTGATCGCGACCCGCGCGCCTTCCGCGGCGAGCCGGATCGCGAGCGCCGTCCCGGTCCCACCCTGGCTCGCGCCGGTCACGAGCGCCACGCGCCCCTCGCATTCCTTCGGCATCTTCCTGGCCCTCCGTCCACGCGACGCGACGTGTCCGCCGCCCCCGCCATCCGCGCCAACCTTCGCAAGCGAGGCCGCGAAGCGCGAGGGCGCGGCCGGTTTCGGCTGGGTAGACTCGACACCGAGCTTTGGGCGACGCCGCGTCGCCGGGAGACCCGCCGTGCCCGAGACCCCGGTCGAATACCCCGAGATCGATTTCGCGATGGATGCCGTCCCGAACCTCCATGAGGTTCTGGCCGATCTGCGCGAGCGCCATGCCGTGGCCCCCGTCCGGTACCACGGCGCGACCGCCTACCTGATCACGCGCTTCGGGGATCTTCGAAGCGCGATGGCGGACGACGAGGCGTTTCCGTCCTGGGCGGCCTACGAGCGCCATACCGAGCCGGTCATGGGACGCACGATCCAGTGCATGGGCGGCGACGAGCACCGCCGCAACCGCGGGCTCGTATCCGCCGCCTTCCGCCCGCGCCTGATGACCGAGTTCGTCGAGGCCTTCCTGACCCCCGTCGCCCATCAGCTCGTCGACGCGATCCTCGAGGGCCAGACCAGGCCGAAGGGCCGAACCGACCTCGTCGAGCGCTACACGACCCGGTACGCGTTCACGGTCATCACGCGACTCCTCGACTTTCCGCCGACGGATTTCGCGCGATTGAAGCGTTGGGGTGACGGCCTGATCGACTTTCCCTGGGATCCGGAGGGCGCCCAGCGCGCCTCGGCAGAATTCACCGAGTACCTGAAGCCGATCATCGACGATCGGCGCGCGAAGCCCGGGGAAGACCTGCTCTCGTCCCTCGCGACCGTCGCGATCGACGGAGACTCGCTGTCCGACGAGGAGATCTTCTCCTTCCTGCGCCTGCTCTTCCCGGCCGGGGCGGACACGACCTACCGCGGCCTCGGCAGTCTCTTCTACGCCGTCCTGACCCACCGCGACGTCTGGGAGAGCGTGAAGGCCGATCCCGACCGCATCCCCGCGGTCGTGCAGGAAGCGCTTCGTTGGGAGGGGCCGACCGCGATGCTCCCGCGCTTCGCACCGAAGGACGTGTGCTGGGCCGGCGTCGACATCCCGGGCGGCTCCGAGGTCATCTTCGGGATCACCTCGGCGAACCGCGATGCGGCGGTCTTCAGCGAGCCCGATCGGTTCGACCCGGATCGCAGCGAGCGCGAGTCCCTGGCCTTCGGACACGGCGCCCACTTCTGCCTCGGCTCCCATCTCGCGCGCCGCGAGATGGAAGTGAGCCTGCGGGTCCTGTCCGAGCGCCTCCCCGACCTGGCGCTCGCCGACGGCGCCGACCCGGGGATCCAGGGAACGGTGCTGCGGGGGCCACAGACGCTCCCGGTCGAGTTCACGATTCCGTAGAGGGGTCCACCGTAAACCCCTGTTCCGAGAACAGAAACGCCGCTCCGGTCTCGGCCGGAGCGGCGTTCTCTGTCTCGGTGTCTCGAGAGAGGTCGGACCCTACACGCGGGTGAGCGTGTTCTTGTCCGTGTGGTCCATGGTCTTGCCGCCCAGGGACTTCATCTCCATCACCGTGTTCTCCTCGTAGG
Organism: bacterium; assembly: GCA_024742285.1. Classification (NCBI taxonomy): domain Bacteria; species bacterium. The sequence continues at coordinate 522,310 of JANSYR010000002.1, read as the reverse complement.
AGAACGTGTCGCCGTCGATCGTGTAGGACGACTCGTAGCGGGTGCACTTCGCGTTCGCGCAGAGATAGGGGTTCGACAGCACGCCCCAGTCCTCGGCGCCGATCTTCGCGTTCATCGAGAAGCTCTTCGCATCGGGCTCGCAGGTCCCCCCTGCGAGGATGGCCGACATGCGCGGGACCATGAAGCAGCGCATCACTTCCTTGCGCGCCGGATCCCAGCCCCAGAAGCCGAGCTCGGTGTGGAACACCTCGTCGGACCCGGTCCGCTTCGCGGCCGTGATGTAGTCGAGCACCCAGATCTTCTGCTGGCCGTTGTCGACGTCGCCGACGATCTTGAACGTCATCTCTTCGGTGTAGGTCTCTTCGATGATCTCGCCCTTGGCGTAGTCATAGGAGACGTTGACGCCCTGATCACCGCGCCAGGTGCCGATCAGCTTTGCTAGCGGTCCGAACTCTTCGTTGGCCATTGGATGATTCCCCTCTGTGAGTCTCTAATTGGGAGATTGGGTGTTGGGAGTCCCGACACGCTGCGCGCGCCGGAAAAACGGTCGTCCGCGGCGCGCCCTAGAGCGCGGCGAGAATCGCCTCGGCGGCGCTGACTTCGAACTTCATCGGCTCTTCGACGGCCAGCTTGGTGACCGTGCCGTCGTCGATGATCGCCGCGAAGCGCTGGGCGCGCAGACCGAAGCCGATGCCCGTGCCGTCCATCTCGAGGCCGAGGGCCTTCGTCAGGTCGCCGTTGCCGTCCGCGATCATGCGGACCGCGTCGCCGGCGCCCCGGTCCTTGCCCCAGGCGCCCATCACGAAGGCATCGTTGACGGACAGACAGATGATCTCGTCGACGCCCTTCGCCTTGATCGCGTCGGACTGGGCGATGTAGCCCGGGAGGTGCTGCTCGGAGCAGGTCGGCGTGAAGGCGCCGGGAACGGCGAAGAGCACGACCTTGCGGCCCGAGAAGAGCTCGTCCGTCGTCACGTCGGACATGTCGGTGTTCTTGAGCGTGACGGCGGGAATCTTCTCGCCTTCCTGGATCGGCATCGCTGGAGTCTCCTGATTCGATTTCACGGCCCTCGACCACGTCGGGCAGCGGACGCGTACGCTAGCACCTTCTTTCGCCCCGGGTGATGGCCCGAGACCACTCGGCTATACCCGGAGCGCCCGCGAATCCGCGGCCGAATGGAGTTTCCCGCCCGATGTCCGACACACTCGATCCCGCCCTCGTCGATGCCTTCCAGATGGCGGGCCAGGACATCCCCTGGCTCGTCTCCCATTGGGCCGCGCAGAAGCCCGACCATCCCTTCCTGATCTGGGAGCCGAAGAGCGGCGAAGAACGGCGCTGGAGCTACGCCGAGTTCGAAGCCGCGATCACGCGGATCGGGTCCGGACTCGCGGCGAAGGGCGTCCGCAAGGGCGACAAGGTCCTGATCCACTGCGACAACTGCCCCGAGATGATCCTCGCCTGGTACGCCTGCGCAAAGATCGGCGCGGTCGGCGTCACGACCAATACGCGGAGCGCCGGGCCGGAGATCGAGTACTACGCCTCGCACGTCGGCTGCGTCGGCGCCGTCACGCAGCCCCAGTACGCCGCGGTCGTGGCCGAGCACGCCAAGGACCTCCAGTGGATCGTCGTGACCGACGACGATTCGGGTGAGGCGCCGAGCGCCGGGACCGCGGATCACGGCCACCCGTCCTTCTCGAGCCTCGAAGGCGACGCCGCTGGCTGTCCCCAGCGCGAAGCGGATCCGATGGCGCCGGTCGGCATCATGTACACCTCCGGCACGACCTCTCGTCCGAAGGCCGTCGTCCACACCCACGCCAACGCGATCTGGGCGAGCCGCCAGGGTTCGATCAACATCGACATGGACGGCGAAGGGGTCTACCTGATCTACCTGCCCTTCTTCCACGTGAACGCCCAGAGCTGGTCGACCTGGTCGACCCTCGGCGCCGGCGGGACGATCGTCCTCCAGCCCAAGTTTTCTTCGAGCCGTTTCTGGGAAGTCGTGACGAAGCACGACGTCACCCACATCTCGCTGATTCCCTTCGTCTTCAAGGCCCTCGCCGGCCAGCCGATCCCCGAGCACAAGCTCCGGATCGGCGTCTTCGGCCTGATCATGCCCGCCCTCGAAAGCTGGCTCGGGCTCCGCGTGATGTCGGCCTGGGGCATGACCGAGACCGTCACCCACGCGACGCGGAACGACTGGCACCAGACCTATCCCGAAGGCTCGATGGGCAAGCCCACACCGGGCTACGAGTTCATGATCGTCGACCCCGAGACGGGCAAGCCGTGCATGAACGGCGAGACCGGCGAGCTCTGGGTTCGCGGCCGGCGTGGAATCCAGCTCTTCCTCGAGTACTTCGACAACGACGACGCGAACGCGAAGGCCTTCACCGAGGACGGCTGGTTCAAGACCGGCGACCTGGTCGCCCTCGGCGCCGAAGGCAACTTCTTCTACAAGGAGCGCGACAAGGACGCACTCAAGGTCGGCGGCGAGAACGTGTCGTCGCGCGAGGTCGAGGACTGCATCCGCGCGCTGCCGGGGATCGGGGATCTCGCGGTCGTCGGTCAGAAGCACGAAATGCTCGACCAGGTCGTCGTCGCCTTCGTGATCCGCGGCCCGGATGCCCCCGAGTCCGAGGAAGACCACGCGTCCATGATCATCGACCACTGCGCGGCGAATCTCGCGGACTTCAAGGTCCCGCGGGCCGTCTACTTTCGGGACGCCTTTCCCGTGGCGACGCTGGACAAGGTGGCCAAGAACCAGCTGCGGGAGATCGCGGACGAGCTGGCCGACGGCTGAGGGCATCCCCGCGTCCTCGCCCGCGGGAGCCCACCCGGCTCCTGCGCGACGAATCCGTGCCCGCGGTCGGATCTTCGTATCCGAAAGGAAAAGTGCTTGCATTCGCACGCGGGACCCGTGGTAGGGTGAAAATACCTGGGAAGGTCGAGTGCACGTCTGGCGTGCGCTCTTTCCCGTGGTGTATCGCCGATCCAATCTGCGGGAGATAGAAGATGATGCTGTTCTCGGATCGCCGCTCCTTGCGCGCGCTGATGACCCTGCTCGCGGTCGCTCCTCTGACCTCGACCCTGATCGCGCCGTCCGCGCACGCCGTCCCCTACGGCTTCAGCTGCATCAGCGGCAACTCCGCGACGGATTGTGCGACCGGCGAGGCCCAGCTCTCGGTCGACGTCATGGACATCGGGGGCGGTCAGGTCCTCTTCGACTTCACCAACGCGGGGCCCCTCTCCTCTTCGATCACGGACGTCTACTTCGACGACGGCACGCTCCTCGGGATCGCGGGCCTGATCGACATGGACGACGACGCGCTCGGCTCATTCGGCCATCCGGACGTGGATTTCTCGCAGGGGGCCGCGCCGCCGAACCTGCCCGGCGGAAACTCGATCGGCTTCCAGGTCACCGCCGGCTTCCTCGCCGACTCCGACCCGCCGGTCGCCCCGAACGGCGTGAACCCGGGTGAGATGCTCGGCATCGTGTTCGATCTGCAGCCCGGACGTCCTTTCTCCGACGTGATCGACGATCTGGCGAGCGGTGCGCTGCGGATCGGCATCCACGTCCAGGACTTCGACGGCGGCGGCAGCGAGGGCTTCGTAAACCTGCCCGTGCCGGAACCGGGCACCGCTCTCCTCCTCGGCCTCGGACTCGCAGGCCTCGCCCGCCGTTCGCGGCGAACGGGCTGAGGGGCGGACCCGCGTCAGCCCGATCGGCCCGCGATCGACGACAGCCGGACGGTTGCCAGGCAGAGCGCCGCGGAGATCCCCGTGAGCGTGTAGAGCCCCGGGCCGAACGTGCCGGTCGCGTCGTAGAGCAGCCCGAGTCCCAGCGGACCGAGCACGCCGCCGACCTCGGCCGCTGAGAAGAAGAGTCCGCTCGCTGCGCCCGCCCGCTCCTCACCGATCGAGGGGAGCTCGACGAGGGTCAGGATCAGGACCGTCATGAGCGAGGAACGCACGACGCCCTGGAGCAGCAGCCCAGGCACGAGGGTGATCGCCGTCGTCGTCTGCAAGAGCAGCGACGCGCCGAACGCGGCGAACGAGAGTGCGAAGAGGATCCGGTAGCGGCGGTCCGGGGTGGCGAGCCGTGGGATCAGGAGCGAGCCCGCGATCCCCACCGCGGTCGGGATCGACGCCCAGTAGCCCGCTTCGATCAGGTCGAGCCCGCCCGAACGCAGCAGCGCGGGCAGCCAGTTGTTCAGGCCGTGGTTGAACGAGAAGAGCCCGACCGCCATCGCCAGCAGGAGCGGCACCGCCGGGATCCCGATCAGACTGCGAAGCGTCGCCAGCTGTCCGGGACGCCCCGTCGGCGGCACTGGATCGGCCCTCGTCGCCTCGCCCGCGAGTCCCGCCACCGCCCACCAGAGGAGCGACGCGGCGAGCGCTCCGAGGGCCCAGACCGCGAGCACCGCCCGCCAGCCGCCGAACGCCGGGACGAGGACCGCGTGGGTGAGCGTGAGCGACACGACGCTCCCGATCCCCGGGCCCGTCATGTAGATCCCCATGGCGAGGCCACGCTGGGGGCCGCGAAAGAGACTCGTCACGACCTTGGGCGCGCCGGCGCTCACGATCGGGCCGCCGATCCCGAAGAGCCCGACCGCGAAGAGCAGCTCGCCGTAGCTCGTCGCGAGGCTTCGTCCGTAGGCGGAGGCCGCGATGAAGAGGCCGCCGAGCGCGATCGCGTGGCGAGGGCCGATGCGGTCGAGGAGCAGGCCACACGGGACGGCGGCGAAGATGTAGACCAGCTGCCACGCGCCGAGGATGCTCCCCATCGCGCCGTGCCCGATCCCCAGGTCTTCGACGATCACGGGCACGAGGGGCGCGAGGCTCGTGGCGACGAGACCGAAGCTCGCATAACAGAGCCAGACCCCGGCAAGCACGGCCCATCGAACGGCGCCCTTCTCGTCGGCGGGCGTTCCGGTCGCGGCGGGGGGCTCGGTCTGCATCGACGCCGAAGCGTAGCGGCCGGGCGCCGAGGCGACGGCCCGCTATCGTCGATTCCCGACCGGAACCCGCCACGGAGCCCCACCTTCATGGAACTCGACTACGACCGCCTCGACCCGGAGATCGCCGTGATCCTCCCGGCCCTGCCGGAGGGTCTCGCGAACATCACCCGCGAATCGATCGTCGCGCTCCGCGAGACGATGGCCGCGAACGCACCGCCGCCCCCGCCCACCGACGTCGTGATCACCGAGCGAACGGCCCCCTCCCCGGACGGCGACGTGAAGGTCTACGTCCATCGCCGCCCCTCCGACGAGATCCAGCCCTGCCTGCTGTGGATCCACGGCGGGGGCTACATCCTCGGCTCCGCCCTCGACAATCGCGCGACCTGGATCGCGGAGGCGCTCGACCTGACGGTCGTGTCCGTCGACTATCGACTCGCCCCGGAAGCCCCCTTCCCGGCCGGAACCGAAGACTGCTGGACCGCGCTCAACTGGATCGTCGAGCAGGCCGACGACCTACGGATCGACCTCGACCGCCTGGCGATCGGCGGCGCGAGCGCGGGCGGCGGCATGGCCGCAGGGCTCGCCCTGCTGAACCGGGACCGGGGAGGACCGAAGCTCGCGATGCAGCTGTTGATCTACCCCATGATCGACAACCTGCACGACACGCCCTCCGGTCAGTACACGAACCATCCCGTCTGGAACCGTCGCACCTCGTTCAACGCCTGGGAGATGTACCTCGACGGCGCGCCGGGCAAGGATGCCTCGCCCTATGCGTGTGCCGCCCGGGCGACGAACCTCGAGGGGCTGCCGCCCGCCTACGTCTGCGTCGGCGCCGAGGATCTCTTCCGGGACGAGGACATCGACTACGCGCGGCGCCTGATCGCCGCCGGCGTGCCGTGCGAGCTCTCGGTCTACCCCGGGCTCTTCCACGGGGCCGACGGGTTCCTGCCGACCGCCCGCATCAGCCGCCGGCTCGAGCAGGGCTACCAGGCCGCCCTCGCCCAGGCCCTCGGGCTCTAGACGCTTCCCGAATCAGTCGCCGCCCGGGCCGGTGATCACCTGGATGAGCGGCCCGTCACCGCGGAGCAGGTAGCACGGCCCCGCCCCGGTCAGCGGGGCGCCGGTCTTCTGCGGGCGCGCCACCGGCGAGGGCACGAGCGAATCGGAGAGTCCGGCACCGACCTGCGTCATCCCGGGTGCGAGCGCGAGCAGCGCGGACAGGAGACAGGCCTCCGCGGCGTCGTCTCCGAAGCGCTCGGCGCAGAGCCGTGCCATGCCGCCCCCGAGCGAGGTGTCGACGAACTCCTCGAGGACGTCGTTCCGATCGGTCCAGGGGCCGGCCTCGATCTCCGGCCCGACCCGCGCGCGTTCGGAGCCACGCAGCCCGAGGAGCTGCCAGCCCATCAGATCGACCTGCGCGGCAAGGCGGACCTCGCTGTGCCGCGCCATGGACTCGTTGCCGATCTCGTCGGGGCTCCCGTACTGCGCATCGGACAGCCGCACGCGCAGCTCCGAGCACGTGCCCTCCTCCGGCAGGAAGGCATCGAAGAAGACGGCGCGGCGGGCGATCCGCGCGCCGGAAGGACGCGGCTCGGCGAGGGTCGGCTCGTCCTCCCGGAGCTGGTGCAGTCGCGCGACGGTCGCCGAGAGCTCCTGGAAGAGCGTGTTGACGTGGGAGCACCCGAGCGGTCCGCCGAAATGGCGCTTGAGATCACCCCGGAATCCCGCGCCCAGGCGCGATCCCACGAGTCCTGACAGCCGCTTCATCGGATCCCGGCAGCATTCCCCGTCGCTCGCGTGGTTGGCTTCGTGCATCACGTGGGACTGGTTCCACGAGAGCTCGAGGATCTCGCCGGTCGCGTCGTCCGCACGGCCGAACAGCGTCATGTTGTGGATGATTCCGGGGGTCGCGATCCGCCCGCCGAGCGACATCAGGCCGGCCTTGCGCAGGTCGAGCACGTCGGCGCGGAAATCGAGGACGCCGGGATCGGCGACGCTCAGCGCGATGTCGAGATGGCGGGTGTGCGAAGGATCGATGGGCCAGGCCATCGCGGCGGTCTCGTCGGTCATGGTCGGGTCGGCTCGGGCAGTCTCGGGCTCAGGCGACTTCGTCGTAGATCGTACGCCCGGCGCCGACGGGCCTCGCTTCCGGATAGACCTCCTGGATCGCCGCGACGAAGACCGGATCCTCGAGGCGTTCGAGGTCGAAGCGAATCGATTCCCCGCGCTTCGCGAGATCCTCGTCGAAGACCCGCACGACGTCCTCGATCGAGAGCCGGTCGTCGGCCACCTCCCGGCGGTGGTCCTCGCTCTCGTAGACGTCCGCTTTCCAGAGCACGCTCACCCGATAGTCCGACAGCGGCGCGCGGAAGACCTCTTCGCCCCGATCGGTCACGGCCCAGGTCCGAGGCTCGTCCGGGAGCGGCGCGAGTTCGGCGCGCGGGGTGACGCGACGCGTCCCCGCGTCGAAGGGACCGACCCGCTCGACCTGATGGAACATGCGGTGGTTGTCGCCGAGGATCGCGGTATTCGCCATGTCGCCCACGTGACGATGGGGCTCCGCGTAGGGGCCGTCCGCCCAGTAGCGAAGACCGCCCTCCTCGACGTCGTTCAGCCACCAGATCGCCGTCGACTGGACGATCTCCCAGCGAGCGAAGAGTCCCGACCAGAGCATCGCCCGCAGTAGCCACATCGGCGTGTTCTTCCGCTCGCGCCCTCGGAACTTCGGATTGTCGGTGTGGGCGGGACCGCATTCGGCGAGCCCCGCCATCAGGTTCACGTACACCGAGTGCGGCAGCACGACCTCAGCGTCGTAGTACGACCGGGTCGCCTCGAAATAGCGCTCGCACTGGAGGAAGAGATCCGAGCCCGGCGCGCGGTAGTCCGCGTGGACCCAGTCCTGCTGGAACCACATCGCACTGGTCGCCGCCTCCGGGTCGGCGCCCGGCGCGTACCACCCGCCGAGTGGCGTGTAGGGCGCGTTGTCGGCGAGGAGCGCGTAGACGCGATCCAGGTCGTCGATCACGTCGCGCAGGAGGGCGGGCGGTTCTGCGTAGTGGAGATCGGCCATCTGGACAGGATAAGCCCGCACGGCCCACCCCGCATGCCCTCCCGCAGCCCGGATTCCTGCCGCTACTGCAGGTTGATCGCGGTCTGGAAGTGGGGCCGAGCGGCGATCCGCTCGACGTAGGCCTTCAGGTTCTTCATCTCGTCGGGCACGCAGCCCACGCGATTGCTCATGAAGCACGCGTGGCCGAGCATGACGTCCGCCGCCGAGAAGTCGCCGATCAGGTAGTCCTTGCCCTCGAGCGCGTCGTCGACCGGCGCGAGGGCGCGGGTCAGGAGCTTCTGGGCCTGTGCGAGGGCCGTCGCGTCCCGTCGGTCCGGCGGGAGCAGGATCGTCTGCACGACGATCGTGTTCACCGGCGGCATGACCATGCCCTCGCAGTAGTGGAACCACTGCTGGTACTTCGGCCAGCGCGGGTCGTCGACCGGCGGCTTGAGTCCACCGTTCTCGTAGCGCTCGAGGATGTACTCGACGATCGCGCCGGATTCCCAGAGCAGCAGGTCCCCGTCTTCGAGGACCGGCACTCGGCCGAGGGGGTGCCGCCCGCGATGCTCGTCCGACTTCAGATCCTTCGGGTGGAAGGCCATGTTGTTGATCTCGTACTCGAGGCCGAGCTCTTCGAGGAGCCAGACGATCCGGCCGGCGCGCGAGTTGGGAGCGAAGTGGAGCTTGAGCACCGATGACCCTCCTTGGCGGACGGTCGAGTATACGTCCGGACGAAGGGGCGCGAGAGAGCTCGGCGCCGACGTCCGCGCGCAGGCGATCCCGCATCGAGCCACGCGAGGGCCTCGTCCTGCGACTCTCGCTCGGCGTCGGAAGATCGAGTCGGACGGGCTCCACGGGGACCTTGCCGGAGAACCGAAAAGCCGCGATCTTCCGAGCGCTTACGCGAACCCGGCCGGTGACGCCCGACGGACTTCGCGTCCACCGAAGGAGTTCCCACCATGACCGCAGCGCCGCGCCCGTCACCCGACGAAGACGATCGCCTGGAGGCCGCCGAACGACGCTGGCGGCAGGACGTGCTCGACCCCGCCCTGGCTCGAACGGGCCAGCGTCAGGAGGCGTTTCGCACGCAGCAGCTCCATTGGCCGGTCCAGGACGTCTACACGCCGCGGGATCTCGAAGCGATCGGCTTCGACTACCTGAAGGACCTCGGCTTCCCCGGCGAATTCCCGTACACCCGAGGCACCACGCCGGGCGGCTATCGCCAGGACTTCTGGAAGATGCTCCAGGTCACGGGCTTCGGGACCGCCAAGGACTCCTCGGAGCGCTGGTCGAAGATGCTCGAGCAGGGCCTCAACGGCTTCATCATCGAGTACGACCTCCCGACGACCAACGGCTACGACTCCGACCATCCCCTCGCCGAGGGTGAAGTGGCCCGAGCGGGCACCGCGATCGACACGCTGCCCGACATGGTGCAGGCCCTCGACCTCCCCTGGGACAAGCTCCAGCACCTGAACTCGGTCTGCAATGCGCCTCAGCCGGTGAACCTGGCGATGATCCTGGCCGCCCTCGAAGAGAAGGGGATCGACCCGGCGAGCTTCACGCTCCAGATGTCGAACGCGATCCTGATCGAGTACACGTGCGTCGGCCGCTACATCTATCCGCCGAAGCACGGGCTGCGGATCGCCACGGACTGCATCGAGTACACGATCCGGAACTGCCCGAACTGGATCCCGATCACCGTCGTCTCCGCCCAGATCTACGCCGCCCGCGCGAACCCGGTCCAGGAGCTCGCGTTCGGGTTCTCGATCGCGATGGAATACCTCGACGCGACCCTCGAGCGCGGCTTCGACATCGACGAGGTCGCACCCTACTGGAGCTTCGTGACGGGCCTCGAGATGGACTTCATGGAGGCGGTCTCGAAGCTGCGCGCCTACCGGAAGATCTGGGCCCGCCTGATGAAGGAGCGCTACGGCGCCAGGAAGCCCGAGTCCATGGAGCTGCGTCTGATCAGCTCGCCGGGCACGACCGGCCTGACGCTCCAGCAGCCGCTCAACAACATCGCGCGGCTGGCGATCCAGATGCTCGCCTGCGCCGCGGGAGGCGGCGCCTACGCGATCACGACCCCGCTCCACGACGAGGCCCACGCGCTCCCGACCGAGGAAGCGGTCCGGACCGGGATCGCCGTCCAGCACATCGTCGCCCACGAGACCGGGATCGCCGACACCGTGGACCCCTTCGCCGGCGCCTACATGCTGGAAGTCATGACGAAGCGGATGGAAGACGAGGTCATGGCCGAGATCGAGAAGATCGACGCCATGGGCGGGGCCCTCGCGGCGATCGAGGCCGGCTACTTCCAGAAGGAGCTCGCCCGCTCCCAGCGTGCCCGCTTCAGCGAGATCGAGGACGGCGTCCGGAAGCAGGTGGGCGTCAACCATCTCGTCGATCCCGACGAAGACCGGGCGATCGAGGTCTTCAAGCTGGGCCAGGAGGCCGAGCGAAAGCAGGTCGACCAGCTGACCCGGATCCGGCGGGATCGCGACGAGGAGATGGTCGCCAAGGCCCTGGAACGGGTCCGTGAGGCGGCCATGGGCGACGAGAACCTCGTGCCCCCGATTCTCGACGCGGTGAAGGCGCTCGCGACGCAGGGAGAGATCTGCGACGTGATGCGGGACGTGTTCGGGGTCTACCACCCGGACTCGCTCACGTCGGGGGTCTGAGCGCGCGATGGCGGAACGCAAGATCCGGGTGCTCCTCGCGAAGCTCGGACTCGACAGCCACACGGTCGGCGTGACCGTGATCGCTCAGTCCCTGCGCGACGCCGGGATGGAGGTGATCTACACGGGTCTGCGTCAGACGCCGGACATGGTCGTCCAGGCCGCGCTCCAGGAAGACGTCGACGTGATCGGGATCTCGAGCCTCTCGGGCGCCCAGATGCAGCACATCCCGAAGGTCCTCGACAAGCTCCGCGAGGAGGAGATCGACGACAAGCTCGTCGTCGTCGGCGGCGTGATCCCGGACGAGGACGCCGACTCCCTCCTCGCGAGTGGCGTCGATCGCGTCTTCACGATGGGCGCGAAGACGTCGGAGATCGCCGAGTTCATCCGCGAATGGTGGGACGAGCAGCAGTCGTCCCATGCCTCCGTTTCCTCGGAGGGCGCCTAGCCCATGCCCCGCGATCCGGTCGCGCTCGCCGAGCGCGCCCGCGAGGGCCACACCGCCTCCGGCGCCCGCCTGATCCGCATGCTCGAGGAAGGCGACGAAGGCGCGCTCCTGGGCCTGCGCGCCCTGCTCCCCCACGCCGGCCGCGCCCACGTCCTGGGCATCACCGGTCCGCCGGGCGCAGGCAAGTCGACCCTCGTCGACCGGATCGTCGGCGAGCTCCGACGACGCGAGAAGCGGGTCGGCGTGATCGCGGTCGATCCGTCGAGCCCCTTCTCCGGCGGCGCCATCCTGGGCGATCGGGTCCGGATGAACACCCACGCTACGGATCCGGGCGTCTTCATCCGTTCGATGGCGACGCGCGGGCAGCTCGGCGGTCTCTCGAAGACGGCCTTCGAGGCGACGACGGTCCTCGATGCAATGGGCTTCGACCTCGTCCTGATCGAGACCGTCGGCGTCGGCCAGGACGAGGTCGACGTCGTCGAGCTGGCGCACACGACCGCCGTCGTGAGCATCCCCGGCATGGGCGACGACATCCAGGCCATCAAGGCCGGAATCCTCGAGATCGGCGACGTCTTCATCGTGAACAAGGCCGATCTGCCGCACGCCGATCGGGTCGCCAAGCAGCTCACGGCGATGCTGCATCTTCGCGAGCCGGCAGAGGACGGCTGGGACCCGCCGATCGTGAAGACCGAGGCCGAGCGCGCGAAGGGGATCCCCGAGCTGGTCGACACGATCGAGCGCCACCGGACCCACCTCGAGACGACCGGCGGCCTCGCCCGCAAGACGCGCCGGCGGAGCGAACGCGTCTTCCACGATCTACTGCGAGAGCGGGCGGCGGCTCGGGTCCTGGCGGCGCAGAGCGACGGGGGCGCATCGATCCTCGCGGCCCTCCGCGAAGGCGAGATCGATCCCTACTCCGCCGTGGACGCGCTCATCTCCGAGGGCTGAGGCCGCGGCCAACGCTCGAAGGCGATCTGGATCAGCTCGATCCGGTGGCCGTCGGGATCGAGACAGATCGCGATCCGCGCGAGGCCTCCGGGATCCTCGGCCGGGGCGGAGAGGAACTCGATTCCTGCGGCCCGGAGCCGCGCGACGTCGGTGTCGAGGTCCTGGGACGCGAGACAGATCCGCTCCCAGCCCGAGCCGCCCCCGCTCGCGGGTTCACCCGAGCCGGCACCTTCGTACGAAGTGAGGTCGAGCATCGGAAAGCCGCCGGGCAGACCGAGGATGCAGCCCCTCGCCCGCGTTCCTCTCGCCAGACCGAGCGCGGTCGCACAAGCCTCCGGGATCGCGGCCGGCGGGCCGGCGCGGGTGATGCCCAGGTAGGCGATGCCCGGCATGAACTCCGCGAAGCCCAGCTGCTCGTAGAAGGCGATCGAGCGCTCGAGGTCGCGCACGTTCAGGTTCACGTGGCCCCAGGCCAGCGCCGGCGTGTCCATCGATTCGGCCTCTCCGTTAGTCCGGCATCACCTGGGAGATGTCGTATTTCAGGTGCTCCGACAAGTCGCCCAGGAGCTTGGGGATCATCTTCCGCTCGACGAAGTGCCAGCCGCGGGCCTCGTCCCAGGCGAACCGATCCTCGTAGTAGTTCGTGATGATCGGCTGGAGCGGGAAGTCCGGCGGCAGCGCCTGGAAGACGGTGCACCGCGAACGCACCTCCGCGCTCTTCATGTCGTCCGCGAACTCGAGAATCAGGTTCGACGTCACGTGCTGGGTCATCGGCGTCCCGTCCGCGTGGATCTTCGTCGCGGCCTCGTAGATGGCGCGCACGCCGGCGACGCCCTCTCCCTGGACGTTCCCCTCGGTGTCGATGATCCGCCCGTGCTCGAAGAGCGCGGCCAGACCGTCCAGATCGCCGGCATCGATCCGCTCGGCATAGGTGAACATCAGGTTCTCGATGGCGGTCCGGGCATTCGCGGGGTCGAGCGGGTCCATGGGTCCTCCGAACGGATGCGCTTGAGGGGCGCGGGGGTCTTCGCGGGGCCTTGTCGACGGTACGCGTTCGTTCACGGCGCCGAAACCTCGGAGATGCGTCCTCGATCGTCTACGCTTCGAAGGCCTTCGGGGGGAGGCCATGGGGCTCAAGCGTTTCGATCGCAAATTCGGCCGCGATTTCCTGTCCGAGTCGACGACCGGACCGGCCGTCTATCTGTTCCGGGACGGCGCGGGCGAGGTGCTCTACGTCGGGAAGGCCAAGAACGCGCGCCGGCGACTCGCGCAGTACCGCAACGCCACCCGTCGCAAGGCCCACCGCAAGATGCGCTCGATCGTCCGCGAAGCGGAATCGCTCGAGGTCCGCGGCCAGGCGAGCGAAGCGGAAGCGCTCCTGCTCGAGAACGAGCTGATCCGCACGCTGCGCCCGCCGTTCAACGTCGAGGGCGCCTTCGACTTCCTGTACCCGGCGATCGGCGTCGGGCGCGACGCGGGCCGTCTCGTGCTCTGCTTCACGAGCGATCCCGACGCCTTCGAGGCCCTCGACCTCTCCTGGCACGGCACGTTCCGACCCCGTTGGCGCGCGCGGCAGGCGTTCGACGGCCTCTGCCTCCTCTTCGGCCACCTCGGTCACGCGGAGCCCCGCAGTCGTCTGCCCGCCCTTCCGGATCGCCGGGGCGCTCGCGTCTTCGCGGCACGGCGTGTCCCCCAGGACTTCGTCGAAGGGATCCGCCTCTTTCTCGACGGCGAGGGGGACGCGCTGCTCGGCGAGTTGGCGACGGCGCTCCTCGAAGAGCGCGGCGCCCGCCTCGAGGCCGGCTCGGTCGAGGGCGAGCTTCGTTTCCTGGCCGACTTCTTCCGGTTGGATGCCGCCCGTCTCCGGGACGCACGCCGAGCCGTCGATCGCGACGATCGCTTCGTGCGGGGCCACGAGCGCGATGCGCTCTTCATCCGGAGCCGGCACGCCCTCGATGAGCCGACGGCGTGGTCGACGCGCCCGGAACGCCCGACTCAATCTTCGAGGGACTGAGCGAGCGCCTGCAGATAGTCGATGTAGTCGAGCTTGAAGCGCGGGTCGAAGTTCTTCTGGTCCGCAGCGAGCTTCACGATCACCACCCCGTTCCGCGGGTGGACGTAGACGTTCTGCCCCCAGATCCCGCGCGCCAGGAAGTCCCCGTCCCAGTTTCGCGGCGTCCACCACTGGTACATGTACCCGGACGTGTTGGAGGAGCCCGGATTCTCCCCGGGCATCAGGTGGGGCTGGTTCGGCGTGACCGACGCCTCCGCCCAGCCCTCGGGCAGAACCCGCACGTCGCCGCGTCGTCCGCCGTGGAGGTAGAGCAGCCCGAGCTTGGCGTAGTCCCGGGCGCTCACGGCCAGCCCGCCCATCGCCAGCTCCTGGCCCTCGTGGTCGAGGGTCCACAGGCCCGGCGACTCCATGCCGAGCGGGTTCCAGAGCTCCCGGGTCATGAAGTCCGTGATCGACTCGCCGGTCACGCGTCTCAGCAGGATTCCGAGCAGTTGCGTATTGATGCTCGCGTAGTGGTTGAAGGTTCCCGGCGCCTGCTCCCGCCCCAGCGTGTTGATGTACTCGAGGTACGTCATCGGCGGGACCTGCTGGACCATGCGATTGATGTCGGATTCGGGCGCCGTGTAGCGCTCGTCGAAGCGAACGCCGGAGGACATCTGCAGGACGTGCTCGACGGTCACACCGTCGAAGGTCGGGCTCGTCAGCTCCGGCAGGTATTTGCGGATCGGGTCGTCCAGGCGCTCGATCTTCCTCTGCTCGAGGGCGATCCCGATCAGGGCGGACGTGAAGGACTTCGCGATCGAGAACGAGGTGTGGAGACTGTCGTGCGTGTCGCCGTGGGCGTAGGTCTCGTGGATCACCGCCCCGTCCTTGATCACCAGGAAGGCCGAGGTGTCGGAGAGCGCGATGAATTCGGCGAGCGAGGTCGGC
Source organism: bacterium (assembly GCA_024742285.1). Taxonomy (NCBI): domain Bacteria; species bacterium. The sequence continues at coordinate 507,288 of JANSYR010000002.1, read as the reverse complement.
TCGCCGTGAAAGGTCCCCGTGTAGTCGAGGGTGTCGCGGTCGGGCCCGAGGTCCCAGGGGTCGGGCGACGGCGCCATCCTCGAGGTCGGCACGAAGCGGTCCATGTTCCGGAAGTTCTCGAACCGGTCGCCCGCGAACATCGACGTCAGGCCCGAAGCCTCCCCGTCGGCGGGTGTCCCGCCGATCGTGACCCCCTGCGCGCCCACGGCGTCCGCGACGAAGACGCTCAGGACGAGCGCCGCCACACCACACCCGATTCCGCGTCGGCTCATTCTTCTCCTCCCTGCTTCCGGCCGCGCTCCATCAGCGTGACGTGGAATCCGAACCATTGCTCCGGGTCGAGGACGAGCTGCCGGACGGGCGTGCTCGCTTCCTTCTCGCCGCCGGCCGTGCTGTCGTACTCGAAGGCGATCCGGTAGCCGTTCTCGCCGAGCCACCGCCGCGCGTCCTCGAAGTCCTCGATCTCCCAGACGAGGGGCCCGACCTGGCCACCTTCTCGCCCAGCGAAGGGCCCCTTCCCGTCCACGCTCGTCACGAGCTCGACGCTTCCGTCGAAGTCCGTCGACGAGAGGACGGGATGACCCTCGATCGAGATCGGACGCGGGAGCTTCGTCCCGAGGACCGCATTGAACTGCTCCACCGCTTCGTGGATCCGGTCTTCGGGCACGATCATCTCGACCCGGTTGAAGCCGAGCACCTTCATCCGCTTCTCCTCGATCCCGGACGACCCCGGACTCAGTCGATCGTGTAGGCCTCGGGATCGAGATCCCGACACATGTCCCAGTACTCGTCGATCGACCACGGCGAGAGGGTATAGACGCGGCCCTCGGGATTCTTGTAGTGGCTGTGCTGAATCGTGGGATGGGCCCAGACGAGGCTCGAGATCCGCTCGACGAGCTCCTCGAGATAGCGATCGTGGACGTCCTGCCGGACCTCGATCGCCTTCGCGTCCCCGGAGAGGACCCGGTGGATCGCCTGCATCGCGTGCATCGTCTGGTACTCGGCGTGGAAGAAGAGCCCCGCGCTGTGGGCGAGGTTCGTACCCGGCCCGTAGCAGATGAAGAAGTTCGGGAAATTCGGCACGGAAATCCCGAGATAGGCACTCGGCTCATCGCCCCACTGCGCGTGCAGCGAGGCGCCATTCCGCCCCTTCATGTCGAAGGCCGTGAAGTCGTTGTGCTTGAAGCCCGTCGCGAAGCAGATCGCGTCGACCTCGTGGAGACGCCCGTCCGTCGTGCGGATCCCGCCGGGCTCGATTCGCTCGACGGACGTCCGGATCAGCTCGACGTCGTCGCGCCGGAGCGCCTTGAACCAGCTGCCGTCGTCCTGGAGCAGGCGCTTGCCCATCGCCGGATAGTCCGGGGTCACCTTCTCGATCAGGTCGTCGCACCCCTCGAGCTCCCTGTGCATCCACTGGAGCATGAAGTCCCGCCCCATCGCGTTCACCGGATTCACCGAGCGATTCGCCGGATCCTCGTAGTCCGGATCGACCCGGAAGGGCTCGACGCCATTCCCGATCCCCGGGTAGGTCTTGGTGAAACGCAGCCACCGCGCGTAGAACGGGAGGTGTTTCATGCACCAGGCCTCCCCGCTCGGAACCGGGAACTGGTAGAGGGGGTTCTGCATGACCCACTGCGCCGTGCGTTGGAAGATCGACAGCGACTGGACCTCGCCCGCGATCGCAGGCGCGATCTGGAAGCCGCTCGCGCCCGCGCCGAGGAGCGCGAAGCGCAGCCCGCGGTGATCGAAGTCCTCGGGCCAGCGCGCCGAGTGGAAGGCGGGACCTTCGAAGGACGCGAGCCCCTCGATGTCGGGCAGGTTGGGAATGTTGAGCGAGCCACAGCAGGAAATCACGAAGCGCGCGTCCAGCACCTCCGTCGACCCGTCGGCGCCGCGAAGCCCTACGCGCCAACGCCCCGCGTCCTCTTCCCATTCGGCCCCGGTCACCTCGGTCTCGAAGCGCGTGTGGGATCGCAGGTCGTACTTGTCGAGGATGTGCGTGAAGTAGGCGCGCAGCTCCGGGTGCTGGCAGTAGTACTCGCTCCAGTGGTGCCCCGGCTCGAAGGCGTAGCAGTACTGGTGGCTCGGAACGTCGACCCGCGCGCCGGGATAGTGGTTCTCGTACCAGGTTCCGCCGGCGCCCGCGTTCTTCTCGACGATCGTGAAGGGAAGGCCCGCTTGCGCGAGACGAATGCCCATCTGGATCCCCGCCATGCCGGCGCCGATCACGACGACCGGCGACGCGTCGCGGACCGACTCGTCGATCTCCTCGCGCCAGGTGATCGCCGCCGGATCCTTCCCGTCGAACTGCATGTCGAAGAAGAACATGTCGGTCATGCGATCGGAGAGCGGCCGACGCGCGAGGAAGCTCATCATCTCGGCGAGCACCTCGTCGGAGACGGCCTTCGGCTCGCAGCCGCCGCGCTGATACGCGGTGATCACCTCGACGGCGTCCGGCGGGAGTTCGAGCACGTCGTCGCCGCCGGTGAGGCTCGCGGCGTTGGTCGGCGCCGAGGGCGCCGCCCGCTTGCGACCGCGGATCCAGCTCGGGTCGCCGGTCATGTGCACCAACGAGCAGAGGAGCGTCGGCACGCTCGCATCCTCGAGGTGCCTAGCGAGGGTCGCGGCGTCGTCGTCGAAGGGTTCACCGAAATGCGGATTGCGGGAAGGGACCGTCATGTCCGTCAGCGTGCCACAGCGAAGCAGCGGCGCCACGCGTCGTCGGCCGACCCCACTTGGCAAGCTGCGCCGCCTGCCCTATCCGGTGACCCGATGCGAATCCTCGGCCCGATCGGCCTTCTCCCTTTCCTGATCGCCTGCTCGACGATCTCGGTCGAGGCGCCCTCGTGCGCGGCGCTCACGGGCGCCGAGATCGAGGCCCGCTTCGCGGACGTCCTCGATCGCGCTCAGGTGCAGGACGGCGCGAGAGGGAGCGCCGTCAATCTCTGGTGTCGCGACGGGCGTTTCACGTCGCGGTGGGTCCTTGCGGATGGAACCGGCGGAAGTCTCGGGGGACGATGGTGGGTGGAGGGCGACCTCCGCTGTGTGGAGGTCGACGACGGCCTGCCGGACGACGGGGCCCGGCGGCGATGCGTGCCGATCCTTGCCTGCGGCGAGCGGATCACCTCGCTGAACGAGTCCGGGGAGCACCATGGCTGGCACGTCCTCGAACCGGCCCCCTGCCCGCTCGATTGACCCGTCCTTGTCGTCCGACTAGTTTCGAAACATGCCTGCCTCCCACGATCGCGCGCCGAGTCGCGGCGAAGTCACCCGGCAGAAGATCGTCGACGCGGCCGTCGGGGTCTTCGGGGACAAGGGCTTCGACGCCGCCAGCACCCGGGAGATCGCCCGCGAAGCCGGACTCGAGCAGGGACTGCTCACCTACCACTTCAAGAACAAGGACGCGCTCTGGCGGGCTGCAGCGGAAACGGTCTTCGGCAACCTCACCCGGGAGATCGGCCAGCAGCTCGCAGACCGATCCGGCTCCGCGGACGACGAGATCGCCCGCACCGCGCTCCGCAGCTACGTCCGAACCATGGCCGCGCACCCCGAGTTCTTCCGCTTCATCGTCGACCAGGGCCATCGCTTCGACGCGAGGACGCGCTGGCTCGTCGACACGCTGGTCGAGCCGCGCTTCGAGATGATCCGCCGGGCCGGCATCTTCGAGCACGCGGGCTTCCGAGAGGAGGACCTGCCCCACGCGCTCTTCGCCTTGATCGGGGCCGCCACGTTGATCTTCGCGGTGCCGGCGAACTGCAAGCGCCTCACGGGAACGGATCCACGCAAGGCCGCGACGATCGATGCTCACGCGGACTTCGTCGCGGATCTCTTCCTGCGATACCGCTAGCGCGCCCGGACCGCGAGGCCGCGCGATCGCGTTGACACGGGAATTCGGGTCTGTCAGGTTGCCTCGACCCGCTCGGAGCCGCCCCCGGCCTCGCGCGCATGAACGCCGGAGAGTGCGTGCCCGACGCGCTGATCTACACCCCGATCGATCGGAAGCTGCGACCGGCGACGCGGTTCTTCTTCGGCATGGGGCAGGTCGCCGAAGGACTGAAGAACTTCAGCTTCAGCTTCTTCGTCCTCTTCTACTACAACAATGTACTCGGACTCTCGGGCAGCCTGACCGGCCTCGCTCTCGGGATCGCGCTGATCGTCGATGCGATCACCGACCCGCTCATGGGCTCGATCTCGGACAACTTCCGGTCGCGTTGGGGGCGTCGTCACCCCTTCATGGTCGGCGCCGCCGTTCCGCTCGCGCTCTCCTTCTTCGCCCTCTTCGCGCCCCCCACCGACTTGTCGACGACGGGCCACTTCCTGTGGCTCACCACGTTCACGATCCTGACGCGGCTGATGATGACCATCTACCACGTGCCGCACATCTCCCTCGGCGCGGAGCTCACGGCAAACTACGAGGAGCGAACGCACCTCGTCGCCGTTCGTCAGATCTGGGGCTACCTCGGCATCTTCGCGATCGCCGGGATCGGCCTCGGATACTTCTTCGCGGACGAACGCGGTGGTCGGATGAACGGTGAGGCCTACGGGTCGTTCGCCGTCGTGATGAGCGTGGTGATGGTGGCGACGATCCTGCTCTCGGCCTGGTTCACCCGCGACCAGATCCCGCTCCTACCCACCCACCGCGAGAACGGGTCCCTCCGCGCGACGCACCCACTGCGGCGGATGACGAGGGAAGCCGCCGCCGCCTTCGCCAACGCTTCCTTTCGACCGCTCTTCACCGGGGTACTCCTGATCTACGTCCTCGTGGGAACCGAGGCCGCCCTGTCGCTCTACGTATACGAGTTCTTCTGGGAGCTCGACGGTAGCGACATGATGGTCCTACTCGTCTGCTACCCCGTCGGTCTCGTCGGCGGCGCGCTGCTGACGACCCGCTTCCATCGCATGTGGGACAAGGGGCCGACGCTCGTCTTCGGGACGGCCGGCTGGTCCTTCTTCCAGCTCCTCCCGATCATCCTTCGACTGCTGGACCTGTTCCCGGAGAACGGTACGACGGACCTGATCACGAGCCTGGCGGCGCTCCGCCTGCTTCAGGGCCTCGTCGTCCAACAGGCGCTCGCGAGCTTCAGCTCGATGATCGGCGACATCACCGACGAACACGAGCTCGAGACCGGCCGACGGCAGGAGGGCATCTTCTTCGGCGTCGTCGCGTTCTCCGGCAAGGCCGCCTCGGGCGCCGGGAACCTGATCGCCGGGATCGCGCTCGACGTGATCGCCTGGCCGGCCGGACTCGCGGCCCAGGGCGCCGCGGCTTCCATTCCGGCGGAGACGATCCGGAACCTCGGGATCGTCTACGGCCCCTTGGTCGCGGTCTTCGCGATCCTCGCCCCGCTGGCCTACCGCGGGTACAGACTCGATCGTGTCCGCCACCACGAGATCTTGATGGCCCTGGCGGCGCGCACCGAGCGCGTCGATGGCTGAGCTTCGGACGCTGGACGAGAGGAGCGGAATCGCATGAGCGACGGACCGATGGACAAGCTCGAGGACTTCGACGACGTCTCGCTCTACGGGATCTCGCCGGAACGTCGGGAGACGCTCCTCGCCCGCCAGCACGAATGCGCGGTCAACTGGACGACCTCCGATGGCTGGCCCGTCGGCGTGATGCACATCTACGTGTGGCGGGACGGCAGCTTCTGGGTGACCTGCATGCCCGAGCGCAAGCGGGTACCGGCCCTTCGCGCCCGGCCCCGGAGCTCCGTGATCGTCGCCTTTCCGGGAGAGCAGACCGTCACGGCCAAGACCCTGGCCACGGTCCACGAGCACGGCTCCGAACACCACGCTTGGTTCTACCGCGCCCTCGCGAAGAAGGTGATGCCCGGGCAGCCGGACAACGTGCGCGCCCTGGGAGAGGAGGCGTGGATCGAGCGCCTCGACAGCCCCGGACGCGTCGTGATCCAGCTCGTGCCCCGGAAGTGGATCAGCTTCGATGGTCGCAAGGTCGGGGCCCACGCGGCGGGCACGTGGCAGCCGGGCGAGCCCTGGATCGAGCCCGACGACGACTGATCCAGGATCCATGCAAGAGGGCCCCGCCTCTGGAGAGACGGGGCCCTGCTCCGCACGAAGCGTTCGGCCTGAGAGGTCGGCGTCGCTAGATCTCTACGTTGTAGAGCCGCGCCGGCGTGTCCTGGAGGACCTTCCGCACGACGTCCTCGGCCACGCCGTCGAAGACGTCCTCGACGTAGTCGCGCGGATGGACGGCCGTGCTGTTCGGGCTCGGGTACTGGCTCGTGGGATGCGGGTAATCCGTCTCCCACATCAGGTTGTCCGGGAACTCCGAGATCGCCTCACCGATGCCGTTGCGCTCGAACCAGAACGAGCCGTAGACCTGGCGCTTGAAGTACTCGCTCGGGAGCAGGTCGTACTCCGGATGCTCCTTGCGGACCTGGCCGTTCACGAACTGCCAGTCGAACATCTCGAGCACGCACTTCAGCCATCCGACGCCGCTCTCGACCGAGACGAAGTCGAGGTCGGGGAAGCGGGCGCAGACGCCGCCGAAGAGGAGCGCGGCCAGGCAGCTCTGGTTGTCGAGGAGCGCCAGCGCGCCGCCGCGGGAGAAGTTCGCCTTGACGCCCATCTCCGACTTGTCCTGTGCGATGTCGCTGATGTCGCCCGAGCCGATGTGGAAGCTGATCGGGAGGCCGGCGTCACGGGTCGCGGCCCAGACCGGATCCCAGTGCTTGTGGGCGAGCGGCGGCATCCCGAAGGTCTCCGGCCGGCTGCCGAAGAGGACCGCGCGATGGCCCTTGGAAGCCGAGCGCTCGATCTCCTTCACGCAGAGGTCGACGTCCCAGAACGGAAGCGCCATCACCGGGAGGAGTCGGTTGAGATCCGCGCTCGACCAGTCGACCAGGAAGTCGTTGTAGGCCTGCACGCATTCGAGCATGAGCTCGGGCTCGCCGAGGCGCAGGAAGCCACCGGAACCGAAGCCGCCCAGGTTCGGGTAGAGGACCATCGCGTGGATCTGCTCTTCGTCCATCAGCTTGAGCCGCGCGTCGGCGTCGTAGGAAGCCGCCGGAATCGAGTCGTATCCGAGCGGAGCGTTCGGGTACGTGTCGTCGTGGCCGGCGAAGGTGTAGAAGCCGGGGCCGCCGGCGGGCTCGTCGCCGATGAACCAGACGTCGCGACCTTCGATCTGGCGGATGTGGGGAATCTTGTTGCCCCACTTGCTCGCCACGCGGTCGGTCCAGACGCCGGCGGGCTCGGTGATGTGGGTATCGACGTCGATCACCTTGTACTTGTCGAAGTGGCGGTCGCTCATGGGTGTATCTCCTGATCGAAAACGAATGGCGCGGCGGCTCGAGGGCCGAACTCGCCGATTCCGGGTCCTCGGAATCTAAGGTACGAACGGGTCGGTAGCCACGTGGACGGAACCTCACCGACGGCGTGTCCGGACGCCCTCCTCTACACTCTTATATCTGGAAGAGAGGAATGCTCCATGCGCGCGCGCCTTCCGCGAATCGACTTCTCCACCGCAGACGGCCTCTGGATCCCGCGATGGCCGGAGATGGCCCACCGCCTGAACGGCGCGTCGCTCTTCCTGCCCTATCTCGAGCCCTACCTGATCCGGATCATGAAGCAGGCCCGCCCGATCCTCGAGGAGAAGGCTCCGGCGCTCCTCGCGGACGTCGACATCTTCAACCGCCAGGAAGCGAACCACTACAAGGTCCACGCGGCCTACAACCGGGTCCTCTTCGAGCAGTACCCCGGACTCGAGGCCTTCGACGCGGAGATCAAGGCGGATTTCGAGCGCTTCCTCGTGGAAGAGACCCTCGAGTGGAACCTCGCGTACTGCGAGGGCTTCGAGTGCTCGGGGCTGATCTCGTCGGAGTTCTTCCTGCAGGAGATCGACGACGCCCTCGAAGGGGCCGACCCCGCCGTCCGAGAGCTCTGGTCCTGGCACCTCGCCGAGGAGTTCGAGCACCGGAACGTGACCCACGACGTGCTCGACGCGGTCGCGCCGGGCTGGCTCCACCGGCTCCGCGGCTTCCGCGCCTTCGGTGCCCATCTCCAGAGCTTCACGGAGCGGGTCCGGGACCACCTGATGGAGATCGACCGCCAGCGCGGTCGCGTCTCCGACGAGACCCTCGCCGCGAGCAAGCCCTTCAACCGGCGCGAGGCCCGCTTCTACGCCCCGCGGATCGCGAAGATCCTGATGCCCTGGTATTCGCCGCATCCGCGACCGACCCAGGCCCCGACCCGACAGGTGCTCGACGGCTACGCCGACTGAATCGGCGGCGAACGCCCCTTCGCGGTCGGCTCTTTGGCGGGGTACGGTGCCTCGACGTTGCCAATCGGCCAGGAGGAGGAACGACGCATGAAGATCGACTACACGGGCAAGGCGATCGCCGTGACGGGCGCCGGCGGTTCGATCGGGCGGGCGAGCGCGATCCTCTTCGCGTCCCTCGGCGGCTCCGTTCTGGCGACGGACCTCAACGAAGACGGGCTCCGCGAGACCACCGACGAGATCGAGAAGAGCGGCGGAACGGTCGCCTCCCTCGTCTGCGACGTGACCGATCCCGACCAGGCCGCGAGCATCGTGCGGACGACCTGCGACCGCTTCGGCGGGATCGACGTGCTCTACAACAACGCCGGCGGGTCCTTTCCGACGCCGATGGAAGAGATCGACCGCAAGGAGCACACGCGACTCCGAGCGCTCAACTTCGACGCGGTCTACCACGCGACCATGGAGGCACTCCCGATCATGGTCGAGCGAGGCGGAGGCGTGATCCTGTCCACGACGAGCGGCGCGGGCGCAGGGGCCGTGAAGGGGCTCGCCACCTACGGCGCGGCGAAGGCCGGCGTGAACAGCTTCATGCGGAGCGTCGCCATCGAGTACGGCCCGCGCGGCATCCGGGCGAACGCAATCGCGCCCTCCGCCGCCGCCGGCGGCATGCTCGCCTGGCTCCGCACCCTCCCCGGCGGCGTCGAGGGCTTCGCCGCGAAGCAACCGATGGGACGCCTCGGCACCCCCGAAGACATCGCGAACGTCGCCGTGTTCCTGGCCTCGGACTACGCCCGCTTCGTGAATGGGGTGGTGCTTCCGGTGGACGGCGGGATCGAGGCGATGCTGGCCGTTCCGGCGGAGTAGACCCGCCGGCGCGCCACGTCAGAGCGAGAGCGGGCGTTCGAGGTGCTCCGCGTAGACGAAGTCCCGATGCTCCAGCAGGATCGGATCGAGCGCCTTCTCAGTCGCGTCGTCGAGGGTCCCGAAGGCCGTGCGCATCGCGTCGGGCATCGGACAGTCCTCGGGCGGGAGAGGCTGGACGAGGGCCATGAAGGTCGCGCTGTAGACATCGAGGGCGGTCAGCCGATCCCCGAGGTAGTAACGGCGCCCCGCGTCGCGCTCAGCCTTCAGACGGCGCGCGAAGAGCTCGAGCAGCTCGGCCGCGCGCGCCGAGTACGACGACGCCTCGTCGGCGCGGTAGCCGTACTTGCCCGCTAGGTATTTCGCGACCGGGGCCGGGAATCCCCCACCACCGGTCATGCCTTCGTGGATGCCCTGGAGCCGACGGACCCAGCCGAGCCCCTGCTCCCCGCAGAGCTCCTGACAGAGGCCGAGCATCTCCGCGCGTGCCACGGGATCGGTCGGGACGAGCGACGGCGCGGGTGCCAATCGCTCCGCGAGGAGCAGGATCTCGAGCCAACCGGATCGCGGGGCCTCGTCGTCGAGAAAGGCGACCGGACCGCTTCGTTCTCCCGACCATTCGGCCATCGCATCGCTCGCCTGATCCAGGCGGACGGCCTTCCACGGGATCCCCTTCACGTGCAGGATCCCCTTCGCCGCCTCGCCCCAGGGACTCGGGACCGCGGACACCACGATCATGCGGAGACCGGAGGCTTGGCGGGCTTCTTCGAAGTCGACGTAGTCGACGGGCATGACTCTTCCTCTCGCGGCGAGGGTTGGGCGTGGTCAGCCGATCGGGCCGATCAGCGTCTCCGCCAGCTTCTTGCGCTGGTGCACCCCGTCGCCGAACAGGACCTGGTTGTGCAGGCTGCGCTTGAAATAGATGTGGACGTCGCACTCCCAGGTGAAGCCGATGCCGCCGTGGAGCTGGACCGATCGATCCGAGATGAAGGCGCCGGCGTCCGAGGCCGCGCTCTTCGCCATCCGCGCGGCGGTCTCCGCCTCCTCGGAGCCGCGATCGATCTCGCACGCCGCGTGGTAGAGGAGCGACTTCGCGCGATCGATCTCGACCATCGCATCGACCAACGGATGCTTCACGGCCTGGAAGAACCCGATCTGCCGATCGAACTGGGTCCGCTGCCGCGCGTACTCGACCGTCGTCTGGAGCTGCCACTCGCTCGTCCCGCAGAGATCCGCCGTCACGAGGACGAGCAGTCCGGGCCAGGCCTTGCGAAGCGCACCGAGCGCTTCCCTCGACACGACCGCGTCGCCGCCCACGCGCACACCGTCGAAGCGGAGCGTCGCCTGGTCACGCGTGAGATCGTGGATGTGGTCCGCGTCGATCGTGAGTCCCGCCGCGCCCGCCTCGACGGCGCACAGGACCACGTCGCCCCCGAGCCGAGCCGAGGCGATCAGGACGTCGGCCTTGAACGCGTCCTGGACGAAGCAGGCCATCCCGTCGAGTACGATCGTATCGCCGTCCTCTCGCGCTTCGAGCGCAGGGGCATCCGGATCCCAGCTCCCCCGCTCGCCGGTGATCGCGAGGGACGCCGTCGCGCCCTGCGCGATCCTTTCGAGGATCGTCCTGGCGACGGGCCCGCCTGCTTCGCGGAGTACGAGACTCGCGGAGAGGGTCGGGATCAGCGGCGACGGGAGCGCGTGCCGTCCGACCTCTTCGACGACGCCCGCGATCCCCACGAGCGAGATCCCCGCGCCGCCCTCTTCTTCGCCGACGGCGAGCCCGGTCCAACCGAGCTCGACGATCTCCTTCCAGAGCGCCTCGTCCCAGCGCGCTCGCTCGCCTTCGTCATAGATCGGCTCGGGCGCCTCTGCGACGAGTCGACGTAGGGTCTCCACGGGCAGCTGCTCGTCGAGGAACTTGCGCGCGAGGTCGCGCAGCATCGCTTCGTCCTCTCCGAACCCGAAATCCTTGGGTGCCGCGTTCTTCTCGGCCATCTCGTCCCCCTCGCCTACTTCGACTTCGGCAGGCCGAGCACGCGCTCGCCCAGGATGTTGCGCTGGATCTCGTTCGTGCCGGCTGCGATCGTGTGACCGTACGAGTTCATGTAGGCGAGCGGCCAGTAGCCCTTGCTCGGAGCGCGCTCGTCGAGCTTGTAGAGCGTCGACTTCGCCCCCGCGATGTCGACGCCGACGCGCGCGTTATCCTGGACGAACTCGCTCGACGTGAGTTTCTGCTGGAGCGGCAATCGCATCGGGTGGTCGCAGAGCGCCTCGACCCGCGCGCGCCGACCGTTCTGGCGCATGCCTTCCGCCACGATGGCGCGCTGCATGATCGCGTCCCGCGTGACCGGATCGTCCGCTGCGCACTCGCCGTCGCGCCAGGTGTCACGCGCGAGCTCGATCAGCCGCTGGGTCGGGTGAACGCTCTCGCCGCCGCCGGACCCGGCGCTCTCTGCCGCCCCGCGCTCGTAGGTCAGCGTCGTCATCGCGACGGTCCAGCCCTTGCCGACGTCGTCGAGCCGATAGGCGTCGGGCACCCGCGCGTCCTCGAAGAAGACCTCGTTGAACCCGGCCTCCCCGGTAATCTTGACCAGCGGCCGGACGGTCACGCCGTCGTGACCCTCGATCGGGCAGAGGAAGTAGGTGAGCCCGTCGTACTTGTGGTCCTTGCTGGTTCGCGTGATCAGGATCATCCACTTCGCGAAGTGACCGAGACTCGTCCAGACCTTGTGACCGTTCACGATCCAGTCGTCGCCGTCCGGGACCGCGCTCGTCTGCTGGTTCGCCATGTCGGAGCCGGCGCCCGGCTCGGAGAAGCCCTGACACCAGATCTCGTCCCCGGAGAGACAGCCCGGAATGAACTTCTCCTTCTGCGCTTCCGTCCCGTGGACCAGGATCGTCGGCGCGGCCATGTTCAGGCCGACGATGTTGATCAGGAAGGGCACCTTCGCCCGGCCCAGCTCCATGTTCGCGATCCGCTGGAATCCCTCGTGCCCCCCGCCGCCGTACTCGGTCGGGTAGTCGGCGCCGACGAGGCCCGCGTCGTAGCACTTGCGCTGCCAGGCCTGGAGGTAGTCGCGCTGGCCGACGGTCATGACTTCGATCGCCGTGATGGGCAGGCGCTCGGGGGGCGGCGGCGGCGCGTTCTCTGCCAGCCAGCGACGGGCGTATTCCTGGAACTCCTGCTGCTCCGGGGTCAGGACGGCTTTGCTCACGATGGACTCCTCCGCTTCGACTCGGTCCCGCGCGAGACTACGACAGGAGAGCGACGACCGCGCGAGAACCCGGGTCCGCCGCCCATTGACCGTCTTCGATGGATGACCGACCACTTGGGGCCCGAACCAGGCATGGAGAAGCCCCATGAGCGCGGTGTCCAGGACGTATTCCGAGGCGATCGAGCGCATTCGTGACGCGATCGAGCGAGCGAGCGCCACGGGGCGCCGGAACATGAACGCGATGAGTCTGGCGACGGTCGACGGAACGGGCTCGCCGTCGGTTCGCCACGTGCTCCTCAAGTCGATCGACGACGAGGGCCTGCGTTTCTTCACCGACGCGCGAAGCGAGAAGGCGCAGAACCTGGCCGGTAATCCTCGCGCGAGCGTCTGCTTCTACTGGGAGCCGATCGAGGAGCAGGCCCGGGTCGACGGCACCGTCGTTCGGCTGAGCGACGAAGAGGTCGCGGCGGACTTCGCGGCACGCCCTCGGGCGGGCCAGATCATGATCCAGGTCTCGGCCCAGTCGCAGCCGCTCGACTCTCCGGAGTCCCTCCGCGCAGCGAGGGATGCGGCGGAAGCCCGTCTACCGGACCCGATCCCCTGCCCGTCCGACTGGATCGGCTTCCGGCTCGAACCGGACCGGGTCGAGCACTGGCAGGGCAGCCGAGACCGGGTCCATACCCGAACCGTCGTCGCCCGCGTCGAAGGGGCCTGGAGCGAAACACTGCTCCAGCCGTGATCAGCCCATTCCCCCACGACCCCATAGGGGGGACTCCGTATTTGTGCCCGGGTGAACCAATTCCTGGCGGATCCGCTTCAACTCGTCTCGGATCGCGGTCGATGCTGGCAGTCAGGGGTTCTCTCGATCGACGGGACGACACGCCTGGGCCCCTCCACGTATCGCCGTGGCCCCATCCAATCGACCGACTCCGCTTGACCCACGCATCCCAAGACTACGACCGGATTCCGCCGGAGCACGCCCAGGCATTCCGCGGCTACATGCTCAAGCAGGCCGCGCCGCGTACGCGCCTCGGCATGGCGGTGGCGGCGGCCGTCTTCGGCATGGCGACCCTGGGTGACATTCGATCGATGCCGGCCGAGGTCCTCGCCTGGTCAGCCCCGGTTCGGATCGGCGTCGTGGTCCCCGCGCTCTTGCTGTTGGCCTGGATCGCCTCCGATGAGCGAAGACTGAAGTGGCACCTGCCGGTCGCCTTCATCGGCTGCGCGATCACGGGACTGACGATCGCCGGAATCGTGATCCATCTCCAGCTCCTCGGTCACGGCTGGACGATCCACCGAGCGGTCCTCCTGAGCTTCGGCGTCTACGTCCTGAGCGGCCTGCGGATCCAGTACAGCACCGCCATCGGCGCGCTACTGGCGCTTTCCCTCGGCGCAAGCGAGCTCGTCCTCGGAGAAGCCGCTCCGAAGGTGGTCCGCGGGCTGATCTCGCTCGTCGGAGCCAATCTGCTCGGGTTCGCCGCGGCGAGGGAGATCGAACGTTCGATGCGAACGAGCTTCCTGAGCCAGCTGCGTCTGAGCGAGCAGGCCCAACGCGATCCGCTCACCGGCCTACGCAACCGTCGACATCTCGACGAACATCTCGCGCGCGTCCACCGACTGGCGACGCGCGGAGAGCTCTCGATCGCCGTCGCGATGATCGACGTCGACGAGTTCAAGCGCTTCAACGACGCCCTGGGACACGTGGCCGGTGACGCGTGCCTTCGTGACGTCGCCGGCGCCCTCGAGCATTGCGCGCAGCGCCCCGTCGATCTCGTTGCGCGCTACGGAGGCGAGGAGTTCCTGGTCGTCTGGTACGACGTCGATCCGGAATCGCTCGAAGGACTGGCGGAGCGTTGTCGAGACGCGGTTGCAAGCCTCCGGATCCCGCACCCCGATTCCCGAGTGGACACCCACGTCACGGTCAGCGTCGGCGCCGTCGCGGCGCCTGCGAACCGTTGCTCTCCCGAAACGCTGGTGGAGCGCGCGGACGCGGCACTCTACGAGGCCAAGCAGCGAGGGCGAGACACCGTCGTCGCTCGCCGGCTCGACGAAGACTGAGCCGCTCCCCTCGTCTCGCAGCAGCGGAGCCGCTCGGTCGCTTCGCGGGGTTCAGGCCTTCGCCGCGTATAGGATCGTCTCGACGAGCGCGTCCGGCTCGTCCTCCTGGATGAAGTGCGTCCCCTCCGAGAAGACCCGGTGGGGACGCCCCTGAGCGCCGGGAACGTGTTCCTGGAAGACCGCGTCGAAATGGCCGAGGACCGGATCCGCCTTGCCATAGGCCGTCACGAACGGCTTCTCCCAGCGATCGAGCACATTCCAGGCCGACTCGAAGAGCGCCATCGCTTCCGGCGTGAGATTCGCGAGGGCGGGAAAGACGAGCACGCCCGCCTGGTAGCGCGCGTCCGGGAAGGGCGCGTCGTAGGCGGCGACCTCGGCGTCCGACATCCGAGCCATCGCGCCGGACGGGATCCCGACGAGTCCTTCGCGCAGGGATCGACCGACCGCCATTTCCGTTCGCTCCGCGATCCAGCCCTGCCAACGGGCGAAGGCGGTCGGATCGGGCGAGTTCGCCGAAGCGGCCATCATCCGTTCGAATCGAGGCGCATCCGGCAACCCGGCGTTCGCCGCGACGATCGCGCGAAAACGCGACGACTCGTGAAGCACCGCCGTGAAGCCGATCAGGCTGCCCCAGTCCTGCCCGAAGAAGGTGCAGTCCCGAAGGTCGAGCGCGGAGATGAGCGCCCGGAGCCAGCCGACGTGGCGCGCGACGGTGTAGTCCGTCTTCTCGGTCGGCTTGTCGCTCCGTCCGAAGCCGATCTGATCGGGAACGAGCACCCGATGACCCGCCGCGACGAGTCCGGGGATCATCTTCCGATAGAGGTACGACCAGGTGGGCTCGCCGTGGAGGAGCATCACCGGCGGTCCGTCCGCGGGCCCCTCGTCGAGGTAGTGCATCCGGAGCGTGCCGCCCTCGGTGTCGTCGACCTCGACGTAGTGCGGCTCGAAGGGGTAGCCCGGGAGGTTCGCGAAGCGTTCGTCGGGCGTTCGAAGGGCCTTCACTTGAGCTTCGCCAGCACGTTCTCGCCGAAGGCCTGGATGCTCTCGATCGGGTTGCCCTTCACGATCGCCGGAACCGGCACGACGAGGCGCCCGACGCCCAACTCGGCGAACTGCTCGACGTCGCTCAGATCCTCGGGGTTCGGGAACCACATCGAGGTGACCTCGATCTCGGAGGCGGTCCGTCCCTCCTTCGCGCAGGCCTCCTCGAGCTGCCCCATGAGCGGCGCGAGCTGCTTGGGACTCCCGGTCGGCGCGAACCAGCCGTTGCCGAAGCGGGCCACGCGCTCGAATGCCTTGCCCTTGGTCCCGCCGATCACGACCGGGAAGGGATCCTGGACCGGCGTCGGGTTGCTCTTGAATCCCGTCCAGTGGAGGAACTCGCTCTCGTGTTCGACGACGTCGCCGGTCCAGACCTTCCGCATCGCCTGCACGTAGTCGTCGAAGCGCGCACCGCGTCGCTCGAACGGCGTCCCGCAGGCCTCGAACTCCTCGCGGAGCCAGCCGATCCCGACCCCGAGCTCGAAGCGACCACCCGATACGAAGTCGAGACTGGCCGCCTGCTTCGCCACGTAGAGCGGATTCGCCTGGGAGAGGATGTTCACGCCGGTCCCCAGCCGAATGGTCGTCGTCTGCGCGGCGATCGCCGTGAGCGCGATCAGCGGGTCGACGAAGTTCGCGTCGGGGTCGACGCCCATCTTGCCGTCCGCGCTGTAGGGGTACTTCGACGCGTAGTCGACCGGGATGATCACGTGCTCGAAGGTCCAGATCGACTCGAAGCCGACCTGCTCGGCCAGCTTGGCCAACCCGATCATCATCTCGCCGTTCGGGGCCCCGATGTTCGCGGGAATGAGTCCGATCTTCATGTCTTCTTCTCCGGGTGGGTGGAACCGCAAGCGCCACTTCGACGTACGACGGTCGGTCGAGCGCGCGGGGCCGACCGGCGGCCGATCATCTATTGGCACAAGCTATGCCATTGACGGCTGCGTACAATCGAGCTCGTCTAGACCGCCAGTTCCACATCAAGAATCGCGACGGGCCCTGCCGGCGCACGCTCTCGCCGAGCCGGGTCGCATCGTTCCCCTCGCTCGCCGAATCCCGCCGCCCCGCGTCGACGGGGCTCCACGCGTGCCTGATCCCTGCCGGCCGGCATTCTTTCCTATAATGGAAGAGCACGCGCTGCTCCCGCTGAATGATCACGAGGTCCCCCCATGCTGCTGCCCGCCTTCGAACGCCTTCTGCCGCGAGGGGCGACGTTCCTCGCCGTTGCCCTCCTCGCCCTCTCGCTCGGCTGCGCCGACGGCGGCGGCGGCTCCTCCTCGACCTCGACTGCGGCGGCCGTCGGCGGCGAAGGCGCCGTCGCGATCCTCCTGACGGATGCGCCGGCCGACCCGAGCCTCTTCTCCGAGATCAACCTGACGGTCGTCCGAATGGAGCTTCGCGGCGAAGACGGCGCCCGCGAAGTGCTCTACGAGGGAGACGGTCAGCCGATCGACCTGCTGGAGCTTCGCACGCACTCGCTCCCCCTCGGCCTCCACCGGACGGTTCCCGCCGGCCGCTACTGCCGCCTCCGCCTCGAGGTCGCCCGGATCGAGCTGGTCTTCACCAACGGCGAACGGGTCGACGCCGAGCGCCCCGGGAACAGTGGGCGGATCGAGGTCGTTCCAGGCGGCTGCATCGAGATCGAAGACGGCGAGCTCGCCTACCTCCAGCTCGACATCGACGCAGGCCGCTCGATCCACATCGTCGAAGCGCCGCCCGGCTCGGAACGATTCCTCTTCCGCCCGGTCATCCACGCGGATCTCGTGAGTGCCGCGTTCGAAGAGAAGGTCGTCCGTGTCGAGGGCACCGTTGCGGAGGTCGACGCCGAGGAGAACGAGATCCTCGTCTGCGATGCCGTCTCCGTCGCCGAGACCGTCGAGCTGCCCGCCCAGCGCGGCTGCGTTACGGCCCGCCTCGACGAAGACAGCGCCTTCTTCGACAACGTCGAGAGCGAAGGCCGCCCGCGCGCCCTCGACGATCTCTTCGACGAATTCTGGGTCGGCGAGTCCGTCACGCTCGTGGGACTCGTCGACGACACGCTGCCGGCCGTTCCCGTGGTCCGCGTCCCGCCCGGCCAGCGCCCGCCGCGCGGCGCATGCCGGATCTGGTTCCTCGGCCGGCCGCCCGGTCTCCAGCCACGCCCCACGAGCTGCGACGTCGAACCCGAAGAGATTCCCGCAGCGGCCGTTCTCATCGACGACGCCGGCCGCCCCGTCATCGATCGCCAGGGCCTCCTGACCGTCGACGCCTTCGTCGTGCAGCTCGGCGAGGCCCTCCGCCTCTCGGGCGTGGTCGACGCACCGCCGACGGTCGACGTCCTCCCGATCCTGCTGGATCCCGATCAGGCGGTCAGCGCTCTCGACCCGATCGACGTCGCGCTCCAGAGCGCACCGCCTGGTGGCAACGGCACGCGGATCCTCACGACGACCGGCGCGCCGCTCGCACTCGAGGACGTCTTCGAGGGCGACCCGCTGACCGTCGACGGGGTGCTCGTGCTGGACGATCCCGACTTCATCCGCGGGGCACTCGTCCTCGTCGACGTCGAGCGCGCCGGCGAGCTGCTCGTGACCGGCGAGGTGGTCAAGGTCCTGGACGACGGCTTCGAGCTCGACCTCGATGTGAATCCGTGTCGATCCGGGCGACCGCTCGCGGTGACGACGGACGAGAACACGCGCGCGCTGTCGGTGACGATCACCGAGGAAGGCAGCGAGACCGCCGTGACCGATGGCGTCGTGGTGGGCGATGAAGCGTCGGTGACCGGCCTGTGCGACGACACGGGGCTGATCGCGAACATCGTGCTCGTGATCGACGATCAGCGCGAAACCGGAACGCCCTAGGCGAGCGAATCGTCGGGCAACGGATCGAAGCCCGGCTCGAGCGCCACCCCCGACGCGTTCACGACCATCGAAAGCATCGTGTACTCCCCCACCACGAAGAGCACCTCGACGAGCTGCTTCTCGGAGTAGACGCCCGCGAGCTTCGCCCACACCTCGTCCGACACGTTCTGGGTCGTGTGGAGCTCGTCGGCCGCCTCGAGCAGGGCCCGCTGGATGTCGGACCAGCCCTCCGCGTTCGGCCCGGCAGGAATCCGCGCGATCTCCCCGTCGGAGAGCCCCGCATCGCGCGCGTAGTCGACGTGGTGCCCCCACTCGAACTCGCTCCGGCAGTTCCACGCGACGCGGAGCGCGAGCAGCTCCGACTCCCGGCGCGGGAGACTCCCCTTGAACGCGATGACGTTGGCGAAGTCGAGGAAGGGCTCGACCAGGTCCGGGTGGTGGACCACGGTGTTCAGCATGCCGGGGGGCGATTTCCGCTCGGCGCCGTCGGGATCCGGGGTCGCTCGTTCGGCGTCGTCGACATGGACGCGGCCGATGCTCGCGAGCTTCGCCAGGATCTTCGGACTCCACTCGCTCATGTCGAGAGGACGGATTCGCATCAGGAAGCCTCCTTCGTCGCTCGGCGGGATCGCGTCGCTAGCCGAGGGTCTGTTCGAGCACGTCGAGGACGTAGTCGATGTCGTCGTCGGTCAGCCCCTGGTGCGTGGGCAGCATGAGCGCGTACTCCATCACCCGATCCGCGTTCGGGTAGCCGTCCTCGGGGTCGCGGCGTTCGATCTCCGAGAAGCCGGGCTGGCGGGTGATGTTTCCGCTCCAGACGACCCGAGTGGGGACGCCCTGCTTCTCGAGGAGCTCCTGCGTCTCGCCGCGTGACAGCTTCGAATCGGGGCGGACCATGTAGGGGTAGAGCATCCACGTGGTCTCGACGCCAGGCGTCGTCGTGGGGCGGATGAAGCGGTCCTCGTGTTCCAGGAACCACTCGTCATAGCGCTCGAAGTTGGCCCGACGACGCCGATTGAACGCGTCGAGCTTCTCGAGCTGGACGCGCCCGAAGGCCGCCGCCAGCTCGGTCGGCTCGAAGTTCCACACGAGCGGCTCCTCGAAGACGAAGATGTTGTCGTAGGCGAGCCCGTCGACGGTCGCACTGAACCGATCGCTCTGGCCGCGCTTGCTTCCGAAGAGATACCGCTCCGACCGGCGCCCCCAGCGTCGCTTCACGAGACAGCGATCGAGGAGGTCCGGATCGTCGAGGCCGACCAGCCCTCCTCCGCCCGCCGCCGTGATCGAGTGCGTCACGGCGAAGCTCGTCACGCCGAGATCGGCGCGGGTCCCCGTCGGCGTGCCGCGAAGCCGCGTGTCGCCCAGGACGTCACAGGTATCTTCGACGACCTTGAGACCGTGGCGATCCGCGATGTCCCGGATCACGTCCCAGTCGGGGCAGTTGCCGATCAGGTTCGGCGTCAGGATCGCCTTCGTCCTCGGCCCGACCCGCTCCTCGATCTTCGTCACGTCGATCTGGTAGCCCGTCTCGTCGACGTCGACGAAGACGGGGATGACGCCCGCGCGGACCATGGGGGCGATGTCCGCCGAGAAGGTCAGGACGGACGTGATGATCTCGTCGCCGGGCTCGAGATCGAGGAGGTCGAGGGCCAGGTAGAGCGCCGACGTGCCCGAGTTCACCATCACGCCGTGCTTCTTCGCCATCAACGACGCGACCGCGGCCTCGAAGGCCTCGACGTTCTCTCCGATCTGCAGGTGGCTCGATCGGAGCAGGTCGGTCACCGCCTCGATTTCACGTTCGTCGTGGTAGCTGCCAGGGGGCGAGATCGTTCGCACGGTCGATTCTCCGAGGCGCCTGGCCGGAGGCGGCGCCCTGAACGAGGAGCGGGTCGACCAAGCATGACGAATGGGCCTGGCCACGGCACCCCCGGCCCCCGACTCGCGCGCGATCCGGGGCTCGCTAGAGCCCGAGGTCCTGCTGCGGACCACTCGACCTCGGCGGTGTGATCTTCTTCCTCCAGGCGCTGAACGACCCGATGGAGCCGGCGTGCGGGGCCACCAGCCACGGCCACGGGTATTCCTGCGCGATCTCGAGTCGCGTCGCCAGGAATCGCCAGCCGGGTACGGGCGCATGGGTGGCGGCCAGCGGGCGCCCCGCCAGGACCCGCGCGGGATCCCCGACGTGGAGCGCGACGGAACGATGCTCCGCCAGCTCGGCGAGCCCCTCCACGAGAAAGACGAGGCGCTTTCGCGAGAGCCGCCATCTCGCGAGACGCCCGCGATCGAAGACGAAGACGACCGGGAGCTCCGGATGGGCCGCGAGCGCCGGATCCGCGTGCCCGAGCGACTCGGCCGTCAGCCAGACGGCCTCGGGCTCGCCTCGATCGACGACCGCCGACGGCCCGGCTCCGCTCCTCGCGTCGCGCACGCGACCCAGCCCCGGGGCCGGCATCGCCGCATGGACCGGAGCCTCGACATTCGGCGCCCCTTCGATCGGACAGTCGCCGTTCCGCGGACAATCGCGGCACCAATCCGGTGCCTGCCGCTCGACCTGACCGCGCTCGAACGTGTAGAGGCGCCCCGTCTGCGCCCCGGCCGTCCATTGCCAGCCGAGTCGGTTCGCCGCCCGGGAGCCGTCGAGCAGATGCTGGAAGAAGCGATCCTCGCCGTCGCGCCACCCGCCCTGCCCGCGCACGCTCCAATGGGACGCGACCCACATCCGCGAAGCGTTCGGGATCCAGCCGTCGCGGTGGAGCTCGTCGCGCAGGCGTTCGATGCACGCCATCCCGGCCGACGCCCGCGCCCCCATCCGTCCCGCCCCGCGCTCGACCGCGGCGAAACGCAGCGAACGCCCACTCGCGCGACCGATCCTCGCGTAGAGGTGGCGCGCGTACTCCTGCCAGAGCAGCTCGCTCCGGAACTTCGCCACATCGCGCGGCGGCCCGCCTTCGACGGCGCCCCACACTCGCGTCAGCGGGAGGTATCCGTGCCGGATCCACGGCGAGAGACCGGACGCACCGCGCGCCTGCGCCGGCTCGACGACGTTGCGCTTCGAGGCGTAGCCCCCGACGTCGAATCGCTCGAGGGCTTCGTCCGCGGCTGCCTGGCCGCCCCGAAAACGAGGCGACGCCGCCGCGTCGTCGCCCATCAGCCCGTGCAGGTGCCGATCGACCCACTCGGCGATCGCGTCGGGCGCGCGTGTGGGCGCTTCGAGCGGTCCGGAATCGACGTTCACTGACTCGGCGGTCCGCGGCATTCGAGAACCCTAGCCGCTCGTGATCGCGGTGGAGACGCGCTTCACCGAGGACGATCCCGTGACTGCCGTCGCTCCCCTCGCTGACGCCTCGTCGCACCCTGGCACGGAGGACTGGATGCCGCTATCACCTCCCCCCGGCGCCGCTGCGCCGCCTGAGCGGCAGCCTCGACTCGCTGATCGAGTCCCCGCCCTGGGTCCGCGTGGTGATCGGCCTCTTCCTCGGGATCTTCGTCCGCACCCTGCTCGGCCGCTTCGCCGGCCTCGCGATCATGATGATCCTGGACGTCGACGGCGTGCCCGACATGAGCCGGACGGCGGTCAACGTGATGGGGACCTGACGGCGTGCGTGGTCGTTGCGAGGCGCAGCGACGAAGACCCGGCCGGCTGATCGACCCCCCATGTGGCCGGACTCGCTGTTCGTCCGCAGTGTTTTGGGTGAGACATCGCTGACACCTGATTCCATTCGCCTTTCCAGCGCCCCCGACACGACTCGAACCTCCGATGCACCACCTAGGAAGCCAAGGGATCGGAGTGTGGGGAGTCCTCGGGCGCTGCTTGGCGCACTGACCATGCCATGTGGGGCAGGGCCTGGTCGCAGTGGGCCTTGAATAGGCACCCGAACGATCCCAACGATTGCTTCCCGCGATCCCGCGTACCCGCGATCGCTCCGACTCACAGCGGAGGACACCGTAGGTCTCGAATCCATGATTTCCCCACCGCTTCTGGGCACACCAAGATGCTCGGCATCCTCAACAGCCGTCGATGTCGTTCGCATTGATCATCATCGCCCGAACGCGGATCAGCACCTGTCCCGCGAACGACTTCGGACGGTCGACCTCGTCGAGTTCCAGCGCCTGTGTCGGGCGTGCGTAGCCTTGGCTTCTCCAGATGCTCTTCGATTCCTCCTTGGGGATCGGAGAGACATCCGAAGCCGACCTGGCGTCCGACCGCCGGCCCGCACGAGTTCACGATCGGCTCGAACACGGCCTTCGCATACCGCCCGAAAGACCTTCGAATCATGATCGTGGTCGGCAGGTCGCTCGTCCCCCGACGCTCGTCGTTTGGAACGTTGGGCGGAATGATCCAAGACGACCACCTCCCCACCACCTTCGGCACTCCATTCGCGCCGGACTCAATTGCTGACCCCATCCGAAAGCGATGATCGGAAGCGTGGTCTTGGCGACTCGCGAATCTATTCCCCCCCCGACTCGACCTGCTTACCCAAGCGCATCGGCAAGATTCGACCGATCAGTCCAAATCCAGTGGACTCGTCGCGGTTGGGTAGTAGCGCTAGTTTCGCTACGGCCTCTTCGGTGCCCCCGCCCTGCACGACAACCTGATACCGAGTGCGATGATCTCCAAGATATTCATCAGCTATCGCCGCGAGGACGCCGGGCACGCCGGCCGTCTCTACGATCGACTGGTCGACTATCTAGGAGACGCCGAGCGAGTCTTCATGGATGTGGACGCGACGATCCCCCCAGGCGTCGACTTTCTTGACGTCGTCGAACAGGCGGTCGCTCAATCTGAACTGATGCTCGTCGTTATCGGGCCACGCTGGGAAGGTCGGTCTCGCGACTCTCCCCACCGGCGCATTGACGACGCCACCGACTACGTCCGCATCGAGATCGAGCGCGGCTTGGAGTCGAACATCACAGTCCTTCCCGTTCTCGTGGGAGGTACCCAGATGCCGAGGCGCTCCGACCTGCCCAGTTCGCTCTGGCCGATGTCGTCGATCCAATGCGCCGAGCTGAGGCACGTGAGCTTCGGGACGGACGCGGACCAACTGCTCCGCCGGCTCGAGGAACTCGGGTCAATGGGGCCTGCACACACCTCACAGGCAAGCGACGTCCCGCCGTCGCCATGGAACCTCGAGACATCCAGCGCCAAACGTGCGGACTCGACCCAATCGCCAGTTCGCAAACCCCTACTGCTCCGCGCCCAAAGCGCCTTCGCCGCGGCTCGCGATGCCTGGCTGGGCAGAGAAGCTGAGCGACTACGTAGTAACCGAGACTCCGGAGCGGCAGACATCGCACTTGCACCGGGCGTGAATGACTCACTTTCCATCTTCGCCGACCCGCATCCGGAACGATCCTACGACCGAGACTCGCTCCTGATGAACTCCAAGATCATCGAAAAGAAGCTTGCGGACTTCGCTATCGCCGGCCGTGTCGTCCGAGTCCACCCGAGCTCGGTCTTCACCATGTATGAGTATGAGCCCGCCGCAGGCGTCAAGGTCAACAAGGTCGCAACTTACCGAAGCGATCTTGCTCTCGCTCTTCGAGCGCCGGCCATCGAAATCCTCGCGCCACTACCAGGCAAGGCAGTTGTGGGCATCCGCCTTCCGAACGACGAGCGCGAAGATATTCATCTCCGAGAAATCCTGGAATCGAAGTCGTTCGCAAACGTGGAATCCAAGCTCAGCATTGCGATTGGACAGGACACCATTGGAGTCACTCAGAGCCTTGACCTCGCCGAGCTGCCCGGCCTCTTGGTTGCCGGGGCGACGGGCACGGGCAAATCGACCCTCCTCCACGCAGTCCTCTGCACATTGCTTTGCCGATGTGCGCCTGACGAGCTTGGGCTCGTCCTTCTCGACCCGCTCGGATTGGACCTCGGCGTCTATCAAGAGGCGCCCCACGTTGTTGGAGACGTCGTTCGACATCCAGAGGAGGCTCTCGGTGCCCTGGGGTGGGTTGTCTCCGAGATAGAAGAACGGCAGTCCAGGCTGAGGGACGCTGGCGTCGGAGGGCTGGGCGAGTTCAACCGCGCACTCAGATCCAGCCGAGCATCTCGTGGTGCGGCCGCTCACAGCGTAAAGGGCGACCCGATGCCGTTCTTGGTCGTAGTGATCTCTGAGCTGACTCCGATCGTCGCGAAGTCCAAGCGCACTGCGGAGGAGCTGTTGCCGCAGATCGCACAGATGGGGAGAGAGGTCGGCATCCATCTACTTCTTTTCACTCAGTCGACACGCACGACAGTTCTGACCGACGCAATCCGTTCGAGCTTTCCAGCCAGAGCGTGTTTTCACGTGGCGTCGAGAAAAGACTCCAGAACAGTCCTGGACCAGAACGGCGCAGAGGAACTACTCCCGTTCGGCGACCTCTTGCTTCGGAAGCCGGGTGCGGCATCTCTCCAACGCGTACTCACGCCGCTCGTCACCTCGGCGCAAGCGCGGTCGCTGGTCGATCTCTTGAGAGTCCGCCCGACGCTAGAGGTCGCGCTCGGCCCGGACGAGGAACACACTGACGAAGACTACGTCCGCGCCGTCGAGTTCGCTTCACGCCGGGAGACGATTACCAACGGAGCACTTCAACGCGAGCTCGGAATCGGCAACAACAGAGCTTCGAGGATCTTACGCGAGATGGAAGCTAATGGCCTCGTCGGGCCGACGCGGGGCTCGCGGGGGCGGCTTGTGACGATTCACAGCCCCGAGCGTTGATCGCTGCCAAGCAGACCCGTCGTTGCCTGGGCGCCCGAGGATCCGCTCGTGCACCCAACCCGCACGTCTGCCTCCGCGGCAAACGTGCAGCCCGAGGTGATCGCGGATCAACTCGGGCTGGCGCCCCCGGCAGGACTCGAACCTGCGACGCACGGTTTAGGAATCCGGTCCAAGCCATGAGCGCAGATTGGGCGCGATGGGTAGCCGTTGAACTTGTTCGGATTTCCTGATCCGCCGACTGGGCCAGTTTGGGTATCGTTGGGTCCGGATGGCGGAGTTCGCAGACGACTCGCAGACTGACTCAGGCGATGCCGACCGGCGCTCGGCACCGCTCTCGCTGGACCCGCCCAGCTCGAGACCGGGCTCCGAAGAGGCCCGAACCGAGCAGATCGAGAGGCTGCGAACGCGCGTCGACGAGCTCCTCAACGACCTCACCTTCGAAGATCCCGACGCGGCTGCGGACGAGCTGCGCGCGCTGACCGTCGAGCATCGAGACCTCGAGGCGCTTGCAGAAGCACTCGCCCTCGCGGCACATTGGTTGCCGCGCGGCGAGGCCGTGGAGCGGCGGGATGAGGCCTTCCGCCGTGCGCGCCAGGCACCAACGACCGCGGAGGCGGCGCGAATCGCCGGAGTCGCCAGGGGCGATGTCGCGGGTGGCCGTCCACCGAAGGACTCCTGCGCAGTAATCGAGTTCTACCTGAGTCAGATGGGTGAGCTCCAGCGGCTGACCGACCGCCGGCGCCGACGCTTGACGCCGCGTGAAGCGATCGAATCGACGACACGGGAGTTCGGGTTCGCAAGCACCGACGCCTGCATCGCCTACCTCAAGGTGCACCGACCTAAGGCGGGGGAGCCCGGCTTCTTCAGCCTTCCCGCGCGGACCTCCGGTACCTAGGGTCTGCGTCGCCTGCGCTCGTTCGGGCAGGCATGTATCCCCGCACGTTGTCTGCCCGGGTGATCGCCGTCGCTCTCACGCATAGTGCCCTCGTCGCAGCTAGCGAGGAGGACACCAGCGATGGAAAAGCTACTCAGGGCCAACGAGGTCGCCGAGCTACTCGGATCGAGCACCTGGCGCGTCTATGAGCTCGCACGCCTCGGGCAGATCCCGTCGGTGCGCTTCGGGCGAACCGTTCGCTTCTCCGAGTCCGAGCTCGAGAAGTGGATTCGAGAGGGTGGCCCGACGGCCGATCCGACGCACAGCCAGTCTCGATCGACGGTTGGCTGAGATCGGTCGCGCGTGGAGTCGGCGACCCGATCACCTCTCGAAACGCTCGCGCTGAGCGACTCGCTCGACGATCGGGTCGGGGCGATCCACGACCTCTGCGGAACGACGCCTTCGGCGTCACCAGCAGTGCTCGTCGCGCCGCCGCTCTCGACCACGCGCCTCGCCGACGTGACGCCGAGGGCCGTCCAGTGGCTTTGGCCAGGCCGCATCCCGCTCGGGAAGATCACGACGTTCGACGGCGACCCTGGGGTCGGAAAGTCGACCATCCTTGCAGACCTCGCCGCCCGAGTGTCGAGCGGTGCTTCGATGCCTGACGGCTCCCAGGGCTCGCAGGGCGACGTCATCATCATGACCGCAGAGGATGACCCCGACGACACGATTCGCCCGCGAGTCGAAGCGGCCGGCGCAGACCTCGAGCGCGTTCACGTCATCGACATGGACGATGGACTGCCCTCAGTCGTGGACGCGACGGACGAGCTCATCGCGACGATCGCCTACCTGCGCGCGCAGCTGTTGATCGTCGACCCGTTCGCGACGTTCGCCGGCACCTCGACCAGGACCAAGAACACACAGTCGACGGCGCAGGCTATGAGCCGGATCAAGCGAGCGGCCTCCGACACGGGCTGCGCGGTCGTTCTCGTGCGGCACCTCAACAAGGACGTGAAGAACGGCCGGGCGCTCTATCGCGGGACGGATTCGATCGCGATCATCGGGACTGCGCGCTCTGGCCTCGTCGCCGGCACCGACCCCGACGATGGCGATCGCCGAGTCCTCGCAGTCACGAAGTCGAATCTCGCGCCGCCCATGCAGACCCAGTCGCTCGGCTACCGAATCGCATCTGTCGAGGGGCCGGCGGGTGATACCTCACGAGTCGATTGGCTCGGGCGCGTCTCATGGGACGCGGACGAGATCATCGGCAGCGTCAATCGGCCGGTGCCGGCGCCCGCGCGCGAGAGCGCAACGGAGTGGTTGCGCCATCTAGTCGCGGAAGGCCCGGTGTTGTCAGCTGACGTCGAGGCAGCCGCCGAAGCCGCGGGGCATTCGATGCGAACGGTGAAGCGCGCGAAGGACGCGGCTGGCGTCGAGAGCAAGAAGCGCAGCGACGGGCGATGGCAGTACCAACGGAAGGGGGCGTCATGACGCGCGTGGCCCAGCTGGCACGGTTGGCACGCTCGCCTCTCGCCGGCCCTCCCAACCAGTCCAACCGTGCCACACGCTTATACCGTAACCCCCTGGAAATGTTGGATGAGGGACAACCGTGCCAGGGGGCGGTAGCGGGCCACCGCACATGCCAGCCGGACCCTCCCCCTCCCCCCATACGACCGGCGTCGAACCGCCCCCCCGCCGGCCCCATCAGATCCGGTACTCACTGGCGCACCGCCAGGCGCGCCCTCCTCGCCTTCGACCCCATGTGTCGAGAGTGCCGCCAGAAGCCAGCGACGCACGTCGAGTTCGCTGGCGGCGATGCGGTCGATCTGAGCGAGGTGATCGCGAGCCTCACGCCGCTGTGCGCTCCATGCCGCGCGGCCCGCGCCTCGCCTCGCGGCGAGTGCGTGTCTCCGACTTCGGTCCCCCGCGAATCGACGCGCGCGCTGATCGGACATCCGCCGCCACCGGGAGGGGCGGTCAAATCTCTACAGCCTGAGGGGACCGATACCGCGGGGGGTGGGGACGGAGAGATGGGGACGGGTTCAAAAGTCGAAGCGACACACGGGAGAAACACGCGATGACGATCATCTTCTCGATGCGAAAACTGGAGCGCGCACCGACGGCGCTGCTCCTGGAGACACTGGCGCGGCTGACTCCGTCAACTCTGCCGGTTCGCGAGCTCGAAAGGCAGCTCCGCGTGATGGGCGGTCTCGAGAGCGGCCCTACAGACGGTCTCGTGGACCCGTTCGGGGTGGATCTTTCGCTCGACGTCGTCGAAACCGACGCCTTGCGGGCGACGCTCGAAGTGCTGCAGCTCGCGCGCCAGGAGATCCGAGGGAGGTACGGAACGGCGCAGTTCGCGCTGCTCTTCGTGCACCTGCTCGAGATCCACACCCACTGGGCGATCTTCGAGCACGTCGAGCGCGGGGAGCTCGGCTATGCGAATTGACGTCGATCTCGCGCGAGTAGAACGAGCCGGCATCTCGGCCCTCATCAGCTCGCTGACCGACTACCCGTCCGACGGAGATCTCTGCTCAGCGCTCGTCGACGTGCTCGAGCGTCGGGACCGGTCGATCACGAGCTTTGAACTCGACCTCGAGGGCGCTTCCGAGCGAGACATGAAGGCGATCTATTTCGCAGTCGAGCGTGCGGAGGCTTCGCTCATCGAAACGCCCGGGAACGTCTGGGCGATCTATCTCTGCAAGCTGCTGCAGCTTGAAATCGCCGCGGTCGGAATCGAGAGGTTCGCAAGTTGATTCCCCGCGATCCTGCAGTACGTTGGAATCACGATCGAGACGCGTATCCCCAGCGCGGAACGCCGACGACTCCGTCGCCGATCGAACCCCAACAGATAGAAAACGACTTCGCTCGAACGAGTATCCCCAGCGCGGAACTCCGGAGATCGAATCCTCAACGCAAGCGACGCTTGGCGATGGATTGCGGTGCTCTGTAGCTCCGTGTCGCGCCCGGCGTTGCTCGAAAGGGCAAACCATGTCCATGGTTCAGATCGCACAGGAAGCCAAGCGCCTCAGGGCGGAACGAATGGAGCTGATCGAGTCCGCTCGCGAGATCCTCGACCGAGCGGAGAGTGAACAGCGAAAGCTCTCAGCCGACGAAGAGCAGCGCTACGAACACGTGACACAGGCCGCCGAGGGGATGATGACGACGATCGAGCGCCTCGAGTCAGCCACTCGAGATAGCCTCCTCGGCGCGCTCGACCGAACCCCTCGGTCAAACGAGCTCGAGGACCGTGGCGGCGTCGTGTACCGCGACATGAACGGCAACCAAGTCCGGAGCCTGGCGCCGTCGGAGCGGCTCTCGGACGTTTGCGAACCGAACCTGCCGGACGGTATCCGGCCGTCGGATCTCGATTTCGGTCGCTATCTGCGAGGTCTCGTCACGGGGAACTGGCATGGCGCCGAGGCCGAGGAGCGCGCCATGACGGTCAGCGTCGACGCAGCTGGCGGTCACCTCGTGCCGGAGCCCCTGTCCAATGCCGTGATCGATCTCTCGCGAAACGAGAGCCAGGTCCTTCGAGCCGGAGCGCGAACCCTTCCGATGGAATCGTCGACGCTCAAGCTCGCCGCTGTCACGGCGGACGCGACGTCCGAGTGGCACGCGGAGAACGCACCGATCACCGCCTCGGACGTCGCGTTCGGGCCGAAGACACTGACGGCCAAGACGCTCGTGGCTATGACGCCGATGAGTGTCGAGCTGATCGAGGACTCGCCGAACGCTGGCGACGTCGTGCAGCGTTCGCTGTCCGAGTCTCTCGGGCTCGCGCTAGACCTCGGACTCCTTCGCGGCTCGGGCTCGGGCGCCGAGATGCTGGGGATCCGGGGAACGACCGGGGTCCAGATCCTCGACCTCGGCACGAACGGCGCAGCGATCGATCTCGACGACTTCAGCCAAGCCGCAGAGATGGTCCGATCGGCGAACGGCCGAGGGCAGATCTCGGCAATCTACGCTCCGCGAACGTGGGGGCAGATCGATCGCCAGAAGGATGGGAATGGACGCTACCTATCGAATGCTGGCCCGGAGAGCTGGCAGCAGATGCGGCGCTTCTCGTCGGGCCAGGTGCCGATCGATCTGACGCACGGCACGGAGACGGCCGCGTCAGAGGCGTACGTGGGTGTCTTCAACGAGGTCCTCGTCGGGATGCGCACCCGCCTCACGATCGAGATCTCGCGCGAGGCAACCGACGCCGCGTCGGGGCTGGGATTCTCGACGCTGAGCGTCCTGATCCGCGCCTACCTCCGCGCAGACATGATCATCGCTCGGCCCAGCCACATGGTGGTGATCGACGGTATCGCTCCGTAGCCTCTGCTCGAGGCTCGGACGTTCGAGTCGGCTCGCGTCGCAGTCTACCGCCGCGCCGCGCGCCGGCTCCGCGAAGTTGCCGCCGGTGGCGCGAGGAGCACGACACCAAAGCGAGGCCCGCGCCAAAGCAACACGCGCTCGTCCTTTATGAATGAAAGTTGCAGGAATTCATAGGAGTTCGTATTGTCTCCCAAGGGTGGAAAACGACCGGGGGCGGGCCGCAAGCCCATCCCCTCTGACCAGCGCCGCGACCGGCGCATCATGATCTCGCTGACGGAATCAGAGGCGAGAGAGCTCGCAGATCTCGCGGGCGACACGGCTCCCGCGGCCTACGTCGCGGACCTGTTGCGACGGCACCTGCGGAGGATGCGGCGCTAGGAAGGGGAATCCATGCGAACGGACTGCCATGTGATCAAGCTCGAGCTCGGCGTGGAAGAACGCGACACGATCGACCGGTCGTCGCCGGTTGAGTGGCTCGAGGCCCGAGCTCGAAGACGCATGGCGCTCGCTCGCGCGTTCCTCGCGGAGGATGACTGGCTGTGCGACCAGGTCCGCGCCCTCCTGGCCGACGCCGACGCACTTCGCTCGGCTGCGGGAATCACCGCCGACGGCGGCACGGTCGAGTTCATCGTGGCCGGGGACCCGCAGTCTGTCGCACTACTCCGGGCGCAGATCGCAAACCGCGCACACGGTCTCGCGAGCCTCGAGAACCGTCCGGACTGCAGAATCGCCTCCGAGATCATCGACGAGCTCGACTGGATGCTCGTCGACGACATGACGGCGGATCATCGCTGTGCAGACGACAGTCTTCACGAGCTCGAGCTCCATTTCGGAGTGCCGTCTGACCACGAGGAACCCGGCGCGGCGACTGCTGCCGATCTCATCTCGTTTGCGACGTCACGGCTGGCCCTCGCTGTGCGCGTCCGGGCGGCAGACATCAATCACGACGAGGCCGACTACCTGCTCGACGACGTCGAGGCGCTCCAGGCCGCTGCGTTCGATGCGTGCCATGGGCAGCGAGTCCGCATCCGCTACAGCACCTCCACGGAGGAGCGCCATCGCGACCACGCTCGCGTGATGTGGATTCTGTGCGAACACGTCGCGCGAGGCGACTTCGAGATGGTCTCCGAAGACGTCATCCGAGACTTTCAGTTCGCGGCCGTGGAGTCACTCGAGGCGATGGCGGACGCGCGGGGCGAGGTTTCCGCTTGAGCCGTCGTTCCGGTCAGATCCGGCGCCGCGGCGACCAGAAGTGGCTCGTGACGATCTACCTCGGAACCCATCCTGACACCGGAAAGCGGATCTACGAGTCGAAGACAGTTCATGGGACGAAGGCGGTCGCCGAGAAGGCTCTCCGGCAGCTGCTGACGCAGCGCGACCTTGGCGAGCTGCATACGCCGTCGCGGCTGCCGCTCAGCGAGTACCTCGATCGATGGATCTCGGACGCGGTCGAGGACAGGGTTAGGCCCCGGACCCTCCAGGACTACCAGCGTTTCCTCGAGCCGGTTCGCGCGACGCTCGGCGCGCGCCCGCTCAACCAGGTCACGCCGATCGACGTCCAACAGCTTCTGAAGGGACTTCCGAGCGCGCACGGTGCCCGGCGCACTCACGCCGTCCTGCGAGCGGCCCTCCGACAGGCGGTCAGGTGGGGATACATCGCGACGAGTCCGGTCGACGGGGTCCAGGCGCCCCGGGAGTCTCGAACCGAGATGCTGGCCCTCTCAGCAGCGCAGGCGCGAGCATTCCGCGAGGCCGCCAAGTCGGTCCCCCGCGGCTTCGTGTTCGTCTTTTCCATGGCGACCGGCATGCGTCCCGGCGAGGTCCAGGGGCTTCGCTGGGACGACTGCGACCTCGAAGCCGGCGTCGTCTGCGTTGAGCGGTCGCTGGCCTGGATCGACGGGAAGCCCGACAAGCGGACCGGGAAGCGTGGGAAGATATGGAAGCTTGGCGAGCCGAAGACGCGGCTCAGCCGCCGCAGGATCCCCCTACCCGCTTCGATCGCCGCAGATCTGCGCGGCTGGCGCCGGGCGCAGCTCGCGTGGCGCCTGAAGCTGAAGCGGGCCTACAACGACCACGGCTTCGTGTTCGCGGGCGAGCTCGGCGAGCCGATCCGGAACTCGAACCTCTCGCGTCGGGTCCTGAAACCGATTCTGAAGGCCGCCGAGCTTCCCGAGGACCTGAAGAAGCGATTCCGCTGGTACGACTGCCGCCACACGTGCGCGACGCTGCTGCTGGAATCGGGCGTCAACCCGAAGATCGTCTCAGAGCGACTCGGGCACTCAACAGTCGCCTTTACCCTCGACCGGTACGCCCACGTGCTTCCCGGCCAGCAGGAAGAAGCTTCAGCGGCGCTGGAAGCTGCTCTCACTAGCTAGTCTCGCGCTGCTCCCGCCGTCGCGCCTCCGCGACTTCTTCGTTGAGCGTGATCCCGATGAACGTCTTCGCGCTGTAGAAGTGCAGGAACCAGATCGATGCCTCACTGTGGTCGGGAACAACCACGAATCTGTAGCCAAAGGCCCCCTTAGCAAGGCTCATGAGCGGCGCGCTCGTGATCTCTTCGCGGAGCGACATCCAAGGCTCCTCTTCGCCAAGAACCACGTCGGCGACCTCACCAGCCATCCAGCAGTTCACAGTCAGCTCCGGGGGCAGCACCTGCCCGATATGGTGCGCCCAAAGCCCCTGAACGGTGCGGCGGACAACGTGCAGGATTCGGCCTCGGTCGATACCGACCTGAAACCGCTCGCCGAGGACGACGCCTTCCGGGGAGAGCACCTCAACGCGCTCCGCATCCCGGATCAGCCCTCGAGCCGGCCCGAACCCGCGGCGAGCGTTGCGGCGGGCGACCTCGAACAGAGCCACGCCGTAGGGTGTCGAGCCGACGTCCTCATCGAGAGCTAGGCAGTCACGCACGTATTCGATGTCGTGTGCGTAGCTCTGATTGCAGGCCCGGCAGGAATCCACGATCGGAAGATCCCCACGCAGCGCGGATGGGAAGAGTCCTCTCGGCGGGACATGGTCTCGCGTGACCATTCCGCTGTGGCCGCAGTAGACGCATCGGCCGACGTGCCTCTTCTGCTTCCCCATATGCTCCTCCCCAGCCGATCTCCGACGCCGCTGCGATCGGCGCGACCGGCCGACGTGGCGAGCCGAGAGCCTGTGTGGCCGCCATGGCTACGTCGTCGAGCGAAAACCGGCTAGCGCCGCAGACAGGTCGAAGCCGTCTTTCGTGACCGCAAGATCAGAGCACGATCCCAGCGGGCAGCTCTGGAACGCGCTCGATCGCCGCAAGGATGCGCTGCAGCAGTTCGCTGGCGAAGGCCGGGCCGTGTTGCATCCCGAGAGTTACCGCTGATGCGACAGCGGATCGTTTCAGATCGATCCAGCCCAGCCTTTGGGTCGACCCCTTCAGGAAGTCGATCTCCTTTCGGAGATCGTCGATCGCACTCTGAGACTCGGCGAACCGTTCCTCGAAGTCGCTTTGAATCGCATCAAGGTCCTTGGCGAATGCAATTCGCGCGTCCACCCCAAGAAGCTCGTTCGGACCTTCGGAACCTGCGGAGGCCTCGATCGCTAGCTGAACCCCTTCCCAGAGATTCGGAGACTCCTTCTCCACCTTGATCGCGGTAAGCCAATCCTCCGTCGCGAAATGCACCTGCGTCTCGCGATCGGGCGGCGAACCGAAGTTGGTCCGCTCACGATGGGATGGCGACCATTCACAGGGGTAGGTCCAGCACCCCTCCTCGTCGATTCCGCGCCCGAAGGAGAAATACCCTTCCGTCGGCCCGTGACGCATCCGAGTGCACCGGTGTCGGAAGGTCGGCATCTCTGTCCCCCCGCCGCCGTGAAGGACGTAGGTCTCCATCTCGAAGTCGGCCGGATCGAGCCCGAGCTCGACAGCACGCTCGTAGATGAGATTGAGGAACATTCGCGAGAGCCGATAGTCTGTTCCCGATTCCGCGAGCTTTCGCAGACTATCCGCCAACTCGGGCAGCTGGGACATCGAGAAGCTCCTCCTAAGGTGTTGGATTTCCTGGCGCCCCCGGCAGGACTCGAACCTGCGACGCACGGTTTAGGAAACCGACGCTCTATCCATCTGAGCTACGGGGGCGCGCGGCGTCGATCGAACGCCGAAGCCCGAGGCTAGCAGAGAGCCCGCCGCATCAGGCGGAAACGCCGCTGCGCTAGCGTCGAACCGTGATTCGGATCGTGTCGCCCCTGACCGCCTCGACGCTCGTCGTCCTGCTGCTCGCCTGCAGCGGACTCCACGCGAACGACCCCGCGACCCCTGCCCAACCCACTCGCTTCGACCTCGGCCGCCCCGCGACCCACGCCGACATCGCCCGCCTCGACATCGACGTCCGCCCCGACGGCACGGGCCTGCCCGACGGAGGCGGCACCGCCGACGAAGGCCGCGCGCTCTACGAAGCGAAGTGTCGCCACTGCCACGGCGAGGACGGACGCGGCACGCCCTTCGATCGCCTCACGGGCCGGGTCGAGGGCGACGCCTTCCCCTTCGGCGAGGACCCGCGCGCGCCGCGCTCGATCGGGAGCTACTGGCCGTATGCGACGACGGTCTTCGACTACACGCGACGCGCGATGCCCCTCGAGCGGCCGGGCTCGCTCTCCGACGACGAGGTCTACGCGCTGACCGCCTACCTCCTCCATCTGAACGATCTGTGGCCCGCGGAGGCGCGGCTCGATCGCGACGCGCTCCCGAAGATCGAGATGCCGGCACGGGATCGCTTCGTGCCGGACGACCGGCGCGGCGGGAAGGAGATCCGATGAGCGACGAACCGCGGACGCCGAAGGATCCGACGCGACGGCGCGTGCTGGCGGCGCTGGCGGGCGCAGGAGGCCTCGCGCTGACCGGTCGCGCGGGCGCCGACGATTCGCCGACCGCGGACCCGACGAAGATCCCGGGCCGACCGCCCTCTTCCCTCGGCGGACGTTCTCCTCACGCCAGGCTCGAGCGCCTCTCGGCGTTCGGTTCGATCTCCGGAACGCCACTCCAGGATCTCCACGGCACGATCACGCCCTCGGACCTCCACTTCGAACGCCATCACGCCGGCATCCCCGCGATCGACCCCGCACACCACGAGCTCCTGATCCACGGGATGGTCGAGCGGCCCCTCAAATTCTCCACCGCCGATCTCCTCCGCTTCCCGGCCGTCTCGCGGATCGCGTTTCTCGAGTGCTCGGGCAACCTTCGCGTCGACGCGGGCGAAGAGACGACGCCGCAGTTCCTCTGCGGCCTCACGAGTCAGAGCGAGTGGACCGGCGTGGCGCTGGTAACGCTGCTTCGGGAGGCCGGCGTGAAGCCCGGAGCGAAGTGGCTCCTGGCCGAGGGGTCGGACGCGGCCGTGATGACCCGCTCGATCCCGATCGAGAAGGCTCAGGACGACTCGATCGTGGCCTACGCGCAGAACGGCGAGCCGCTCCGGCCGGCCCAGGGATTCCCGATCCGGCTCTTCAACCCGGGATGGGAGGGGAACTCGAGCGTCAAGTGGCTCCGACGCATCGAAGTGTCGGACCGGCCCTTCATGACCCGCGAGGAGACGTCGAAGTACACCGAGCCGATCGGGAACGGACGGGTCCGCCAGTTCAGCTTCACGATGGACGCGCGGTCGGTCATCACGACGCCCACCTACCCGGCGGTGCTCGAGCGCGGCTGGCACGAGCTGCGCGGGATCGCCTGGAGCGGCCGCGGCCGGATCACGCGCGTGGAGGTCTCCCTCGACGGCGGCAAGCGGTGGCAGGCGGCGAGGCTCGCGGGGCCGGTGCTTCCGAAGGCACACACGCGATTCACCCTGCCCTTCCGGTTCGACGGCGCGCCGATGGAGCTCTCGAGTCGCGCGATCGACGAGACCGGGTACGTCCAGCCGACGGTTCGGCAGCTCCTCGATGCCCGCGGGCCCGGCGCCGCGCTCTACCACCTGAACCCGATCGTCGGCTGGGCGGTCGAGGGCGACGGACGCGTGCTCTACAAGCCGCTCGCCTGGCGCGCGCCGTCTTGACCGATCGGCATCCCACGCGCAGGACTTCGGCAACTGCGTTTCTGAATGGAAGCGTCGCGCCACCGTTCAGGAGCGATCCGTCCCGGCCAGTCTAGATTCTTCTCCCGATCTTCCTCGCGGATATACAGCTAGCCGCCTGGATGATCCGATAAGCCCACGCAGGAACGCCGCCCGTCGAGCGACGGGTGCGACTTTCCGTCCTGTACGGACGCGAGCCCTCCGGGCGCGTGCGCGGGATGCGTGGGAGAGGGAATGCCCGAAGAGCGGCAAATCGACGTCGCGATCTGGAGTGCGACCGACGACGAGCGCGTCGCGGAGATCGTCCGCCACCTGGAAGCCGGCGGACTCCACGTGTACGACCTCGCGCGCTCGCGACTCGACCCGATGGTCGTGCTCCTCCTGCCCGGTGCAGGCGGCCTCGAGTTCGCGGCCACCTGCGAGCAGATCGTCGAGACGTTTCCCGGTGCGCCCGCCATCGTGCTGC
Source organism: bacterium (assembly GCA_024742285.1). NCBI lineage: Bacteria > bacterium. Next base: position 470,647 of record JANSYR010000002.1, on the reverse strand, counting down.
ACACCCCGCAGAGCGAGAACGCGCATCCCTGCGTCGACCATCACGTCTTCGAGCTCCTCCCGGCGTCGATCGACTTCGCACGGGTCGCCGACCACGTCCGCGCCGTGCTCGCGCGCTGGCAGCGGTTCGAGGAGCTCAAGAGCCAGGCCACGACGCTCCAGCAGCTCGAGTCGACGATGGACCTCGTCTACTTCGACTTCCGACCGGACACCGGCACCTTCTGTCCGTCGCCCCAGCTCCAGCGCCTGATCGGCTACGACGACGACGGCGACACGATGGCGCCGACGCCGCTCCTCGACTGCATCCACACCGACGACCGCGCGCTCTTCGCCGGCACGCTCTTCGAGGCGGCCCGGTCGAGCACCCCCTTCTGCGTCCAGATCCGGCTGACCGACGTGAACGGAAAGCAGCGGCATTTCCGTACGCGTGGCAGGGCTTTCGGAGCGATCCATGAAGGAAGTTCTTCGCGCGTCTTCGGCGTGTGCGAGGACACGACCGACCACATGCAGCGGCTCGCCGAGGCCGAGGCGCGGAGTCGCATCGACGAGCTGACGGGACTCGGCAACCGCCGCCACTTCGACGATTGCCTGGCCAACGCGCTCGCCCGAGCCAAGCGCGAACGCGAGCAGCTGGCCCTCCTCTACATCGATCTCGACCGCTTCAAGCTGATCAACGACACCCTCGGACACGATGCGGGCGACCAGCTCCTTCGCGTGGTCTCCGCGCGGCTCTCGGACTCCGTCCGCGCCCATGACGTGGTCTGTCTCGATCACGACGGCAGCGCAAACCAGGAAGGCCTGGTCTCCCGACTCGGCGGCGACGAGTTCACCGTCCTGCTCTCGGGCATCCACGGCCCCGCCGATGCGGAGCGCGTCGCCGCACGAATGTTATCGGCGATGCAGCAGCCCGTGGATCTGCTGGGCCAGACCCTCACCCCCTCTGCCTCCGCGGGCATCGCGGTCTATCCGGGCGACGGTCAGACCCCCGACGATCTCCGCAAGCGGGCCGATGCCGCGCTCTACGCGGCCAAGGGCAACGGCGGCGGCTTTCGTTTCTTCACCCAGTCGATGGAAGACGGCGCGATCCGACGCCTCTCCCTCGAGAACGAGCTCCGCGCCGCCCTCGACCGCGAAGAGATCGAGCTCCATTATCAGCCGCGGGTCGACTACCGAACGGACCGGATCGTGGGCGCGGAGGCCCTCCTCCGCTGGTCCTCGCCGACGCTCGGCCGGGTCTCGCCGGACGAGGTCCTGCGCATCGCCGAGGACACGGGCTTCATCACGAGCCTCGGTCGATGGACGCTCATGCGAGCCTGCCAGGAAGGCGCGATGTGGCTCGCGAGCTGCGACGAGCCCATCCGCCTCTCCGTCAACGTCTCGCCGCTCCAGTTCGAGCAGGACGACGTCTTCACGGCCGTCGTCGACGCCCTGAAGCACGCCGGCCTTCCGCCGCAGCTCCTCGACCTCGAGATCACCGAGAGTCTCCTGCTCCGGGACGACGACACGACGGCCTCGAGCCTCGAAGAGCTGCGCCGCATGGGCGTCCGAATCGTCCTCGACGACTTCGGCAAGGGCTACTCGGCCCTCGCCGTCCTGATGAGCCAGCCGATCGACGTGCTGAAGCTCGACCGTCGCCTCGTCGACACGATCGCGCCGGACGGCGAAGGCAGTCAGCTGCTCGCCAACGTGATCCGCATGGCGCAGGACCTCCACCTGCACCCCATCGCCGAAGGCGTGAGCCACGCCGACCAGGCCGAGTTCCTCGCTGCGCAGGGCTGCCACGAGATGCAGGGCTTCCACTTCTCCGGCGCGATCCCCGCGCAGGCCTTCCGGGAGAAGCTCGAAGCCGATCGCTAGGCGGGCCCCGGCGCGCGAGGCCAGCGCCGACCGCCCGGAGCTACGGCAGGTAGCCGAGCGGGTTCTGCTTGTTCCCCGCGCGCACGACCTCGAAGTGGAGGTGCGGCGCCGTCGAGCGTCCGGTCGAGCCGACCTCGGCGATCTTCTGGCCGCGCTCGACGAACTGACCGCTGCGCACGACGAGCTTGCTCGCGTGGGCGTAGAGCGTGCGGTAGCGACCCGCGTGCTTCACGATGACCACCTTGCCGTAGGCGCCCTTTCGTCCCGCGAAGGTCACGCGGCCGGCCTCGGCGGCGACGATCGGCGTGCCGGTCGGGGCCGAGATGTCGATGCCCTCGTGGTTGCGTCCCCAGCGACGTCCGAACTTGGAGCTGAGCTTCCCCTTGACCGGCCAGGCGAGCTCGAGACCCCGCTTCTCCTTGCGGCTCTTCTCGGCGCGACGACGCGCCTCCGCCGTGTTGCCCGAGAGTCGCGGCTCGCGATCGCGCTTCTTCGCCGAGACGTTGGGCGTCCGCTTGCCGCCCCCCTTCGGAATGAAGAGCCGTTGTCCGACACGGAGCTCGGTCACGTCGCGGATGCCGTTGACCCGCGCGATCTCCTTGGCGGGTACGCCGTAGCGCAGCCCGATCCGGTAGAGATTCTCGCCCCGAGCGACGTGATGGATCACGCCGGGGTTGCCATTCACGCCACCGGCGCAGCCGGTGGCCAACGCCAGGACGAGGGCAGCGGCCAGAACCAGAACGAGCGCGCGCCGCGCGACGAGGGGTGTCGCGGGACGGCACGGGCGCGCTCGAGGAGGCGATCCCATCATCTACGCTCGGGAGTCCGACGAGCCGGGCAGCGGCCCGGACTCAGTCCACCAGCAGCGGCTGGCCCGGCCGCGTGGGCGGCATCGCGCCCCAGTCGGAGGGCTCGCTACGCCGGCCGTCGAACCCGACGGCGCTGACCGCCAGGAATTCCGTCGGCTCGAAGGCGATCATCGCCGAGAAGAGCGTGTATCGGCCGACCGCATCGCCCTGGGGCTTCCCGACGTTCTCTTCCCGCGCGCCTTCGACCTGGCCCTCGGTCTCCGAAACCAGGATGACGAAGTGGCTGACGGTCTCGGGCTCGGCATGCGCCCAGGTGATCTGGTGGAGCTGCGACTGCGCGAACGCCGGCGTCGCGAGCGATAGAGTCGTCAGCAGCGAGATCAGGGCGGTGGCCAGGAGTACGCCCAGTCCACCGCGGATCATCGTGTTCATGTGTCCCCCCCGTCGACCGGACACGAGCGGTCGAACGCCGAAGAGCATACCGCTTCCCGGAGAGAAGGGCCGGAGCGGGCCGAATCGGTTCCGCCTTCCGCGCGCTCCCGGAACTCGACCTCGCCCAGCGGGGAGAAAGCCGTGATCTCGGCCAGGGGGTGGGCCGCGTGGACCCGACCGACCGCGTTCACGTAGCCCCGGACCGGATCGAAGCGCGCGGGACGAACGGCCACGCACCCGGAGCCGGCCCGAGCCTGGGGACGGCAGAAGCGATGCGTGCGGACCCCGAAGAGGCCTGCGCTCGGGACGAAGCCCGCGTGGGCCTCGGTGTTCATGTCGACGCGGATGTCGATCGCGGCCTTCGTCCGGATCGGCCCCAACCGGAGATGCTCGTGGACCCGCCCCGCGAATCCGGCACTGTGGACGTGGCCGGTCACGGGGTCGAGGGTCCACACGAAGTCGGTGAAGCTGCCCGCGACCGCGTCGGTGCCCGTCGAGCGGAGCTGTGCCTCCAGCTCGGGCGCCGGGACGCGGATCGAGACGCTCCGCGTCCCGGAGATCGGCTCGAGACGCGCGCGACGCGGCGCGCTCCACAGGCGGTCGAGGCTGCCCGGCTCGTCGGCAGGGGAGATCTCGAAGCGCACCTCGATCCAGCGGGCGCGGAGATCGCTCAGGTCGAGCGGCGTCGCGGTCGCGTCGCTCGCCGCGAACGCGATCGCGAGCAGGCCGATCACGAAGCCGCAGGCGATCCGGCGCGCGCGTCGAACGACCGCGATCTCCTCTTCGCGCAGGCAGGCCGAACGGCGAAGCGCCGCCGCCCGTCCGATCTTTCGTCCTCTCCGCCTCACGCCGCCTCCGGTGCGACCGATGGCCCGTTCCCGAGACGGAGGCGTTGCAAGGCAGGGACCGGACCCGGCCGGGCGAAACCCGATTGAGCACGCTCTCGCGCGCCCTGCCGGCCGCGCGCGGACACCAACCACCCAACATGGGTAAAACGACGGCTGAACTTGCGTCACTGCTGCCGGCCGCCGAGGCGCAGCGCCCCGCTCCGCCTCCCGCTATCCTCGCGCGCCGGCCGAGGGGCCTTCGCGCGCTGATGATCCCTCAGGCCCGCTCGCGCGCCGCCCGGCCACGATCCCACCACGAACCCCTGTCCGAGATCCGACGAGGAACCCCAATGTCTTCCTGCCGCGCCTATGCCATCACCGCCGACGCGATCGCCGCCGAGCGCGCCCGAGTGAACGACGACCTGTCCAGGATGGACATCACGAAGGTGATCGCCCTCGACACCCTCGAGCTCGCGAACGTCGGCCCGGGCGACGTCAAGTTCCGCACCCTCGCCGTCTCCGCCGAGCACAACCTGACCCACGCGGCGACCGCCGACACGGTCAACATCGCCGACCTGCGCGGCGGCAAGATCTACCCCGGCAATTCGGCCCTCGGCGAGGTGACCGAGGTCGGCGCGAACGTCACGAAGTTCAAGCCCGGCGACATCGTCATCACCCACTGCAACGGCGACCCCGACGCCTACGGCTACCCGCTCCGCATCTGGGCCTACGACCAGCCCGACTCGATCGGCTGGTACGCCGAGGAGTGCGTCGTCGGCGATTGGCAGCTGGTCCACGCCCCGCTCGACTGCGGCCTGAACCTCTGGGAGATCGCCGCCCTGCCCCTGCGCGCCCCGACCGCCTACCACATGTGGCGCCGCGCCGAGGGGATCCTGCGCGTGAAGCTGCCCGACGAACAGCTCGCGACCTTCAACGTCCTGGGCTTCGGCGGCGGCGTCTCCGAGCTCTTCCTGATGCTCGCGGCCCACCGCGGCCACAAGGCGTATTTCTGCTCGGGCTCCCCGGAGCGCCGCGCGGCCCTCGCGAAGTTCGGGATCATCGGCATCGACCAGAAGCAGTACAACCGCTTCGCCGATCGCGCGGACATCAAGGCCTTCGGCAAGGAAGTGAAGAGCCTGACCGACGGCGTCGGCATGCACATCGTGTGCGACCTGATGCGCGGCCCGTGCTTCGACGCCGGCATCACCGCCGCCTCCCGCCTGGGCGTGAACGTCTCGGCCGGCTGGCAGCTGAGCCGCGACTGCACCTACAACTCGGCGGGCGCCTCGGCCAAGCAGATCACGCTCGACCACACGCACTACGAGACGCCCACCGGCATCGACGCCGCCACGTCGCTCTACGGCTCGGTCTTCAAGCCGACCATCCACGACGAGATCTACGCCTTCGAAGACCTGCCGCGGGCGGTCGTCGAGATGGATCAGGCGATCCAGACGGGCATCCCGATCGTGCGCGTCGCCGAGGACATGCCGGCGGCGGTCCAGGGGCTGATCCCCTGAGCGGCGCGGAGGAAGACGCGGGCGTCCGCCTCCCCGAGAAGGGCGAGGCCTGGCCCGCCCTGCGCGAGCGCCTGATCGGCCTCGGCTCCGAAGACATCGACTGGCGGAGCAAGAAGAGCGCCGTCTACGTCTTCCACCCGGGCGAGGACGTACTCGAGGTCGCCAAGGAAGCCTACGCCCTCTACCAATCCGAGAATGCGCTCGGGCCGGCGGCCTTCCCGAGCCTGAAGCGGATGGAGACCGAGGTCATCGCGATGGCGATCGACCTGCTGAACGGCCCGGTCGAAGGCACGGGCAACATCACGAGCGGCGGAACCGAGAGCATCATCCTCGCGGTCAAGACCTGCCGCGACGAAGCCGCTTCCCGCGGCGTCGACGTGATCGGCGCGAACCTCGTGCTGCCCCGGACGGCCCATCTCGCCTTCGACAAGGCCGCTCACTATCTCGGCCTCGAGATCCGACGGGTGGACGTCGACAATGAATTCCTGGCGGACCCGGCGGCGATGGCCGAGGCGATGGACGACCGGACGCTCATGATCATGGGCTCGGCGCCCTGCTTCCCGTACGGGCTGGTCGATCCGATCCCGGCGCTGAGTGACCTGGCCCTCGAGCGGAACGTCTGGCTCCACGTCGACGCCTGCGTCGGCGGCTACCTGAACCCCTTTGCCGAGCGCGAGGGCGTCCTGCTCCCCGAATGGGACTTCCGGGTCGAGGGCGTCCGCACGATCTCCGCCGATCTCCACAAGTACGGCTACGCCGCCAAGGGCGCGTCGACGGTCCTCCACCGCTCCGCCGAGCAGCACGTCCACCAGACCTTCTCGAACTCGGACTGGCCGGCGGGCGCGATGACGACGCCGACCGTGGCGGGGACACGACCGGGAGGCGCGATCGCGTCGGCCTGGGCGGTCATGCACTATCTCGGCGTCGAAGGCTACCGCGAGCGGACCCGGCGGATCATCTCCGCCCGTGACCGGATCCTCGCCGGACTCGCCCCGCTCGGCCTTCGCGTCTACGGAGATCCTCGCCTCGCGCTGATCGCCTTCGGTCCCGCGGAAGGCGACGACCTGAACATCTTCGCCGTCTGGAAGTCGCTCCACGACCGCGGCTGGTTCAGCGGCGTCGTCGCGAACCCGAACGGGATCCACATGATGCTCTCGCCCTCGCACGAAGAGGTCGCGGACGAGTACCTGCGGGATCTGGGTGAAGCGGTGGCCGAGGCGCGCGGCGGCGCCGACGCCGGGCCGAACCCGCCCGTGCGATACGCCTAGCGCGTCCCGCCTAGGGAAGGTCGCGGATCAACGTCCCGCTCAACACCAGGACGTTCCCGGTATTCGCGTCCGCCGGCAGCAGGCCGTCGCCGAGCATCTCGTTGACGATCAGATCGTCGACGCCGTCGCCGTCGTAGTCGGCGGCATCGGCGCTGTAGCAGAGCACGTCGACCGCCTTCACGCCGTGGACCTCGCTGATCCGCACGTCCATGGGATCCGGCTGACGGCCCCAGCGCAGATCGATCACCGCCGGCCAGGGGCCGACCTGCCCGTGGATCACGTGGATCTTGCCCGCCTCGCTTCGCCCGTAGGGCGAACCGTGGGGTGAGGAGAAGGCGAGGTCCGGGAAGCCGTCGTCGTCGAAGTCGCCCTGGAGCCCCGTGTCCGAGGCGATGTCGAAGCGCTCCGGGCCGATGAACGTGGTCATGACCAGACCCGGCGGCGGGTTGTCGAGGTCGAAGGCCGGCGCCCCGCGGAGCGAGGCCGCATCGTAGAGGAGGTGACCGCTGCCCGAGCGGAGGCGGAATCCGCCCGTCGCGTCCCCGACGATGTCGCCCAGGAAGAGGTCCGCGTTCCCGTCCGCGTCGAAGTCGAGTCCGCCCAGGATCTCCTCGCCGAAGGCGATGTTGCGAACGCCGCCGCGCACCTCGCTCGTGTCGTCCGGCGCCGTGTCGAAGGCGAAGCTGAAGCCGGCGGGCCAGGCGCCCGCGAAGTTGTCGTCCCAGGCGATGTAGATCGCGCCATCGCGGACCCCGCCGGAGGCGACGGCGGAGCCGGCCGGCGCACCGAGCGCCGGGAAGCTCGCGCCCGCCCGCTCGATCGTCGCCGCCGCGATCACCTCGGCCCTTCCGTTTCCGTCGAGGTCCGCCAGCGCGCAGGTCGCCCCGACGTGGAACCCGGCGGCGCCGGTCGGCGCGCGGATCTGGGCGAGATGGCCAGGGAGCGCGGTCGCGAGGTCCACCAGGTCGACGGTCCCGCCGACGGCGAGATGGGGACCCCCGCGGATCAGGTAGACCGCCCCGCTGTCGGGCTCGCCGCCCGAATCCTCCTGGTCCGCGCCGACGAGCAGATCGGCGATGCCGTCGCCGGTCACGTCCCCGGTCCGGATCCAGATCCCGAATCGCCCGAGGGCCTCGCCCCCGACCAGGGTCGTGAGCGTGATCCCGGCGGGCGGGGCGACGGCCAGGTCGATCGGCGCGAGGCTCGCGGCCTGGGTCGCGACCCCAGGGCCGCCGATCAGGAGCGTGACCGCCCCGGCGCCGATCCGTCCGGGGTCCGGCGTGAAGTTCTGGCGCGCGATGATCAGCTCGGCCGCCCCGTCGCCGGTGACGTCGTCCATCCAGATCTCCGAGCCCGTCGTCTCGGCTTCGGCGGCGCCCTGGATCCGGAGGATCCGGGCGCTCGCCACGGCGGTGTCGACGATCCCGCCGATCGTCCCGTCGCCCAGGTGGAGGAAGACCTCGCCGGCGTTCGTCCGTCCATTCGGATCCGCCTGGAAGGCGGCCATCGCGACGTCGGCGTTCCCATCGCCATCGACGTCGTGGCCGCCGGTCACGGGGACGCCCGCGGAGCCCACGCCCTCCGACCCGTGCACGCGAAGCACACCCGCCGCACCCGGCGGAATCGTCGCCAGGTCGACGCTCCGCAGAGGCGCGGGCGCGGCGGCCCCGCCGCCGCCCGAGTCGCAGCCCCAGGCGAGCGCGATCAGGACGAGCAGCCAGAGGGTCAGGCCGCGAGATCGTCCCCCGCGGCCACGGGGAAAGTCCACGCAGCGCATGCCGAGAAGGTACCGGGAGGCACCGTCCGCGTCGCGCCGCCCGGGCGAGCGCTAGCCCTTCGCCGCGAGCTCCAGGTCCGCGTGCATCATCGTCTCGGCGAGGGCCTCGAAGCTGATGCGCGGCGTCCAGCCGAGCTTCTCCTTCGCCTTCGTCGGGTCGCCCAGCAGGAGGTCGACCTCGGCGGGGCGGTAGAAGCGGGGATCGACGTCGACGACGATCTCGCCCGTCGCGCGGTCACGCCCGACCTCGTCGGTGCCCTCGCCTTCCCACTCGATCTCGAGGTCGGCCGCCGCGGCCGCCGCGACCACGAACGCCCGCACGGAATGGGTCTCGCCGGTCGCGACGACATAGTCGTCCGGCTCGTCCTGCTGGAGCATGCGCCACATCGCTTCCACGTAGTCCCGCGCGTGCCCCCAGTCGCGCTTCGCGTCGAGGTTGCCGAGCGAGAGCCGCGCCTGGCGCCCGAGCTTCACGCGGGCGAGGCCGAGGGTGATCTTGCGGGTGACGAAGTTCTCGCCGCGCCGCTCGGACTCGTGATTGAAGAGGATGCCGTTGCTCGCGTGCATCCCGTAGGACTCGCGGTAGTTCCGGACGATCCAGTAGCCGTAGAGCTTGGCGACCGCGTAGGGCGAGCGCGGATGGAAGGGCGTCGTCTCGCTCTGCGGCGTCTCGACGACCTTGCCGTAGAGCTCGCTGGTGGAGGCCTGGTAGAAGCGGGCGTCGAGGCCATTGATCCGGATGCCCTCGAGGAGGCGGAGCACGCCCGTCCCGTCCACGTCCGCGGTGTACTCGGGCTGCTCGAAGGAGACCGCCACGTGGGACTGGGCCGCGAGGTTGTAGACCTCCGTCGGCCGCGTCTCCGCGAGGATGCGGTTCAGGCTGCTCGAGTCCCCGAGATCGCCGTAGTGGAGCGCGTAGGTCTGCCCCTTGGCGAGCGCCGCGTCACGGGTCTGCTCGATTCGCGACCGGTTGAACAGCGAGGTGCGCCGCGCGATCCCGTGCACCTCGTAGCCCTTCTCGAGGAGGAGCTCCGCGAGATAGGACCCGTCCTGGCCGGTAATGCCCGTGATCACTGCGACTTGCCGACTCATCGAAGCCCCGCTCTCCGGGCTCGCGCGGCTCCATGCGAAATGCATCGGGCCGGCCCGGACGGCGCCGAATCTAGCAGTCTTCCCCCGGCCAGCGCGGTCGCCCTCGGGGCCCGGGGAGGCCCTCGGCGCGATCGCGCTCCGGCGGAATCGGCCAGGCAAGCCCGGTCCCCGAAGGGATCAGACGCTCAGCGGACGGACGCCGCGTCCCCCGGCGCCCCGACCTCGTTCGCGCGCACCGCGAGCGTAGAGAGGATCCAGCCCTCCCGAAGCGCGACCCTGCCGCTCACCTGCCGCACGCCTGCCGATTCCGGGAGCGTCGCCCGGTAGCGCCCCGCGTCCAGATCGATCTCGACGAGGACGTCCTGGAAGCCCCAGAACTCACGGGTGCGCGGATAGAACGCCTTGTAGACCGCTTCCTTCACGCTGAACACGACCCGCACCCGACGCCCCACCGCTCCGTCGCCGCCGGCCCGCACCCACGCACGCTCCCCGTCGCGACAGACGACGCGCTCGATCTCGCGGTCGACGGCCTCGTCCGGCTCGAGATCCACGCCGATCCCCGCGAACTCGCTGGCCTGTCCGACCGCGGCCGCGCAGAGCGCGTCGGCATGCGAAATCGAGCCGACCAGCCCCTCCGGCCACTGCGGGACGCGATCCTCGCCGCGCAGCAACGCGAATTCCGGGTGATCGAACTCTGCGAGGAGCCTCCGTGCGAGGACGCGACCGGTCGAGAACTCCCGGCGGCGCTTGGCGACGGCGCTCGCGACGATCGCGCGCTCGTCCGGGAGGAGCGCGTCCTCGTGGTCGCCGACGGGCGCGACGGCAACACGCACGGTCGCGGGCAGGAGATCGTTCAGCAGGTGTTCCACCGAGGCCGAGCCTAGCCGAGCCCCTCGCTCTGCGTGGCGGCAGCCCGTGCGCAGGGTTTCGTGGGGCGGCCGCCCCTCGACCGGTCGCGCACAGGGCCGGCTGCTACGCTCGCGCCGCCCGACGCGGTTCGGGAGGTGTCCGTCCGGCCCGCGTGCGCGCCGACACTCGATTCGATCCCGCGAGGCGCAAGGGACCGACCGGGTCACCCCAAAAACCGAAAACCTGAGGTTCGACGGCCACCTGTGACCCGAGTCACGGACCGCGTACGGGTCACCTCCGATACCTGTTCAAGCCGGACGCGCGATGCCCGGAGGGCTTCCGAATCGCCCCTGAGCCGGCTGCACGAAGAGGATCTCAGCATGTTCCTTCGGTCTCGAGACATCGTTCGCGCTGGGAACGCCAGCGGCCTGGCGGTCGCGTTCCTGTTGGTCGCCTCGGTCGCGGAAGCGCGCCTCGAGAGCCTGCACTGGACCCACCCGCGTACGGATGCCACGGCCTTCGATGTTCGCGTGCAGCCTCTCGCGGGCGGCGCGGCGCAGGTCACCTCCCTCGGTCTCCCCACCCCGGACGGCCAGGGCGTCTTCGCGGCCGGCGTGGAAGTCGGCGATGGCGACGTCTCGATCTCGATGCGGGCGTACGGGCCGGGCGGAAGCGTCTCGGACTGGTCGAACGCCCAGGTTCGACTGGGCGATGGCACGCCTCCTCCGCCGCTGCCGCCGGACCCGCCGGCTCCCGAGGATCCGACCGTCGAGCCCGGAAGCGGCACCGAGATTCCGCCGACCGCCGGCGCAGCCGCGCGATTCGACTGGGACACCGACTCCTCCGGCACCGTCGTCCCCGGCTGGGTCGATACCGACGCCGACTTCAGTCTCGATGTCGACGACGCGCTCTTCCGTCTCGTCTGGAACAGCGGGAACCGGATGCTCACCACCTCGTCGACCGCCTCCGACATCCACTCGCATGCGGTCGCCGCGGGGAACATCCGCTCGAACTTCGAGGTCCGGGGACGGATGGCGATCGACCATCCCGACGCCGAGATCGGGATCACCACCTACAGCCAGTATCCGTCGAGCGATGCCTACTATCGGATCGGGCGCGCGGCGGGCGAGTCCTTCCGGTTCGTCGGTCGCCCCGGCGTGGCGTGTACCTCGGCCGACTCCGGCGTGGTCCCCGCAGCCGGTGACTGGCTCCGCTTCGAGATCGACGTCGTCGACGAGGTCAGCCACAACCGGATCCGCGCGAAGGTCTGGCGATTCGGCGAGTCCGAGCCGAGCGCGCCGCAGATCGAATGCGTCGACGCCAGCGCGAATCGACCGCGGCAGGGTACGATCGGCGTCTGGGCCGGCGGTCCGGGCTCGAAGTACTGGGATGATCTCGAGATCTTCCAGGGCGTCAGCTCCGGAGGTGGGAGCCCCGCGGAAGCGCCCCTTCCGCCGCTCCTCCTCCAGATCGAGCGCTTCGACCCGTAGTCGAAAACAGGAACTCCGGGCCACGAAAGCGGCACGACTCGAAGCCCCGCACCGTCCCGGTGCGGGGCTTCTTGCGTCGGCGAACGCAGTCGGGCCCCGCGATCGTTCCGCTCCGCCCTCCGACCGCCTACACTTCCCGTTCGAGGAGGTTCGTTTGAGACGCCGCCGCCCTGACGCCAGACCGATCGACGAAGGCACGCCGAACGAGGCCGGGTCCTCCGACTGGACGCGTCGCGATTTCCTTCGGGCCAGCGGTGCGCTCGGCACGACCCTGACCGCCGCCGGCCCCGCGGCCGCGAGCATGACGGCCCTCGACCCGCCCGAGACCGCCGGCATCCGTCGTCGGGTGGTCCTCGGTCGCACCGGAATCGAGGTCCCGGACATCAGCTTCGGCACGTTCAGCCTCGAATCCGACGAACGTCTGATCCACCACGCCCTCGATCGCGGCATCACCCATTTCGACACCGCCGAGAGCTACACGAACGGTCGAGCGGAACACGTCCTGGGGCGCGCCCTCCGCGGCCGCCGCGACCGCGTCACCCTGACCAGCAAGTTCGTCGCGGAGACGTCGCACTCGGCCGCGCAGCAGATGCGGGTGCTCGAGGAGAGCCTCCGCCGCCTCGAGACCGACTACATCGACATCTACATGAATCACGCGGTGAACGACGTCGCGCGCGTGGCCAGCGAGGAATGGCAGTCGTTCGTGACCCGTGCCAGGGAGCAGGGCAAGATCCGGGCCGTCGGCATGTCGGGACACGCCCAGCGGCTCACGGAGTGCATGGACTACGTGCTCGACGAGAAGCTCGTCGACGTCTTCCTCGTCGCCTACAACTTCGCCCAGCAGCCCAGCTTCAAGGACGAGGCCAAGCGCTACCTCAGCGAGTGGCTGCCCAGCCTCGACATCGTGACGAGTCAGAATCGCCTCCCGGAAGTGCTCCAGCGAGCGCACCGGGAGGGGGTGGGCGTCATGGTCATGAAGACGCTCAAGGGCGCGCGACTGAACGACATGCGCGATTTCGAGCGGCCCGGGCGGACGTTCTCCCAGGCCGCTTTCCGGTGGGTCCTCTCGGAGCCGTCCGTCCACGGCCTGGTCGTGTCGATGACCAGTCGCGAGATGATCGACGAATACGTCGAGGCCTCCGGCGCCGAGTCCCCCGACCGGGAGGACCTCGCCCTGCTCTCCCGCTACCTCCATCGGAATGCAGGGTCGAGCTGCCTGGTCGGATGCGGGGATTGCCTGTCGAGCTGCCCAGCCGGCGTGGCGATCGCCGACGTGATGCGGACACGGATGTACGCGCTCGACTACCAGCAGCCGGCCATCGCCGCGGACGAGTACGGCCGGTTGGAGCGGAACGGCGCGAGCTGCCTCTCGTGCAGCGGCGCCCCTTGTGCCACCGCGTGCCCGTCCGGCCTCGACATCGCCTCCCTGACGCGGGACACCCATACGCGGCTCAAGCGGGTCTGAGCCGCGACGCAACCCCCCTGGCCCCGGGCGCGTGCCTCGTGCTGCCCCTAGATCGCGCCCAGCGTTCTCGCGCTCTCGCTCCCGCCCTCGCGTGGCTGCGGCCAGACCTGATCGACCGAGGCCTCCACGGCCCGATCGATCCCGAACAGACGAAGCCGCGCCGCCGTCACGCCACCCTCGCCGATCGCCGTGCTCACGCGGATCAGCGCTCCATCGCCCCGGTTCTCCGTCATGCGACCGACCACGTGCGACAACCGGAGCCCCGTGACGGACGTGATGCCCGAAGCCGTCTTCGTCCGGTACCAGAAGTGAACGAGGCGCTGCTCGCCTCCGCGCTCGACGAGCAGCTCGCGCATCACGAGTCCTTCTTCTCCTCCGACGCGTTGCTGGACCGAATCGAGGATCTGCCATCCCTGAGCCGGGTAGCAGACGTCCGGCGTGTGCTCGGGGGCGCCTCCGCTCGACGTGTCGTAGTAGCCGATGTAGACGAAGACGTGATACCCGAGCGGGTGCTGATAGGCGCGCTGGAGGTTGTGGTCGGCGCCGAGGATCTCCGAAACGTCGTCGTCCATCTCAAGGTCGATCGAGATCCAGTCGTTCAGAATCCGGGGGAGCCGATCGAAGGACGTCGGGTCGTGCTCCGCGACGGGCCGCAGCAGGAAGGCCCACGAGACGATCGCGGTGAGACACAGGATCGAGATCAGGGCGATGGCTTCGCCTCGTCGTGCGTTCACTTCCCGCCCCCCTTTTCACGTTCGTCCCCGGACATCGCCCATGCCCGAAGAGAGAGGGCGACGCCCCCGACGACCACGACGATCCACCCCGTCTGCGTCAGGATCGCCTCGGTGACCCGGCTGTCGGCCCCGAGAGAGAGCGCAATCGTCGCCCCCGTCACGATGCAGAGCTGAAGCGGGATCCAGATCAGCGACCACAGGATCGCGCTCGCGACCGCGCGCTTCAGATCCGCCCCGTGCACGACGGCGCCGAAGAAGCCGAGTCCCGCCAGTCCGAAGCCGAGCGCCAGACCGCCGTCCGGCGCCAGCAGCAGCAGCTCGCTGGCCTCCGATCGAAGGATCGCGCCGCGGTCGATCGGCACCATCGAGACGTCCGGGACGAGCGCAGCGGCGATGCCCGCCCAGAAAATCTCGAGGCGCGGGCTCGCGACCCGCATCAGCATGGCCGGCAACGGAATCGTCCAGACGAGGAGCAGCGCCGTCCGCAGACCGATCCAGCCCGCGCCCCACGAGACGCCGAAGAGCGCCACGAGACCGCCGAGACGGCCGAGGCGCACCACGTCGCCTGCGACGGCCACGAGCTCGATCAGCAGACCGATTCCGAGTGCGGACCAGATCGCGAGGCGTGATCCGGTGCGAGGCCGGTCGGGGCCCCGCCGACGTTCGCAGCGGATCGCGACGTAGCAAAGCCAGGGGAAGACGAGCGCGGTGCGCGACCACGCATGGGTCGCGAGATGCCCGAACAGCTCGAGCAGCGCGGGCCAGAAGGCCACGACCAGACCGAGACCCACGACCCAGGGCGCTGCCGCGCGATCCCACAGAGCCGTCTCCGGCCCGACCTCCCGCTGCATCCCATCCGTCACGATCGGGTCGCCCGGAACGCGGCCTATCCGAGCCGCGAGATCGAGCCGACCACCGGCACCCGATACGACGCCTCGATCTCGCTCGCCGAGACGATGACCGAGTCGACGAGCTCGAGAAGGATCGCGATGGCGACCGAGCCACCGAAGGTCGCGACGATCAGCACGATCACGTAGAGGATGACCTTGGTGTCCGGCTCGTTCGGCGGCACGGCCGAGTCGAGGATCGTCGCGCGTTCGCCCTGCTGGGCGGACTCGACGGCCTGCGCCAGCTTCGCCTGATTCACCTTGCGCAGGAACTCCTGGTGGTCCTCGCGCAGGATCTGCGCGCGCTGCTCCATGCCGGTGAGCTCTTCCTCGCGCACCGGGACGAGGGCCACGCGACGATCGAGCTCCTCGATCTCGGCGATCGTCTCCGACAGCTGTCGGCGGAGCTCGGTGATCGTCAGCCGCGCGGCCGCGGCCGGAAGCGAAACGTCCTCGACTTCGTCGTCCGCGGCCTCGGACCGCTCCGCGATCTGCGCCTCGACGGACGCGATCTGGTTCCGAAGCGACACGAGATTCGGATGATCCGGGGTGTAGAGCGCCAGCTGCTCCTTCTCCCGGTTCTTCAGCGTTCGCAGCAGGGCTTCCGGCGAATCCGGTGCGACGTCGTTCCCGCTCTCGCGCAGGCTCACCAGTCGACTCTCGGCCTCGGCGACCTGCAGCGCGAGCGATTGTCGTTCGCTCTGCATTCGGTCGAGCCGTCCGAGGGCCGTCGCGAGCTCGCTCGGGAGCTCGCCGCGGTGGGCCTGCTTGAACTCGGTGATCGCTCGCTCCTGGCGCAAGAGCTCGACTTCCACGCGCTCGAGCTCGCGCCGCAGGAACTCGGTCGTGAGTCTCGCCTGGCGGCTGCGGAGACGCAGGTGGATGTCCGTGAAGCCCATGGCGAGCTCGTTCGCGACGGCCGCCGCGGTCTGCGGATCCGACCCCGTGAACACGACTTCGAATACGGTGGACGTGCTGTTCGCTCCGATGACCGGAGCGTTCGAGTAGTCCGGCGCGATGCGGATCTTCGAGCGGAGCAGAGCGACCTTCTCGGCGAGGGTGAGCTCCTCTTCCCCGTTCTCCTCGTCGGGTTCGTAGATCCCGAACTTCTCGATCAGCGCGGCCAGCTTGTTGCGAGACAGAAGCTCGCCGACGATCGCACTCACCTTCTCCAGCTGGTCGGTCTCGACCGTGGAAGTGACGAACTGCTCCGAGATCCGCTGGCTCGAGACCATCACGGTGGCGCGGGAGGTGAACGACGGCTCCTGGGTGTAGACGAACGCCGCGCAGCCGGCGAGGCCGAGCACGATCACCGCGAGCATCCACTTCCAGCGTCGCCGCAGGATGCCGGCGGGATCCGTCGCGAATCCCGGCAGCGCGATGACGTCGCCCTGGCCGTCGTCGATGAAGGCTCCGCTTCCGGGATCGCCCGTCATGCCCGCCGAACCTCCTCGATGGCCGCGCGTTCGGTCGCGGACGCGAGCTCGTCGAACCCGTCCGACTCGTCTGCGGCCGTCTCGGCCAGCTCCTCGGGGACTTCCTCGACCGCCGGCTCACGCAGACCGTAGGCGCCGTAGGCGTAGTGATCGGCCGCGCCTCGAGACGGGCTCTCGTTCAGGAAGACGCCGAACATGGTCCCTCCCTTGAGCAGATCCATCATCTCGCGGAAGGCCTTGTGTCGCGTCCGGCCAGAGGCGGCGATCGCGAGCGTGCCGCCCACGTGGGGCATGATCAACGGCACGTCGGGAACCGGGAGAACCGGCGGTCCGTCGCAGACGACGTAGTCGTAGCGACTGTGGAGCTGCTTCATGAGCGAACCGATGAAGCCGCCCAGGAGGCGGTGGGCGTCGGAGACGTAGCTCGTGGTCGGAAGGAACTCGAGGCGCCCCACGTCCGTCGGGACGGCGACCTGATCGACCTCGAGCCCGCCCGAGAGCACCTGCTCGATCCCGACCTTGGCCTGGTAGCCGAGAATGTTGGCGATCCTTCCGCGACGCAGATCGAGGTCGACGAGCGCGATCCGACAGCCCGGGGCGATCGACGCGAGGGCCACCGCGAGATTCAGCGCGACGGTCGTCTTACCCTCTCCGGGAAGCGCGCTCGTGACGAGCACCGAGGGTTCTCGGGCGGCGTCCAGACGGCCGCGCATCCGAACGGCCACGTGACGGAAGCGCACCGCCGTCGATCCGTGCGGGTCGACGGCGCAGATCCGCGCGATCCGGTCCGGCCCCTCTCCGAGCGGAATCGGATGCCGCAGCTCCGGCTTCGGCTGCTCCGGGGTCGGTGCCGCAGGCCGCTCCGGCGGCGGCGCCGGCGGCCGTACCTGCTCGGCCACCGAGGACGACTCCGCGCGAGCCCGGGCGGCGATCAGATCGCGCGCATCGGAGCCAGGAGACGGCTGGGGACTCTGCGCGCGGCGCGGCGATTCCTCACGAGGCGCCTGTTGGCGCTCCTCGTCGGAAGCCCTCGCCAGGGCGTCAGAGATCTCTCCCATACTGCGTTCTCCCCCTGTCGGCCAGCTTACCTCAGCCCCGGAACGAGGCGCTCGTCACCGGCCGCCGCGTGCCTTCTCGGACCGCGGTCTGCCGGGTGAGTACCCGCTCGGACCCGTTTCGTGTCCGAGATTGCCGGGAATCTGCGACTGCCTGCCGTGCCCTTCCGCCCGGGGCGTCAGCAGGACTCGATCAGCTCGCGCAGGCGCGACGCCATGACCCGCACGTTGGGCTCGAGGACCATGCTGTCGTGGTTTCCGGGCATCTCGGAAACCTCGAGCGAGCCGACCCAGGGCGTCCATCCGTTGTCGGGGTAGACCCAGAGCTTCTCCGAGTTGAGCACGCGATCGGGTCCGAGTACGTACGCCCGATCCAGCTTCGGCCGGAAGAGATGCACGTGGCCCGCGTACTGCCGCATCTGGTACCGCGGCAGGGCGGCACGGAAGGCCTGCTCGATTGCGACGTTGTGGAAGACGTCCTCGCCCTGCCCGCCGTTCTCTTCGCTCTCGCCGAACCGGGCTTCCCAGCGCTCTCGCCGCCACTTCAGCTGGTTCCGGGCCCACTCGCCCAGATAGCCGAACCCCTGACGACGCAGCCGCATCATCTGGACGCGCGCTCGGTCCACGGGCGTGAGCGGCGGCAGGACCGGGAGGATCGAATCCAGCATCACGAGGAGCGCGACCTCCTCGCCGGCGGCCTCGAGCTGGTGCGCCATCTCGAACGCGGTGATGCCGCCTCCGGAGAAGCCCCCGATGTAGTACGGACCCTCCGGCTGGACGGTGCGGATCTCCTCGAGGTAGGCGCTCGCCATCTCCTCGAAGGTCTCGTGCGGCTGCTCGTCACCGTAGAGCCCACGCGCCTGCAGGCCGTAGAAGGGGCGATCGGTCCCGACGAGGGCCGCCAGGTGCCGCAGGTTGAGCACGTTGCCGAACATTCCGGCGACGAGGAAGAACGGCGGATTCGGACCTCCGGCTCCCTCGCCCGCGTCCATCGCCACCAGGTGCTTGAAGCGTGTTCGCGGCGCGCGCGCCTCCCCGTCCGCGGCGGCAGTGACGCTCCCGTCGTCGCCCATCGCGTCGCGAATGAGCGCGGCACAACCCTCGATCGTCGGCGCCTCGAAGAGCACCGAGATCGGGAAGTCGACGCGATAGGTCTTCTTGATCTTCGAGAAGAATCGGACCGCGATCAGCGAGTGCCCGCCGAGATCGAAGAAGCTGTCGTGGATGCCCAGCCCCTGGACGCCGAGCATCTCTTCCCAGAGCGAGACGAGCGTCTTCTCGATCTCGTCCCGCGGCTCGGCGTACTCGCTCTCGAGATCCGGCCGCTCGAAGCGAGCGCCGCCGCCGGAGGACTCCGCCGTCACGCGCTCCGCCTGGCGCAGCAGGTACTGGAGGTCGATCGACGAGATCGCGACCTGCGGATCGGCGTGGCCCGCGATCGCACGCAACAGCGCTTCGGTCCCTTCCTCCGGGCCGATTCCGGCCTCGTAGTTTCGCCGCAGCTGGAGCTCCGCCGGCGAGAGGTCGTCGTCCCCGTCGGCGCGCCGGGCGGCCTCGAACTCGATGTCGCTGGTCGCGGGATCGATCCCCTCGCCCAGGTCGACCGGCTCCGGGAGGCGCTTGATCGTGAAGTCTTCGGCCTCGAAGAGCACCCGCCCCGACTCGTCCGCGACGACCACGTCGAAGGAAGCGAACTCGTCGTTCGCGCTCCGAAGCCGGACCCAGCTGCTCACCTGACGTTCGAGCGGCGCGTGCACCACGATTCGGCCGTAGGACACGGGAATCCAGAGCCCATCCGCGGGATCGTACCCGTCGATGAGCTCCATCGCGTAACCCGTCGCGTAGTCGAGCATGGCCGGGTGCACGTGGTATTCGTCGAGGTCCCCCGCGAAGGCCTCCGGAATCTCGATCCGCGCGAGGGCCTCTCCGTCGCCGTACAGAACCTGGCGCAGCACCCGCCAGCGCGGCCCGAAGCGCACGTGCTCTTCCTGGCCGGAAGCGTGCCCGAGCTGATTCACGGTCGACCGGTTCGCGGTACAGCGCGCGTCGATCGAAGGGAGGTCGATGCTGTGCCCCGCGTGGTCGCCCCCGAGCTCCAGGCGCGCCTCTCCGGCGAGGACCCAGGCCACGCGTCCCTCGATCCGGTCTCGCGTCCGGACCTTGAGCTGGTAGCCCGTATCCGTCGGCTTGAGCTGCACGCGCACGTCGCGCACCTCGCCATCCGGCACGTAGAGCGGTCGCAGGAAGTAGAGGTCCTGGATCTCGAAGGGGCCGGTCTCGCCGTATTCGGCGAGCGCCGCACGCGCCAGCTCGGGATAGCCCGCGCCCGGAAAGAGCGCTTCGCCGGCCGCGGTCCGGTGCTCGTCGAGGATCCAATCGCGCTGGGGGGAGTAGCTCTTCAGGAATCCGGTATGTCCATGGGAGTCCACGACCCGGGAGTCGAAGAAGGGATGATCGACCGGCGCGACCTGCGATTCGGTGTCGTCCTGGTCGTTGGAGCCGAACGTACTCGCCGCGAGACCGACCTCGTTCCAGATGCCCCAGTTGATCGCCAGCGTGCGCGTCGGATGGTCCCGGCGACTCTGGGCGAAGGCGTCGAGGAAGGCGTTCGCCGCGACGTAGTCGACCTGTCCCGGCGGCGCGGTGATCGCACTCGTCGAGGAATACAGCACGAAGAGCTCGACGCCGGCCTCCTCGAGCAACCCGTCGAGGACCTGGGTGCCGTGGATCTTGGGGCCGAAGACGCGCTCGATGTCCGCATCGACCTTCAGCTGGATCAGCTCGTCCGCGACCTCGCCCGCGACATGGAAGATGCCGTCGATTCCGCCGAAGCGTCCCTTCGCCTCGCCGACGCACCGACGCATCTCTTCGAGGTTGGTCACGTCCGCGGCGAACGTCATCACCTCCGCGCCGGCGGCTTCCAGGGCCCGGACCCGCCGGATCTTCGTCGCGTTGCGATCGTTCGGAGCCGCGCTCGCGACGATCGCATCCCATTCCTCGGTCGGCGGCAGCGGCGTTCGTCCGACCAGCACGAGGCGGACGCCCTCGACTTCGCGCGCCAGACGATCGGCGAGGGTCGCCCCCAGGCCACCCAGGCCACCGGTCACCAGGTAGGTCCCGCCTGCCCGGAGACCGCTCTCGACCTCGGCACGTCGCTCGGCCAGCGGGCTCGCCTCGAATCGCTGTACGAATCGCTCGCCGCCGCGATGGGCGACGAGTTCGCTCTCGCACGGCGCGAGCAGCTCGGCTTCGAGGGCTTCCGCGACTTCGTCGAGACTCGCCGGCCGCCCCCCGTCGGAGCCACGGCCGCCCAGGAGTCGGGCGCGCCAGGCGCCGCGCCCCGCGTCGGGCAGGTTGACGTCGATGCTCTTGCACGTGACGTCGGGGAATTCGCGCGGGATCACCTTGACCGGACCGAGGACCGTCGCCTTCTCCGGGTAGAGCGGACCGTCGCCATCGAGCACCCGTTGGAGACCGTTCGACACGACGTTGATGTGCACCGCGCCCGGCAGGTTCTCTTCCGCCAGGGCCCGGGCCAGGAAATAGAGGCTGTAGAAGCCGTTCTGGAGGTTCTCGTGGAAGAAGCTCGAGCCGGGGCGGAAACGTTCGGAGTCCGTCGTCAGCCACAGGTGAACGATTCGCGAGGGAGCGCGACCGTGCGCGGCGAGGTCCTTGACCAGCGCCTCGTACCCTTCGCGCCCGAGCTCCGGAGCGAGGGAGTACTCGTTTTCCGAGCGCTTCCGGAAGCTGTCGGCCTCGAAGACGCAGACGACCACGTGGCCGAGGGCCTCGAGTCGCTTGCGGAGGCGGCGCCCGATCCCCGCGTGATCCATGAAGATCAGCCAGGTCTCCGGGGTCTCGGCGCGTCGGGGATCGACGGCGGTGGGCTGCCAGGTCGGGACGTAGCTCCAGTCCGCGATGTCGTCGAGGTGCTCGGGAAGACCTTCGTCGACGGACCCGCTCTCGGCTTCGACGCGGTCGATGAAGTAGCTCTGGTGGTCCCACGCGTAGGTCGGCAGCCGGACCTTTCGGCGCGTCTGGCCCTCGTAGAGCGCCTCGAGCTCGACGTCGAGGCCCGAGGCCCACAACCGACCGCGGTTCACCAGCAGGAAGTCGCGATCATCGATGGTGTCGGCGCGGTGACGCAGCGACGCGAGGATGTTGGCGGTCGACGCGCGCGGCTGCTGACGCGCGAAGGAGCCGAGCGTCTGACCGGGACCGACCTCCACGAGGACGCGGCCGGGGGTCTCGAGAATCGTGTCCAGACTCTGCGAGAGCAGGACCGTGTGCCGGAGGTGGCCGACCCAGTAGTCCGGATCCGTCGCCTCTTCGTCCGTAAGGATCTTTCCCGTCCGATTGGAGACGATCGGAATCTTCGGCGGCTGCAGGTCGAGCTTCTCGATGAAGCGACGGAACTCGTCGAGGATCGGTTCGAAGAGGCGCGAGTGTCCGGCCCGCGCGACCGGCACCCGCTGATAGTCGATCTCCGCATCCCCGAGTCGCTTCTCGAGCGCCTCCACCGCAGCCTCGGCGCCGGAAGCGACGCAGAGCCCGGGGGCGTTCACGAGGGCCAGATCGCACTCGTCTCCGAGATGCGCGGAGATCTCGTCGGCGGGCAAGGTGACCGCCACCATCGCGCCCGCCGGCGTTTCGTCCGTCAGGCGCCCGCGAAGGATCATCCAGTCGAGACAGGCTTCGTACGACACGACGCCCGCCACGCAGGAGGCGACGTTCTCGCCGAGGCTCTGTCCGATCAGCATGGACGGCTCGACGCCCTTCGAGCGCCAGAGCTGCACGATCGCGTACTCGATGATGAAGATCGCCGGCAGCTGGCGCGGCGTCTCCATCAGCAGCGACTCGGACTTCTCGACGTCGGCCGCGTCGGGGTAGACGAGCGAGCGGAGATCGAAGCCGGTGCGCTCCTCGTAGAGATCGAAGCCCCGGTCGGCATGCTCGCGGAAGACCGGCTCGTTCTCGTAGAGATCCCGGCCCATGTTCGGGTACTGACTGCCGGCCCCCGTGAACATGAACACGATCGAGGGTCGCATCTCCGGGACCTGATGCGTGAAGACGCGCCGCGGATCGAGCTCCTCGAGCAGCTCGATCGCCTGCGCACGGTCGCGCGCCACGAGGACACGCCGCCGCTCGAGCTCCTCACGGGTCTGCTGGAGACTGAAGGCCACGTCGGCCAGCGGCACGTCCGGGTTCGCCTCGAGATAGGAGGCCAACCTTCCACAGGCGCCATCGAGCGCCTTGTTGCTGCGCGCCGACAGCTGGAGGAGAACCGAGCCGTCGGAATCGCTCGCCGACGGTGAGGCCGCCGGGGCCTCCTCGATCACGACGTGCGCATTGGTGCCGCCGACGCCCAGCGAATTCACCGCCGCGCGCCGAGGCGCGCCGTCGGTCGAATGCCAGTCGGTCAGGGTCTCGTTCACGAGGAACGGTGTATTCCCGAAGCCGATCTCCGGATTCGGGCTCTCGTAGCCCAGAGAGGGCGGGATCTGCCGGTTCCGCACCGACAGGGCGGCCTTGATCAACCCCACGACCCCGGCGGCGGTGTCCAGGTGCCCGATGTTCGTCTTGACGGAGCCGATCCGACAGAACTGGTTCTCGGTCGCGCCCTCGCTCTCCGAACCCCGGAAGGCCTGCGTGAGGGCCGAGATCTCGATCGGATCCCCCATGTAGGTGCCCGTGCCGTGGCACTCGATCATTCCGATGGTCGCCGGATCGACCTCGCCGACGGTGTAGGCCTCCGTCATGGCGGCGGCCTGGCCGTCGACGCTGGGCGCCAGGTATCCGACCTTCTGGCCGCCGTCGTTGTTGACGGCCGACCCCTTGATCACGGCGTAGACGTCGTCCCCGTCCTCGAGCGCGTCCTCGAGCCGACGCAGGGCCACGACGCCGCCCCCGCTCGTGAGGATGGTGCCCGCCGCGCGATGGTCGAAGGCGTGGCAGTGGCCGTCCGGCGACAGGACCTCACCATCCTTGAAGATGTAGCCGGCCTCGGTCGGAAACTGGATCGTCACGCCGCCGGCAAGCGCCAGATCGCACTCTCCCGACAGCAGGCTCTGGGCCGCGAGGTGCGTCGCCACGAGGGACGTCGAGCAGGCCGTCTGCACGTTCACGCTCGGCCCCTTGAGGTCGAGCACGTACGAGACGCGCGTGGCCAGGAAATCCTTGTCGTTCCCGGTGTGCCGCAGCAGGAAGAGGCCGACGGAGTCGACCAGGTCGCGATTGCTGCAGACGTTGAAGTAGAAGTAGCTGCCCATGCCGCAGCCACCGTAGAGTCCGATCTGGCCGTCGAAGCGCTTGGGCGTGTGGCCCGCGTCCTCGAGCGCTTCCCAGCAGAGCTCCATGAAGTGACGGTGCTGCGGGTCGAGAATCGCCGCTTCCTTGGGGCTGAAGCCGAAGAATTCCCGATCGAAGAGCTTCACGTCGGAGAGCGCGCCACCACGACGCACATAGGCGGGGTTTCGGAGCGCCGCCGGCGATTCTCCGGAGGCCAGGATCGTCTCCTCGTCGTAGTCGACGATCGACTCGACGCCGTTCCGGAGATTGTCCCAGAACGCCGCGGGCGTGTTCGCGCCGGGCACGCGCAGCGCCATGCCCACGATCGCGATGTCGTTCTCGCCCGGTCCCTCTTCGCTCATCGAAACCCTCTCTTCGCTCTCCGCTTCGGAAGCCCCGCACCCGGTCGGATCAGCTTCGACTTCCGCGACGACGTCTCCGCCCGAGCGCCTGCTTCCGCTTCTCGGCCCGCGCCTGGCTGGCCGCCACGGCCTCGCCACCGTCGCCCCCCTTGGACACGTGCTCGGCGAGCCCCGCGATCGTCGGGAATCGATACAGATCGGTCAGCGTGACCTCCATCGGACAGACTTCCCGCAGCTTCCGATGGGCCTGAACGACCAGCAGCGAATGCCCACCCAGATCGAAGAAGTTGTCGTGGGTGCCCACCTGCTCGAGATAGAGGACTTCGCGCCAGACTTCCGCGATCTGTCCTTCCAGGTCGTTGGCCGGCGCCACGTACTCGGCCTGCGACTTCTTCGCGACCTCGTGCGGGGCGGGCAGACGCTTCCGGTCCACCTTTCCGTTCGGCGTCTGCGGGAAGGCGTCCAGGAAGAGCACGTTCGACGGAACCATGAACTCCGGCAGCGAGACCCGCAGCTGGTCCTTGAGGGTCGATTCTTCCGGCGCCGCGTCCTCGGCGACGACGTAGCCGACGAGTCGCACGTCCCCCGGCGTATCCTCCCGGGCGATGACGACGCCCTCGCGAACCCCGTCGAGACCCGCCAGGCGTGCCTCGATCTCGCCGAGCTCGATCCGGTAGCCACGGATCTTCACCTGGTGGTCCAGGCGTCCCAGGAAGTCGATCCGCCCGTCGGGCATCCACCGCGCGAGATCGCCGGTGCGATACATGCGCGCGCCCGGGCGATCCTCGAAGGGATCGTCGACGAATCGATCCGAGGTCAGATCCGGTCGATCGTGGTAGCCGCGAACGACGCCTTCGCCGCCGATCCACAGCTCGCCGGCCACGCCGACGGGCAGCGGCTCGCGTCCGCCGTCGAGCACGTAGAGTCGCGTGTTCGCGATCGGACGACCGATGGAAATCGAATCGGGCCGTCCGCTCACCGGCTCCGTCGACGACCAGATGGTCGTCTCCGTCGGGCCATACATGTTCGTCACGGTTCCGCACGCGACACCGTCGAGCTCCGCCGCCAGCGAGACCGGGAAGGCCTCACCGCCGATCATCAGGTGCGGAATCCGACCCAGCGCGGCGCGGGTGTCCGGGTTGGTGAGGAGCATGGTCGCGTGCGAGGGCGTGCACTGGAGATGGGTCACGCCGTGCCGCTCGACCTGTGCGGCGAAGCCGTGGTCGACCGAAGGCGTGGCGGGCGTCGCCTCGACGACCGGCGCTTCGTTCACCCGCGCGCGCACGTCGGCGAGCGCGTCCAGCGAGCCCAGCACGACGTCCGTATCGACGCCGTAGTCGATCAGACAGGCGATCTCGTCGATGTCCGCATCCTTGCAGCGCTGGAGCATGGCCTCACAGGCTTCGGGCGTCCCGAAGAGCCCACTCGTCTCGTAGTAGCGCTCGAAGGCGAACTCGAGAATCGCGTCGGTCTCCTCGTCGCTGAGGGAGTTGAGATCGACGTCCTCGGGCGTGGAGTCGGGACCGCCGGGACGCTCGAAGGCCGGGAAGCTCCAGGCGAAGTCCACGACGAGCGCCATCGCACTCGCCAGGTAGTTCTTCATGGGCTCGCGCACGATCCGACGCACCTCGGCGTCGTCCTCGCCCACGAACGTGTGGAGCATGCACGTGACGTTCAACGTCGACGGATCGTGTCCCGCGTCGGCCGCCGCCTTCCGGTAGACCCTGACCATCTCGGCCAGCTCGTCGAGGGACTGTCCGAGCAGGTGCGTGAGCACGTTCACGCCCGCCGCCCCCGCCTGGGCGAAGGTCTCGGGGTTGCCGGCCGTCGTGATCCACGTCGGCAGCTCGGATTGCACCGGCCGCGGCAGCGTCTTCGTCGCGACCTGATCACCGTGGGGATTCACGAAGTCGACGGATTCCCCGCGCCAGAGTCGTCGGACGATCTCGGCGTTCTCGAACATCGACTTCTTGGCGTCGGCGTACGCCTCGGGTCGGATCACGAAGTCGTTGGGCTGCCAACCCGAAGCGAAGGAGATCCCCACGCGGCCGTCGGAGATGTTGTCGACGACCGCCCAGTCCTCGGCGACGCGGACGGGGTGATGCAGCGGCAGCACGCAGCTGCTGGCCCGGATCTGGATCCGCTCCGTGACCGCGGCGATCGCAGCGCTGGTGACGGCGGGATTCGGGAACGGCGCCCCGAAGTCCCCGAAGTGCCGCTCCGGCGTATGCACCGCGCAGAAGCCGTGCTCGTCGCCGAACTTCGCGGCCTCGAGCATCAGCTCGTACTTCTTCGAGCCGCTCCCGACGTCGTTGCCCCAGAGCGCGAGCCCGAGATCGATCGGCCGCCAGTTGGCGGGATCGACGCCGGCGGCCCCGCCCTTGCGCTCCCGATCGGCATAGACGACGACTTCGAATCCGCGAGTCAGCGTCCAGAGGAGCTCGAGCACGGAGATGTCGAAGGAGAGGCTGGTCACGGCCAGCCACGTGCCCGGCGGATCGTGCGGGACCCGATCGTCCATGCCGACGAAGAAGTTGACGGCGTTGCGGTGCTCGACCATCACGCCCTTCGGCTTGCCGGTCGAGCCCGACGTGTAGATCACGTAGGCCAGATCTTCGGGGCGGCACTCCGTGTCCGGGCGGGCGACCGGGTGCGCGGCGATGGTTGCCGCGTCGCGGTCGAGGTGGACCACGTTCGCCTCGCAGGCCGGAAGCGCGGGCGACGCAGCGGCGTGGGTGAGCACGACCGAGGCGCGGGAATCCTCGATCATGTACGCGATGCGATCCTCCGGGTACTCCGGATCGAGGGGGACGTAGGCGCCGCCCGCCTTCAGGACGCCGAGGACACCGACGAGCATGTCGATCGATCGGGCCAGATGGAGACCGACCAGCGCGTCGCGACCGATGCCGAGCTGCGACAGATGATTCGCGAGGCGCCCTGCCCGCTCGTCCAGCTCGCGATAGCTGAGGGTCTCCCCTTCGAAGACCAGGGCGGGTGCATCGGGCTGGTGCGCGACCCGGTCCTCGAAGAGCGACCGGACCGTCGCGCCGCGATCGAAATCGACGACGGTGTCGTTCCAACCGTCGAGCACCTTCGCGCGTTCCTCGGGCGCCAGGAGCGGGAGTCCCGAAACGGGAAGATCCGCTTGGTGGAGGGCCCCCAGAAGAAGCTGCAGCTGCGCGATCAGTCGCTCGGCATCTTCGGCCGCGAGGCTCTGCGGATCGAACGCCATCGACGCCGATGAAGCGTCGGGCGCCACGAAGAGGGCCAGGTCGGCGCCCGGCGGAAGCGGCGTGGAGGCGGGATCGGCGTGGAGACCGACCGCGACGGACGTCCATTGCCCCGTCGACAGCAGCGGGTGGGCGGCCAGCGCAGGGTCGCGCGCGATCGCGTCGACCAGGAAGGTCCCGCGCTCGCGCACCCGCCCGAGGGCGCTCCCGAACTCGGCCAGGGCTTCGCCCACGGCTCGCTCGGGGTCCACTTCCACGCGAAGCGGAACGAAGGGCGAGAACACTTCTCCGGTTCCGGCCAGCCCGGACACGAGCGCGTCCTCGCTCCAGGTCACGTCGAAACGGTCCGTCCCCTGGAGACGAGCGAGATGGAAGGCGAATCCGGCGAGGATCGATTCGGCGCGCTGCTCGGCGGGAACGTCCGGCAGGAGCCCCGCTGTCTCCAGCCCGAGACGGCCGGCGGCGGAGGTTCCGTCGACCGCTCCATCGGCGCGGCGGAAGGGGGCTTCGACCGGATCGAGCTGGGCCAGCCGTCGGACCCAGAAGCGCTCCGCAGGCGTGAAGGTCTCGTTGCGCGCGCCGACGGCTTCGCGATCGACGGCGTCGACCGAACCCACGAGGTCTCCGACGGAGAGCCCGAGCTGCGCCGCGGCCTCGGTGCCGGTCCATTCCGCCCCTCGCGGACCGGCGAGTCCGGAGAGCGCCACCGCATCTTCGCCGCAGCGCACGACCCAGCCGCTCTCGTCGATCTCGAGGAGCGTCCCGGCCGGGGCATCCGAATCCGTAGCCACCCGACGGGCGCCGCGCACGAGCGCGACACGCCCGCCGTGGGTCAGCTTGCCGACCGCGAAGGGGTTCTCGTACCGCGCGCCGAAATCCATCGCGCGCACCCAGGCCGAGATCGCCTGCGCGCTCGCCTGCCAGTCGACCAGACCCGCCGCAGCGGGACGCGTGTGGCGCGCGAAGTAGCTGCGCTGATCGAGGTCCTGGTCCCGGGGCGAGAGCCGATCCGTCTCGAGCTGCCCCACCAGCTCACCGAAGCCCTCGATGGCGGCGGCATAACAGCTCGTATTGAGGCTCAGCGACGTCTCGTCGTCCGAGATGGGAAAGAGGCGCTGGACGAGGATCCGACCCTCGTCGACGCCACCGGTCATCTCGTGGAAGGTGACCCCGTACTCGGTCTCGCCGTTGAGAATGGCCCACGCGGGCGTGTACATCCCTGCGTAGCGAGGCAGCGGACCATCATGGAAGTTGATCGCCCCTCGACGCGCCCGGTCGATCACCGCGTCCGGAATGATCGACAGGTTCGTGATGCTGAAGAAGTAGTCGAACTCGACGCCGTCGAGCTGATCGGCGAGCTCCTTGCCGCCCGCGCAGACTTCGAGCCCGGCCCCCTGCGCCCAGTCGAGGATGGCAGCGTCCCGCGAAACGACGCGTTGAATTCCCCACCCCCTCTCGGAGAGAATCTCCCCGCATTGGATCAGCAGCGACTCGGAGCCGGCGAGCACGCAGGTGAGCTGGGGGGCGGTGGCAGACATGGATGGATCCCTCAGGCCAGGACGTTCGAATCGGCCGCTTCCCGGATTCGATGGATTCAGGGCATATCGAGCGGCTCTAGGCGTTCCTTGAGCCACTACCCTTCGGGGCCGAAGCGGTGCCGCTAGGGGAGTGACCGCCGAAACCCAAAAAGGGTTGAAGTCCTTTGCGAACGGTAGGGCAATCCCGCGTGACTGCGTGTCGATTGCCGGCGAAACTCCGCCCGAATTCGTGTTCCTCTGGGGATTGGCCCTATCGCTAGCCCCCTTCCGAGTCGATGTGGACACCATTCTCTGGGGTCGTGGCGTTCGGAGGTGGCTCTCCGTTCATGCCTGCGACCGACCTGCAATGAACTCCGGCCGGACCGGAGTCCGTCGGACATGGGGACACGCGTTGAAGCTGCTCGCGGTCACGGTCAACTACAAGACGCCGGAGATGACCCTGCGCGCGGTCGAAACCCTCCTCGGAGAGCTCGGGGCGTATCCGGACGCCCGCGTCGCGATCGTCGACAACGACTCGGGCGACGGGTCCCTCGAGATCCTCGAGCGAGGTGTCGCGGAGGCGGACTGGGGCGATCGCGTCGAGGTGCTCGCCTCGCCGTGGAACGGTGGCTTCGCCTGGGGCAACAACTTCGCCATCGGCCCCGCCCTCGAGCGCCCGGATCCGCCGGACTACGTCTACCTGCTGAATTCCGATGCCTTCCCCGATCCCGGCTCGGTCGATCGGCTCGTCACCTTTCTCGACCAGAATCCCGACTACGGGATCGCGGGCAGCTACATCCACGGCGTCGAGGGCGACACCCACCGGACCGCCTTCCGTTTCCATTCGATCGCGAGCGAGTTCGAGATGACCCTCGGCGTGGGTTTCGTGTCGAAGCTCCTCGCGCACAAGATCGTCTCACCGGAGCTCCCGACCGAGACCGCCCCCGTCGATTGGCTCGCCGGCGCGAGCATGCTCGTGCGGCGTGAAGTCTTCGACGCGATCGGCCTCCTCGATCACGGCTATTTCCTCTACTACGAGGAAACGGATTTCTGCCTCCGCGCCGCCCGTGCGGGCTGGCCGACGGCGTACGTGCCCGAGAGTTCGGTGACGCACATCGGATCGGTCTCGACCGGCTTCCAGGACCTGTCCCGTCGCACGCCGCCCTACTGGTACGCGTCGCGCCGCCGCTACTTCCTGAAGAACCACGGGCGCGCGACGCTCTGGATCGCCAACTCGGTCTACATCCTCGGTGGCCTGATTCGCCGGATCCGATTCGCCCTGTCGGGCCGCGAGAGCCACGAGCCCCGCTACCACATGCGGGACTTCCTCCGCTTCAACCTCCGCCTCGGGGCGGCCCCGGACGTGCATCCGCCGCGACCGGAGGGCCTTTCGTGACGGAGAAGGCCACGGGCCTGCGCGCGCGCGCCGGCCAGGGAGCACTGATCAGCCTGGTCGGGCAAGGCGGCGCGCAGGTGTTACGCCTGATCGGCAACCTGGTCCTGGCGCGCATGCTCTTCCCGGAAGCCTTCGGGTTGATGGCGATCGTGTACCTGATCGTCTTCGCCCTCGAGCAGTTCTCCAACATCGGGATCCCGGCTGCCATCATGCGCTTCGAGCGCGGCGATCAACCCGAGTTCATGAACACGGCCTTCACGATCCAGGTCGTGCGCGGCTTCCTGCTCTGGGGCCTGGGCCTCGCCGTCACCCCGCTGGTCGCGGACTTCTACGGCCAGCCCCAGCTGCTCACGATCATGCCCGTCGCGACCTTCGCCGCAGTCTTGATGGGCGTGCAATCGACCAAGTTCCTCGTCCTCACCCGCCGCCTCCAATTGGGGCGTCGCGTCGCGATCGAGATGCTCGGTCGCGTCACGTCGATCGTGGTCATGATCGCGATGGCCTGGGTCGAGCCCAGCGTCTGGGCGCTCGTGATCGGCGGCCTCGTCAACCAGCTGGTGATCACGATCCTGAGTCACGTGTGGATCCCGGGTCCGATCGATCGTTTCCAGTGGGAGAAGGAGTCGGTCGACGACATCTTCTCGCTCGGCAAGTGGGTCTTCGCCTCGAGCGGACTCTCCTTCGTGCTGGCGCAGATCGACATCGCCCTGCTCGGCCGACTCGTCCCGGCGGCGGTCCTCGGCGTCTACAGCATGGGCATCATCATCCCGTCCCTCCTGCGCGACGTCGCCTATACCGTGCTCAGCTCGGTGGTCGCCCCCGTGGTGGCCGAGTCGAATCGAGATGGACCCGAGACGCTCCGCAATCGGTACCGCTCCCTTCGCCGCGTCACGCTCCCGGCCGCGTTGACGATGGGGCTCGGCGCGCTGATCGTGGCGCCGGCCTTCTTCGACTTCCTCTACGACGAGCGCTACCAGGACGCGCAGTGGATCGCCCAGCTCGCCCTGATCCGATTCTGGTTCGCGTTCCTGCAGGTCCACGCCTGCATCAGCCTCCTGTCGCTCGGCGACGGGAGGAGCTGGGCCCTCTCGAATCTGTTCGGCCTGGCGGGCACGACCGTGGGCTGCCTGGTCGGGTTCGAGATCGACGGACTCCGGGGCCTGCTGATCGGCATGGGCATCGGCAGCATGGCCGCGTTCGTCCAGCCCGCGATCCGACTCGCGCGCATCGGCGTCGCGAGCCCTCTGCCCGAGCTCGGCTACACCGCCCTCGGCGCGCTGCTGGCGGGCGTGACCTGGGCCGCGATCGAGGCGAGCGGCGACTGGCTTCCGCTGCCGGATTCGCTTCGCGTCCTCGTCGTCGGCGGGCTCGTGCTCGCGCCCTACGGCCTCTGGGCTGCGTTCCGGCTCCTGCGGGAGTTCCGGTTCAGGTCGGGCTGACCTCCGCAGTCCGTTCCTAGTCGCGCCCGAGCGCCCTGCCCAGCACGCGCTTCACCCGCGATCGCAGGCCGCCAGACCCTTCCGAGTAGACCTCGTCCTTCAGGAAGATCTCGCCATGCGGACCGCCGGCGGGCAGCGCGGCAACCGCGCGAGCGCGCGGATAGGCCGCATCCGGGTGCTCGCCGACGTCGCTCATCCGGGTCGTGAACTGGCCCGCCAGCAGCTCGTTCACGAGCACGTCGGGGTAGCGAGCCCGGTCGACCTCGATGGCGATCGATCGCGTCAGGACCGAGACCGCGGCTTTCGAGGTGGAGTACGCCGAGGCACCCGGGATCGGTCCCTTCCAGGCGAAGCTCCCCATGTTGATGACGCGTCCGTAGCCTCGCTCGAGCATCCCGGGCAAGGCCCGCCGGCAACAGAGGGCCATGCCGAAGACGTTCGTCTCGAAGGCCCCGACCCAATCGGCGTGATCGCTCTCGAGAAACGACTCGCGTGGATAGACGGCGGCGTTGTTCACGAGAACGTCGACGTGTCCCCCCTCTCGCTCCGCCTCGCCGAAGAGCGCTTCGATCACGTCGGGCTTCCCCACGTCGCCGACCACGAACTGCATGCGCCCGTCACACTGCCCCGCCGTCTCTTCGAGGTCGGCGGCCGTACGGCCGAGCCCCACGACCCGGGCGCCGTCCCGACTGAAGCCGATGGCCAGACTGCGACCGACGCCCCTGCCCGCTCCGGTCACGACCACCGTGCGTCCTTCGAACTGCATGTTCAGACCTCCTCCGCGCCGGCGTTCGCGCCGGCGTCGCCCAACCGCCCGTCGATGATGCGCGCGACGCGAAGCGCGTTCGCCGCGATCGTCAGGCTCGGGTTCACACCGCCACTGGACGGAAAGAACGACGCATCGACCACGTAGAGATTCTCGACCTCGTGCGCGCGATTCGTCGAATCGAGCACGCTCGTGCGAGGATCGTCACCGAAGCGACACGTCCCGCAGACGTGCCCGAAGTTCAGGTTCACCGGCCGACTCAACACCGTGACCCGACGACGACCGAGGGCCCGGATCAGACTGCGACGAAAGAGCGTGTTCCGCTCCATCAGCTCGTCGGGATAGGTGTACTCGTAGCGGATGCCGCTCGGCTGACTCGCGTCGGGCATCACGCGATTGTGGAGGTAGGGCAGGTCTTCGAGGATCGCGGAGAACACGACCGCGTTCCGGAAGAAGATCGCCCCGACCCGAGCGATCAGTCGCGCGACGATCGAGGGCACGATCCGGCGCAGCCAGGCGGGGCCCTTGTCGAGGGTGGTGCGCACGTGGGAGAAGACGGCCCCCGTGTCGACCCGAACGCCGAGGGACTGGAAGTTGCCCAGCTTGCGGCCCCCCGCGAAATAGAAGTCGTTGATCGAGATCGTCTTGGTGAAGCCGCCGCCCTCGGCGCGACCCTTCGGCCGGATCGCGACCATGTCGCCCGCGTGGAGCATCAGGTTCCGACCGACCCAGCCCGACCCGTTCGCGACGCCTTCGGGCCACGCCTCGCTCTTCGAGTTCATCAGCAGAACCGGCGACATCAGCGCGCCGGCCGCGAGAACGACGACCTTGGCGCGGAGCCGGACGTCGCGCCCCTGCCAGCGTCCGTGCACTTCGCGCACCGCCGTACGATCCGCGACGAGCCGCGTGACCTCGCACCCGGAGAGCAGCGTGGCGCCGTGCGTCTCGACCGCCGGAACCAGACAAACCCGCCCGGAATCCCCTTTGCACGCCCGCACGCAGAGTCGTCCCCCGCAGCCGTCGCATCCGGGCTTGAAGGCGCAGCCGATGTGGCTGCGATAGGGGTGGAGGCCGTTCTGCTCGAAGAGCGCGTGAATCGAGCGGTCCTGTTCGTTCATCGGCGGCGGCTCCGGAAGCGGCGCCTCGCCGTCGCTCAACGGATCGGGCGTCCCGTGCACCTCGTAGAGCCGTTCGACTTCCTCGTAGAGCGGCGCGAACGTGTTCCATCCCACCGGCCACGCCTCGGGCAGCGTCGTCTCCGCTACCTCCGGAAAATTCTCCCGCGGACGGAAGTCCCGCGGATGGAAGCGCTCGAGCGTCGCTCCGTAGAGGACCGACGATCCCCCCGTCCCGCAGCCCAGGGGCGCGAAGAAGTCCGCTTCCCCGTCGTCGAGGAGGTGTCGGACGGGCGCCCAACCGGTGCCCGGCGCTCGGCCCTCCACATCGGTGCGGCCGCTGATCGGATGGGGCCACCAGCCACGACGCAGTCGCTCGTCCGGGTCGACGCTGAGCTCACCGAGCTCGCCCTGCTCCGCTTCCGGATCCTTCTGGAGGTAGCGCCCCTTCTCGACGAAGAGGACGCGCCGGCCGCGACGCGCCAGCTCGTAGCCGAGGGTCGCCCCCCCGACTCCGGTTCCGATCACCACGGCATCCCACTCGATCGCGTCGGGATCGAGCTGGCTCGGATCGGCGTGTCCACCCGCCATCGACTAGGGCCGCTCCGCGACGGCGTCGGCGTCGGCGCGGGCGGCCGACACGAGCTCTCTTTCCATCAGGAAGTCGGCGACCCACTCCGCCGCCAGTCGCTGGCCGCGGTCGTTCCAGTGGTCGTCGAAGCCGCCGAAGTACACCTCTTCCGAACCGAGCGCCCGATAGCCCTCGAAGAGCTCGACGAAGGGCATCCCGCGGCGATCGGCGATCCGTTCGAGGATCCCGACCAGGGCGCGGGGTCGATAGTACGGATACCGATCGCGATCGACCTCCCCGGTCGGGTGGCCTCCGACGTCGATCGGGTGGGGGATGGGTATCAGGACGATCGGCACGCCGCGCTCGGCGGCGATCGACTGCATTCGCCCGAGGACCTCGTCCATCAATCGGACCTTGTAGCGGGCGGAGGCGCTGTCCGGAGTGAGGCTGACGTCCGCGTCGTAGGTGTCTTCGGCGAGCGCGTGCACCACGTGGTCGCCGCGGACGATGTACTCGTCGAACTCACGCGCGCGATCTTCCAGGAAGCGATCCATCCGCTCCCGCGGCGTCATCGCCACCATCGCATCGGTTTCATCTCCTCCCACTCCGAGCCTGGGAAGGAGTGCGCGCACGGCGTCTCGCACGACGCGCTTCAGGATCAGTTCGCGACGGCGAAGCGTGAAACCACGTCGCTGCTCCGGCCCGATCGTGAAGTCCGTCTCGAGCAGACGCCCCGCGTCGTCGAGGCGATAGAGCTTGTTGCGGATCGTGTCGCCGAAATCGTTGCCCGCGAAGATCGCGATCAGGATCAGATCCGGATCGAGCAGGGCCACGTCGCCTTCCATCTTCCGCAGCGTCTGACCCGGGCCGTAGCCCGCAACGCCCGCGTTCACGACTTCCACACCGTCGCCCAGTCGCGCCGAGAGCTCGTCCTCCAGCCGCTCGGCGAAGGTGTCTTCCAGCGCAGAGAACGCCCCCTGGACGAAGGAATCGCCGAAGACGGCCACACGAAGCCGGGGGTCGGCTTCCAGCTCCTCCCCACGGAACCCATCGCTGTTGACGCGATACCGGATCCGCTCGCCGCCGTTGGTCGCCTCGTGCTGGAAGTCGTGCACCGCACCCGGGGTGAGCCGGTAGAGCAGCGCCTCGTCGAGATGATAGGGCCGCTGGTAGCGTGCCGAGTAGAGCACGCGGACCGCGATCTCGCCGAAGCTCAGCACGAACGCACTCGAGAGCACCAGCGCGAGGATCCGCGCATTCCATCCGGCGGACGCGAAGCTCGAGGCGACGACGAAGACGCCGATGGCGGCGACGACGCCCTGGGCCAGACCGAAGCCCGGCCTTCCACCGATGAGCGGGTCGTCCGAGATCGCCCACAACACGAGCGCGGCGCCGAGAACGCGCGAGAGCCAGCGCGCCACGTCGCCGAGTCGGGAATCGCCTTCGCCGCTCAATCTCTCCCCCTCCAAGGTCCCATTGGCGCTCGGAACGTATCACTCCCGAGAACCCCGTGTGGCGTGAATACCCCACTCGGCCCGTGCCGCCGCCGAGACCGGTCTTCTCTTCGGTCGTCGCGCTGCGCGGCCTGCGGATTATCTCCCGCGCCTCCGGTCGGGATCGACTCAAGATGCAAATTCGTGAGGCCGATCACGGGCGAAATCCTGGGGTCACCGAATCATGTGGGGCACTCGGATTCGGGGGGATGAGGGAATGATCATGGATCGAAGGGCCATCGCGTGGTGCGCCCTGGCAGCGTCGCTCGTCGTCATGGGACTCGCGCCCGAGAGCGCCCGAGCCCAGGCGGACTACCGCACGGTCGTGATCTTCGGCGACACCCAGACCGCCATCAACGGCGACCCCGACCAGTACTCCGATTTCTCGGCGATGGTCAACTGGGTGATCGCGAACAAGCACACCGAGAACATCGATCTCGTCATGCACGTGGGCGACATCGTCAACCTCGGCAGCTTCCTTCCCGTCCCGCCGAGCTGCAGCGGTCAGCCCGCCGTCAGCATGGGCTACTGCCTGAGCCAGCCCATCTGCTCCCCGGCTCCGGCCGGCTGCTACGCCGCACCGGCCGGCGGCGGCGGGACCGACTGCATCTCGTGTTCGTTCCCGACGACATACACGCCGCCCGAATGGGAGCGCTTCGTCGACCAGTGGTCCCGCTTCGACCCCGACCCGGCGGTCGGTTGGTTGGGCATCCCGACGGCGATCGTGCGCGGCAACCACGACAACGTGGGGGTCGACCCCTCTACCGAGCTCGATGTCCGGGGCTTCAACTACTACTACAGCGAAGCGAACATGGAGGCGCTCGAGACGGCGTTCGCCGGTTCCGACCGCTACTACGAGCACCTCGAGACCTACCCGCACGAGAACCAGGATGGCCACGCCTGGCGCTTCCGCATCGGCGATCGGCCGGTGCTCGTCGTGGGGCCGTCCTACGAGGGCGGCTTCGGCACGAGCCAGCAGCAGATCGACTGGGCGATCGACGTCTTCGGGCAGTACCCGAACGTGCCGGGCATCCTGCTGATCCACGACATGATGCAGTACTCGCAGGTCTACCACGAGATCGTGCGCGAGGCGCCCACCGTCGCCCCCCAGCTCTTCCTCGGCGCACAGGGCCACATCGTCCAGGACATGAAGTTCATCGACGAGTTCGAGGGACAGAAGATCCTGCGGACGGTGAGCGACTGGTCGCGCACGCCGTCTCCGGGCGGCGCCTACCTCACGCTGATCCGCTTCTACTTCGAGCCGGGGCAGCCCGACGAGATCGAAGCCTTCACCTACTCGCCGGTGCTCGACGTCGTCGTCCCCGACGCGGACAAGACGATCGTGCGCCAGGAGTTCCCGGTCCCCGAGCCCTCGGCCTGGTCGCTCCAGGCCTTCGGCGTCGGCGCGATGGTCTGGTTCGAGCGCTGGCGGCGGCGCCTCACGCGCGAAGACTAGTCGGCGCCTCGCAAGCGGGGGGCGTCGGCGACCGCGCGCGGCTCAGTCGACTCGCTTGCGTGCGATGAACGACAGCGAGCCCGCCCGCTCCGCACGACGCGCGGCGAGGTCCAGCGGCGGCTTCCCCGCCAGCGGCCGCATCGCGCGCGAAGCGGTCACGAAGGTCCAGTCGAGGACCCGGAGCAGCGCACTTGCGGTCATCCGCCACGGCGTCCCCGGCCCCTCTCCGAAGGCCATCTCGGGGATCGACTCGGTGTAGAGCCAGTCGGGCCAGATCCGCTCGACCTCGAAGCCCGCCATGTGGAACGTCCAGAGCAAGCCGCCATGGGTCATGTGGTGGAAGCTCGCGAGGTCGTGAAACCCGTAGACGAACGCCGCCGTGCCGAAGAAGACACCACCCGGTCGAAGGATGCGATGGGCTTCGAGCGCCGCCTGGAGCGGCGAGACGAGGTGTTCGTAGACCGCCATCGACGTGTAGAGATCGAAGGAGCCGGAATCGAAGGGCAGATTGTGTGCGTCCGACAGGAGATGCGGCCCGCGACCGCGATGGTCGACGTCGGTTCCGACGTAGTTGAAGCCCCGCCGCGCGAAGTAGGCCTCGCATTGACGCTGCCCACAGCCGACCTCGAGGATCCAGCGGCCATCGCCTTCGTCTCCCGGCACCGAAGCCAGCTGCGCGTCCAGGTGATAAGGAAGATCCGGCGCCGAGTGCGCGGGCGGCGGCTCGAGGCTCAGCGTCTCGAGGTCGGCCCACGGCTCGTACCAGGGCAGATCGACGGTCAATCGCTCCGGTGGCGTACGGAGATCCGGCACCCCATCGACGATCGGATAGGACGCCGCGTCTCCGGAGGCCCCTCCGGCGCTGCGAAGGAAGTCGCCGTCTCGTCGGAGCGCCGTTCCGGTCTTCGGGCATCGAAGCCGATCCAGAATGTCCTCGATCTCGAGCGCACCCGCCTCCGGCGCGTCCCCTTCTTCCGACATACTCACTCCCTCAACAGCGCGCCGCAGTCGCGGCGCGCTCTAGTCTTTCGGACGCGGCTCGGCCGAGATGAAGCTGGAGATCTTCTCGATCAGACTGTCCGACGCGTAGTCGCCGAGCTCCTCCCGAGGACGGAACGACTCGAAGTCCTCGAGCGCCGCGGCGAAACCAACGTCGTCGTACGCCGCCATCAGCAGCCCTCGCGACTCGAAGTAGCGCGCCGTGCCGACCTGGTGGTCGTTTCGCGTCTCGTCGTTCTTCGCGAGTCGGGGCAGCACGAGCATGGGTTTACCGAGCAACAGTCCCTGGATGATCGTGCCGGTGCCGGCATGGGAGATGATCGCACTCGCGCCCTCGAGTCGCTCCCGGTACTCGTCGGGGGACAGCCAGGGTCGACACTCGAACTGGGCCGAGCGAAACGTGGACTCGCCCACCTGCGCGAAGAGATCGTCCCGCCCGTGATCGATGCTCCAGCGATCGATCAGTTGCAGCATCCGATCGAACGGCATCTGGTGGCCGACGGTGACGAAGATCATATGACCTTTCCGTGGTAGACCGGTCCCGACTCGGCGGCCAGTTCGGGCCATTGCGTCAGCCAGAGGTCCGCGTGCGCCCCGGCCATCTGGCCCGAGCGGGAGAGCACGTCGACGTTCGCCAGACTATCGAGCCAGATCGTGCGCGCGCCCAGGAGACGACCGAGTCGCAGGGCGAAGAATCCCGGCGCGGCGCCGGTGGAGATCACGACGTCGGGACGAACGCGCAGGACGACCCACACGATCTGGAGCGCCTGGATCACGAGGGCCACGCGCTGCCACTGCGTCGCGTCGCGCACCACGCTGAAGCCCGAGCCGCGCACGTCTTCGCGATACTCTTCCTGCACCGTCACGTAGTGGACGCTGTGGTCGCCGAAGGCGGGCCGAAGGCGCAGCAGCTCGATCCAGTGACCGCCGCCGCTCGCGACCGCGAGAATCTTCACGAGGCAGGCCTCCCCTCTCCTTCGCCAGCATCCGATCGCGTGCCGCGGATCGCGTGTCGCAGGCGGGCTCCGCCCCAGAGCGCAAAGCCGGCCACCGACAGCCAGGTCACCCAGAGTCGAAGCGCGGTCCGATCGGGTACCGCCCCTTCGCAGATCGCCGGCTGCGGCCGGACGACCAGCCGCCAGAGACGCTCGAGCGGCGCGAAGCGATCGAGCGAAGCCCTCAAGTAGACCAGCGACGCGGCGGGGTTGAGAAACGTCTCCATCGCGCCCGCGCGACGCGCCCAGGGCACGTCCTCGACCTCTCCCGCGGCAATGCGCCGAAGGGTGAGATCCGCGGTCGCGCGCCGCCGGATCCGGTCGAGCAGCTCGTCGGCCGCGAGCATGTGCTCGTCGGCCGCCCGCACCCCCGCGACCCCGAGTTGGAGGTCGACGTAGATCCATCGCTCCTCCTCGGCCACGAAGGTCTCCACGAACGAGTGCGCGCCGACGGCCACGTCCCCCAGCTCACCGGTAACGTCGACCAGACGGGTCGGCAAGCCGGCGACGTTCGCCATGAACGCGAAGATCTCGGCGTGATTCGCACAGTAGACCTCGGAGCGGCCAGCGAGCGCCTCGCGGTACTGCTCGAGGCCGTTCAACCGCGCCATCCGGGGGGTCGGCGCGCCGCGATGGGGCTCGAGCTGCTGGTGGAGGAAAGCGGCGAGGCGCTCGACGCGCGCCCGATCGCTCGCGAGCGAGTCGAGCGAGAGCGGAGCCAGGAGGGCGCGGGCTTCGGACACGTCGGCCGGCGCGTGGCGCTCGGACGAGAGAACGAAATCCGAGCGGGAGAAGCGCGGCGCGGCGGCGACCGGCATCGACGGGAACGTCACGAGCGGAGCGGGTTGCCCAGGGGCCCACTGCGTTCGGACGTCGAGCACGCGGCCGGTCGACACCCCCGACAGACGGCTGCCTTCGACGCCCGGGCGAAGCTGGATCGTCGGCGAGGCGCCGTTCAGCACGCGGGCAGCGCCCGCCGCGGCGTGCACGCGCCAACCCGCCTCCGCCACGCCGGCGAGCTCGATCGTCAGCCGGCCGTCGGACTCGAAGGTGACCCCGGCGACGCGCGGCGTCTCGGCGAGGACGTAGAAGTCACTCCCGGGCAGGCATCGCACGAAGAAGCCCTGGTGACGCTGCATCGTCATCCAGACCGCTCCGGCGGCCAGCGCGACCGAGACGAGAATCCAGGCCGGCTCGCTCCCAAAGCAGGCGAGTCGCTCGAGTCGCAAGTGCTCCCTCTCCTGCCCTGCGCGTGTCCCGTCGCCCCGGGACGCGCTGCCCCCTGGCGGCGAACCGCCGAAACCATATCCCGGGCGTGCGAACCTCGCCCCGACTCTCGAAATGATGCCCAAACCCCACGAATCGATCTCGTA
Source organism: bacterium (assembly GCA_024742285.1). Taxonomy (NCBI): domain Bacteria; species bacterium. The sequence goes on along the minus strand of JANSYR010000002.1, from coordinate 430,153 downwards.
CGGCGATCTCGCGAGTTCGACCGCGGTGACTCTCGTCACCGCGAAAAGCCGCGCGCGCGTCGATATCACTCCCGATGAATCGGGCTGGCACCGCCCCTTCCTATCGGACGCTGCCCGCCTCAGGTGACCCACAATCGCAGGGGAACGCCGGCAAGGGGCTGGCCGACCCGATCGAAGACGAACTCGACGCTGCCCGGGAGTCGCGGCCACCTGCCGCCGAGCGGCCCCGATCGACACCGCAACATCCCCGACGGACCGTCGCGGATGCACCAGGAGAACGTGACATGTCCCACCATCGGACGACGGGCCGATCGACGAGGGCTCTCCTCGCATTCCTCGGAGCGTTGCTCGTGCCCATGGTGGCCAGCGCGGCACCGCCGCAGGCGACGTTCACGACGAACGCCTTCGGCGTCGGCGACGATGCGAACGGCCAGGAATGCGTCGCGCCCTGCTTCGTCTTCGTGGATGCCCAGGGGACCTCGGATGCCGAGTCGGTGCGCGAGTTCCACGAGCTCGACTACCGGTGGGACTTCGGTGACGCCGGCAGCGGCCTCTTGCGCACCGGTCGGCCGGCCAACACCACACGCGGCCCGATCGCGGGCCACATGTACGAGACGCCCGGGAGCTACACGATCAGCCTCGAGGTCACCGACCCCGATGGCGAGTTCTCGTCGACCACGCGCAACGTCACGGTCGTCGACCCGCTCACGCATTTCGCCGGGAGCACCTACTGCCTGAGCCGCGGCAGCAGCTTCGGCGCCTGGTGCCCGGCCGGCGCGACCCGGCTCGGCAATCAGGGAAGCCTGAACAGCGCGCTCACGGCGACGCCGCGCGCGGACGAGCGCAAGGTCTGGGTGGTTCTGGCCTGCGGCGAGTCCTGGACGATGGATTCCGCGGTGACCCTCGCCCGGGGCAGCGGCGCGGGCCTGGTCAGCGCGCGGGACGACGCGGGCAACACCTGTAGCGATCGCCCGCTGGTGGACTACGCCGGCAACCGGCTCGGCGGCTTCGCGGGCACCTCGGGCTGGACCGTTTCCGGCCTGTCGATGCAGGGCCCCGGCACCGAGAGCGGCTTCGAGGCGGCGTTCAACGTCGCCGGATCCAACGGACTCGTCGTCCACCGGGTGCGTGTGACCGAGGCCTCGGGCAGCACGGTCAAAATCGCCGGTACGCCGGCCAGTCGACTGGCCGTCTGGGGGTCGGACCTCGAGATGAGCCCCGACGGCGACGAGACCGGCTCGAACATGTTCTGGGCGGGCGATCGCCTGGTCGTGATGAACTCGCTGATCGACAATCACGAGAAGGCCGAGTTCAACATGCGCTTCATGGGCGCGCGGAACGTCCTGCTCTCCGACAGCGAGTGGCGCCGACCGGGTCTCCAGTCCATGCGCAACGCGATCCAGATTCGCGGAACGGACCCGGAGACGACGGCGAGCGGCTGGGCCGTCCTCCGCCGCAATCTCTTCGTGAGCCACGGCAACTCGTTCGCGCCCTTCCTCCGCTTCTGTCGGGACGCGGGCTGTCACAACGAGGGTCCGAACGGCTTCTCGTCGATGGAGAACATCATCGTCGAGAGCAACCACATGCGATACGACCGGCCCTCCATCGAGACGCCGCACTTCGGCCTGGTGACGATCCAGGCGGGTGAAGTCACCGTCCGGAACAACACGGTGGATCTGCGTGGGCAGGACTCGCCGAACCTCGATGCCGTGCTCTGCAACGTGCCGAACGAGCCGCGCGGAGGCGGCTCCTACGACAACGTGCACTGCTTCAACAACACGATCTTCTCGAGCGAGCCCTCGGCGACGGGCGTGACCCTGTGCAGCGCCCAGGTCGGCAGCGGGCACCGTTGCTACAACAACCTGGTCTACGCGCCGAACCACAGCGGTGGCTACGTCCAGGCGAGCGGCAACTGGCAGAGCGGCGGCAACGTGAACGCCGGCTCGAGCCCGTTCGCCTTCGGCGCCGCCCCCGGCCCCCGCTTCGAGAGCACCGGAGCCGAATTCGCGCTCGCCGTCGGCGACGCGCAGGCAGCGAATCGCGGACTCGTCGTTTCGGACAGGTTCGCGAACGCGCTGATCGCCGACTGGGACGAGTCGTGTCGCCAGGGGACCGTCGACGTCGGCGCCTTCGAGCGTGGCAGCGCCGAAGCGAGCTGTGGCAGCGGAGGTGCGCCGGTCGCCTATCCGGCGCCGGTCCTGCTCGCCGCCGCACCGGCACCCCCGCCTGAGCCGGAACCCGAGCCGGAGCCCGAGCCGGAACCTGAACCCGAGCCGGAACCGGAGCCGGAGCCGGAGCCGGAGCCGGAGCCGGAACCCGAGCCTGAACCGGAACCCGAGCCCGAGCCGGAACCCGAGCCCGAGCCGGAACCCGAGCCCGAGCCGGAACCCGAGCCCGAACCGGAGCCCGAGCCCGAACCGGAGCCCACCCCGCCGCCGTCCGGCGGAGCCTGCTCGGTCCAGCCGAACCTGGCGCTCACGCCGGTCGCCGGCGCGCCGTTCAGGGCCTGTGGATACGCAGACTCCACGCAGATCCCGAACCCGACGCGCATGCGCCACGGACTGCAGTCGATGTCGGGCCAGACGACCTGCATCACCGCCGACTTCGTGCCCGCCGCGTGGGCCTTCCCGACGCTCCCGGACGTCGAGGTCCACAACAGCGATCAGGTCTACCACAACAACGCGACCTTCCCGGGTGACGTGATCTTCACGGGTCAGCGGGTCGTGTGGATCGACACGAACGGCGGCGGAATGCTCGGCAACCCGGTGTGCGGCCCCGGCGCGCGCCACGTCGAATACAACGGCAGCTGCATCTGCCCCTGATCGGAGCCTCCCGAGGGACCGCGGCGACATGAATTCGCCGCGGTCTCTCGCCCGCTCCGGCCGCCTCTCGCGCGCGCCCTTTCGCCGACTCCACCCTAAAGGTGCCTGCGGCGCCATCCGATCCGTCTAGGGCTCAGGCGTACGATTCCGACACCCGTCGGAACGTCGCTGGCGAGTCGGAACGGATCGGTTCGATGCGGGTCGACTGCCACGCACTTGCTCTCGAGTGTGGGCAGTGGCCACCCTCGATCGATTGGTGCAATCCCACCCCGTCCCCTTCTCGCTGCGAGCGGTCACTCAGTCGAGATCGGAGCGCACACGACGAGTCTCCTTCGTCCGCCCACGCGCTCCCTTTCGATGAAAAGCTGTGACATCTTCGCGAACGAACGTGAGAAGGGACGGGTCAAGGAATGCAAGGTCTAACCGCGGAGCTGAGTTCCGGCGCTCCGCTCTCGATGCCGTCACTCGTGATCGCGTTGGCCCTCGGCCTGATCCTGGCGGTGGCGTTGCGCTGGCATTTCGAGCGCTTCGGGTCGACGCTGTCCAACCGAACGGAGTTCGCCCAGGTCTTCCCCTTCATCACGATGACCACGATCCTGATCATCACGGTCGTGAAGTCGTCCCTCGCTCTCTCGCTCGGTCTCGTCGGCGCGCTCTCGATCGTCCGATTCCGAACCCCGATCAAGGAGCCCGAAGAGCTCGCCTACCTCTTCATGGCGATCGCGATCGGACTGGGCCTCGGGGCCGACCAGCTCGTGCCCACGGTGGTCTCCGCCGTGATCATCCTGACCGCCGTAGCCGTGCTCCGCTGGCGACGCGAGGGAATGGAGCCCAAGAACCTCTACCTGTCGATCGATTGCCCCGTCGGCGAGGGACAGCAGAACCCCTTGAACGGGATCGAAGAGACCTTCCGTCCCTTCGTCTCCTCCGGCGACCTCCGCCGCATCGACCAACGACACGGCAGTCTCGAGGCGACCTATTGGGTCGACATGCAGGACTCGACGCGCCTCGCAGAGATGATCGATGCGCTCGAGACCGCCTACCCGGGCATCGGCGTGACGTTCATCGACCAGCAGCGCGTCCCGGCCGTATGAACCCGCGGGATCACGAGCCCCGCGCCCGCCGGCGCATGGCTCACCCCGATCGCGGAACCTCCGCGATCCGCCCGCCCCTCTCCGCCTAGAGGCCTCCGCTGCCATGAGAGTCTCGAAGATCGAACCCCGACGACGCCGAGCCCGGCGCTCACGCGCCTCCCTCGCGCTGCGCCTGATGGTCGCGGCCGCTCTGTTGGCGGCCTACTCCGCCGCGCTCATCCTGTTCGGGATGTTCGTGTTCCGTGCGTTCCAGCCGCGCAACGCCCCGGATCTCCAGACCGTGGCCGTGCGCGAGCTCCCGGCGCGCATGCTGTCGATCGGACGCAACCATCTCCGGGCGAGCCTCGACGGCGAGACGTTCGAACGACTCCACCTCGACATCAAGTTCAAGCACCTCGAGAAGCTCCGCGCCAAGCGCGCCGAGGCGATGGCCACCGGGGTTCTCATGGCCGCCGACGACGACCTGGTCCCGGCCGAGATCCGCCACGGCGACCGCACGATCCGCACCCGGATTCGGCTCAAGGGCGACGCCCTCGATCATCTCCACGGCGACAAATGGTCGTTCCGGGTCGCGGTCCGCGGAAGCGACCAGCTCTTCGGCATGCGCCGCTTCTCGCTCCAGTCGCCGAGCGTGCGCGACTATCAGGCGGAGCCCGTCTTCCTCGAACACCTCCGAAGCGAGGGCATCCTCACCCCGCGCTACCGCTTCGTGAACCTCTCCGTCAACGGCAAGGACATCGGCGTGATGGCCGTCGAGGAGCACTTCTCGAAGGAGCTGCTCGAGTCCCAGCGTCGGCGCGAAGGCGTGATCTTCCGGTTCGACGAGAGTGACTTCTGGCGCAATCTCCAGCTGAACGGGAGCTTCGGCCCCTACGGCAATCCGCACGTGTCACGGCTCAAGCCGTTCCGGAGCGGAAAGGTCGCGAAGTCCCCGGGGCTCAGCGCCGACTACGCAGCCGCCGTGGGGCTCATGCGTGGATTCCTGGCCGGCGCGCTCCGGCCCGACGAAGTCTTCAACGTCGAAGCGATGGCCCGCTTCATGGCGGTCTGCGAGGTGTGGCGCACCTATCATCCTCTCGCCTGGCACAACATGCGGTACTACTACAACCCGCTGACCGCCCGGATCGAGCCGATCGGCTTCGACGGCAACGTGCAGGGCGCCCCGGGCGAGCCCGGGCTGGTCTCCAGTCGTGGCGGCTTCACGCCGCTGCTCCTCGCGGACGACGAATTCCGCGCGGTCTACGTACGCGAGCTCCGTCGGATCGCGGGCGACATGGCCTCCGGAGACCTCCCCGCTCGGGCACGCGCCCGCGAAGCCGAGATTGTGCCGCGCCTCCAGGAGGGGCTGAGCTTCATCGAGCCTCTCCACCTCGACGCCCTCGCCCGCCGCGCCGAGCGTCTCGCCTCGATCGATCTCGAGCGCTTCGACCACTTCCTGCCGCCGCTCGGCGATCCGCTCATGCAGTATCCGGTTCCGCTCCAGGCGAGTCTCTGCATGGACTGCGACACGCCCCGGATCGAGCTCACCAACGTGCTCCCGGTCGGGGTGGACGTGCTCGGCCTGTCGGTCGAAGAAGCCGACGACGCCGACGGAGCCTCTCAGGCCGACGAGGCGGTTGCCGATTCGCTCGACTGGCCGATCGAGGTGCCCGCGACCCCCGCCTTCGGCGAACCGACCCTCGTCTCGATCGCCCTGCCGGCAGACACCGATCGGGTCGCCTTCGCAGCGACGCTCGAGGTACGCGTCCGAGGCCAGTCCCAGCGACACGAGATTCCCGTGATGCGCTCGTGGTCCGCCGCGAGCCGCTCCCCGATCCCGATCTCGACCCTCGAAGAGACCCTCGAGAAGCACCCCTTCCTCTCTCCGTCGGCCGACGGCACGTCGCTCGTTTCGAAGCCCGGACGCTTCGAGGTCGACGGCTCCCTCGTACTGCCCGAGGGCCTCGGTCTCCACCTGACCGCCGGGACCGAGCTTCGATTCGGGACCGACGCGATCGCGGTGACGTCCGGACCGCTGCGATTCGAGGGCACCCCCGACGCGCCGGTTCGCCTCGGACCCGTAGACGGCGTCGACGCCTGGGGCGGACTCGTCAGTCTTCGCTCGGATCGACCGCACTACTGGCGTCATGTCATCGTGGAGCGGACGTCCGGCATCCAGCGAGCGGGCTGGCGTCTGACCGGCGGCGTCACCATCCGTACGGGCCAGGTCGACATGGCAAGGTCGCGCTTCGAAGGGCACCGCGGAGAGGACGCGCTCAATCTGATCCGCTCGCAGTTCGTCCTCGACTCGGTCGACTTCCACGACACGCCTTCGGACGCGCTCGATGCCGATTTCTCCGACGGCGAGATCCGCGGGGGCCGGTACACGAAGATCGGGGGCGACGGGATCGACGTGAGCGGTGCGAAGATCACCGTCGACGGCGCCGTGCTCGAGGACATCGAAGACAAGGCGATCTCGGTCGGCGAGGCCAGCGACCTCATCGCACGAAACGTCCAGGCGCGAAGGGTCGGATCGGGCGCGGCGAGCAAGGACGCTTCGCGGCTGCTGTTCGAGGACTCGCTGGTCGAGGACGCCGCGACGGCCGGGGTCTCGGTCTACACGAAGAAGCCCGAGTACGGACCCGCGCAGGCCACCCTCGAGCGGGTCGAGATGCGCAACGTCGCCACCGAGGCCCTGGTCCAGGAAGGCAGCGCAGCGACGCTGGACGGCGTCGAGGCAGCGGTGATCCCCTTCGACACGGACATCCTCTACTAGCGCCATGGACGACCAGCTCCTCGCAGGCACCGAGCGTTTCGAGGTCAAGTTCCTGGGCCAGGCCAGCGCACAGGACGTGATCGAGACCTGGATCCGGGAGCACGCGGCCGGCTTCGTCCGCCCCTACCCGCCGCGCTTCGTGAACAGCACCTACTTCGACACGTACGACCTCGGCGCCTTCGAAGAGAACCTGGTCGGCGCCAGCGCGCGAGAGAAGGTGCGACTGCGCTGGTACGGGCGCGAGCCCGAGTCGGATCGCTCCACGCTCGAAGTCAAGCTGCGACGCAACAAGCTCGGTTGGAAGCTCTCCTATCCCGTCGTCGGCGTACCACGCCACGACGTGCCCTGGCAGACCCTCCGGGCCGACCTCCGACGACAGCTCCCCGACGATGCACGCGTTCGCTTCGATCTGAATCCGGCGGTCGCGCTCGTGAACCAGTACTACCGGCACTACTTCGTCTCGGGAGACGGGCGGGTCCGACTCACCGTCGACACCGACCTCAAGGCCTTCGACCAGCGCTTCGGTCGCACTCCGCGTCTCGAACGCTCGATCGACATGCCCGCGATTCTGGTGGTCGAGTTCAAGTTCGCGCCCGAGGATCGCGCGGCGGCGATGAAGATGGTCCAGGGCATTCCCCTTCGAGTCAGTCGCAGCTCGAAGTACGCCATCGCCTGCGCCCTGATCGCATCGGGCTGATCGCTCCGGGCCGGCGACCGCTCCCCGGAGGGCCGATCTCGCGTGCGCAAATCGATGCCGCGAGGCCGACGTCCGCGGGATCGGTGACACCCTGCCCCCCCTGGCGGGTACATCCCTACGAACGCCCCTGAACCACTACGGCGAGAGACAGATCCTTGAGAGCCGACTTCCGACCGCACGCCTCCTGCCGAGCCATCCCCTTCTGGCTCGCCTGTGCCCTTTCGCTCGCAGTGGCGGGCGCAGCCAATGCGCAGCTCACTTCCTATGCGACCAGCGCGACGGACATCGCCGGTTCGACGGGCGCCCCCGCGGTCGCCCTCGGCGTCCCGGACTATCGCTTCGTGAACGATTCCGGTCTGGGCTTCGGCGGGACCAGCACCGACGTGTTCGACCCGGGCGAGACCGTCGAGCTCGCCTTTCCGACTCCGCTCCGAAACAACGCGCTCCAGGACGATCTGCTCGTCTCTGCGTTCGTCGGCGGCCTCGGGGCGACCGACAACGCCACCGTGCAGGTCGAGGCGAGCACGGACGGAGTGGGCTTCACCATCATCGATACGTTCGACACCCAGGACGCCCGCAGCGTCCCGCCGCCGGATCAGTGGGAGAACGACTTCGAGGCCGTCAAGCATTTCTCGATCGACTTCGGTGCCCTCGACGGCGTGACCCACATCCGGCTGACGAATCTCGGCGGAACGAGCGAGGGGCTTCGACTGGATGCCGTCGAAGGGCTCTACCCCACCGTCGCCTCGGACCGCGCCTTCGAGGTACGCATTTCGCGTGTCCGCGAGGAGATCGCTCGCCGCTTCACGATCCGGATCAAGAACACGAGCCAGCCCGGCGGCGTCGCGATTCGCGAGTGGATCATGGACCGCACGGCCTCGACGGCCGCCCTGCAGCAGACGGGCTGGACGATCGACGGCGAGGACGGCCAGTTCATCTGCGTCGAGAACTGCATCCCCGACAACCACCCGACCTTGATCCCCTTCTCGCGGCACGTCTGGTCGGTCGACGGCTCGACGGAAGCGCCCGTCGGCGTCGGGCTCGAACCGGGACTCCAGGCCGAGCAGCCGCGTTCGATCAGCTTCGACACGGACAACGGAGCGACCTACCTCGAGAACTTCCGCTTCACCGTGGTCTTCACCGACGGATTCGCCCACACGTTCGAATACGAAGAGGACGTGCTGAAGGAGATCGGGAGCCTCTACCAGAAGTATCTCTACTTCAGCAGCACGCCTGCGCAGTCGTGGAATCGGCCCGTCGACTTCTACGAGTTCGCCCAGCTCGCGCCGTCGCCGGCGGTCCCGTCGATGTCGCCTTCGATGCTGCTCGTGCTCTCGCTGCTCGCCGCCGGCGCGGGAGCGACCCAGCTGCGCCGCAGGCACGCGTCCGACGCATCGGAAGCCTAGCGACCGGCTTCCCGCGCACGGGACCCGCCCCACGCCCTACGCTTCGATCTAGGTCGCCTGGCAGCGCAGATCGAATTCGCGAAGGATCTCGTCGGCGACGCGTTGATTCGCCTCCGGATTCAGGTGGCCGTCGCGCGGAAAGAAGACCTCCGCCGGCGGGCGCTCGCCCACCACGGGCGTGAGATCGAGGTAGCGCGCGCCCATCTCTTCGAGCATCCCCACGGCCTCCTCGACGGGACGTGCGGGGTCCACGTCGGATCCGGACGCTGGCTCCAGACTGCCCGCCGCGGCCGCGTGATGGGCGGCCGCGGCCGCGCGCGTCGGCAGGACGAGGAACGCGACCTTCCCGCCCCGCGCTTCCACGAGATCCTTGATCGCGCGCATCTCGGCGCCCCAACGGTCTCGGGCGGCCGTGAGGAACGCTCCCTGCCAGGCCTCGGCGCTCGCGAGCTGCTCGTCGATGGCCGCGTAGGCGTTCTGATTGCCGCCATCGAAACGGTGATAGGTCGCAGAGAGCAGCCGATAGAGGTGCAGCCTCCGCTTGAGGAAGCTCTTCAGGCCCCCCTCGTTCCCGAGGATCCCCTCGCTCACCCGAGGATTCTTGTCCCACTGCGTATCGTGGAAGTCGTTGCCCACGTAGCTGACGGCGAAGACCCAATCGAAGCGCGTTCCGCCCTCACCGAGATGCGCCAACGTGTGCCGATACTGGACGGGGCCATAGCCCGCGACGGCCGTGTTGAGATGCGTCACTCGCGGCGTCCGCTGCGCCACTCGACCGACGAAGGACTCCTCGTACTCGACCCCGTGCCCGAAGGTGAACGAATCCCCGAGCCAGATCGCAGTGCACTGCCCGGGAGGCGGTGGCGTCGGTGATGTCGGCGGCTCCGACGGACGACGGAATCCGCGATCGTCCGTCAGGACGGTCCACTCCGTCTCACCCGTATCGACGTGAAGCGACCGATCCGGCTGCATCGCGAAGAAGGGGAGCTCCGGGTGGGAGCGATAGATCGCCAGCCAGGAAGCGGGTTGCGGAGCCACCAGACGGACGAACAGCTCGCTGACGACGAGCGTCGCCGTGAGCGAGATCGTCAACGCCGCGACGAGGAAGAACCCAACCCGCATTTCACCCTCCAATGCCTCCGATGCCTCCGATGCCTCCGATGGACGTGCACCGCGCCCCGCCCTGCACCGCGGCGAGCACGACGATCCACCCCGACCGATTCGTCGACCCGGAGGAGATTCCATTGCAGGCGGACCGCGTCGCGGAACGGAGCGTATCGCGCGCGGGTCTATCGATCTTCATCGTCCGGGCGCCTTCCCGCCTGGAGGAGCTCTGCCGTCGAGACCGTCCGCCGGACTTCGTCTCGCTCCTTTGACGTCCCCCCGGCGACGGGAGGCTCGTTTGCGGTCGCCGTCGACCGACTGCGCTGCGAGGAGCCGATCGGGGGCTTCCCGCTCGAACGCCCCAGACCCCCCGTCACCCCGGCGGTCACCCCCGCCAGGAAGATGGGAAAGCAGTTCCACCAGCCGTTGATGATCATGTCGATCATCCGGATTGCGACCATCCCGATCATCGCGCCGAGCAGGATCTGTCCCGTGCGATTCGTGCGTCTCATCCCGAACCAGGCCCGGATCGCAGGCGCCGCGAACACGAAGTAGTAGAGCGCGACCCCGAGGACGCCGCTCGTCCCGATCTTGATCGTGACCCACCCGTCGAGGCCGACCTCGCCCTGCCCGAACCCCTCCGCACCCGGGATCCGGCTGTACGTCCCCCATCCCAGCCACAGCCGATCGCCGATCTGCCCGAGGACGTGCTCCTCCTCGAGGAAGCGCCCTTCGAGCGAGTGCGCCCGCTCGGGCAGGTACTGTCGGGCGAACTCCACGATCTCCTCGTAGGGGAAGAGATCGACCATTCGAAGCGTGGGGTAGATGCACGCGAGCAGCACGAGGCCGAGACCGAGCATCGCGGCCAGCTGCTTCCGCGCGAGGGCATAGGCGGCAAAGAAGCTCACTCCGTAGACCATGCCCGCGACGTTCCGCGCGAGCAGGAGCCCGACCGTCACGATGTTCCTCGCGAGAGGCGTGGGAATCTTCGGAAGGCCGAATCCCCGTCCGACCCACGGAAGCGGCAGTCCCGTCCGCGCGATCGCCGCGGCGGCGATCGTCGACACGGCCATGAACGTCGCGAGCGCGAGGCCGTTGTCGAAGAACACGACCGGCTGCGCGAGCCCCCAGCGCATGTTGACCCGCGCCGGGAGTCCGTAGATCACCTGGGCGAGCTGCCAGACGCGGAAGGGAACGGACATGACCGTCTCGAGGACGATCAGTGCCGTATAGCCGGTCGCCGCGATGACCAGCGTCTTCAGGAACACGTACAGGTCTTCGATCGACCGGAACATCGCGCGACCGACCAGGAACGGGACGAAGACGGTCAGCACGTCGTCCACCGTCTTCGCGGCGATCCAGTAGGGACCGAGACCGTCCTCGAGACGCCCCTCGTCCATCATCGGAACGGAATTCATCGTGGCGGTGCCGATGTTCGCCAGGAAGATCAGGATCACGATCATCTCGAGGCCGGTCCCCGGCCTGGCTTCGAGCAACGCTCGACGATGGCAGAGGAACGCGAAGACGAGGGTACAGGTGTAGGTCAGGTACTCCTTGTCGATCGGCGGCACGACCGGCAGGTCGACCGCGATCACCTCGGGCAACAGGATCGAGCCGACGATGACGACGGTCGCCGCGGCCTGCGCTCTCTCCATGCGACGCATGACGAGGTAGGCGAACGGGATGAACATCACGAATGTGAAGTAGGCGAATGCGATCTTCATGGATGCTCAGGGTCGGTCTGGCCGTCGCGGTGGCGGATTCTCGCAAATCCCGAAAGTCTTGTCCGATTCGGGCCGAAACGTCACACTGCGTCGAACCCGGCACCCGATCGGCGCCCGTCGGGTCGGCTTGCCCGACTCGTCTTGGAGCGGACCAACGCAGTGGGATCTGAAGGCAAAAGGCGACGCCTGGTCGAAGTCGACCACATCAGCGGCTTCGCCATCCTGCTGGTGGTGATCGGGCACGTGGTCGCCCGCGAGCCGCCGTCCGGGAATCTCTGGTACGAGCATCTCAAGTTCGGGATCTACCAGTTCCACATGCCGCTGTTCATGACGATGTCGGGGCTGGTGTTTCGATATACCTACACCGCCGTCGGATCGCCGGCAGAGTTCGGCGACTGGGCTCGAAGCAAGCTCCTGAGGTTGGCCCCGGGATTCCTCTTGATCGGGGCCGCCATTCTGGTCGGCAAGTCGCTCGCGGCGAGCTTCATCCACGTGGACAACGCGGGGGGCGGGCTGGTCACGAACCTGATCCAGCTCTTCGTTCGGCCCACCCAGAGCGCAGCAGCCACGCTCTGGTACATCTACGTGCTGCTCGAGCTCTACCTGCTCTTCCCGCTGCTGCTCGCGGCCTGCCGGCAGCGCGAGCGACTCGTGCTCTGCGTCGTCGTCGCGATGCACGCGACGCACCTCCTCGTCTTTCCAGGCTTGACGCGGCTCGCCGCGATCCACCTGGTCTTCGAGTACGCGCTCTACTTCCAGGTCGGCGCGATGATCGCGGGACACTACGACGCAGTGATGAGCTTCGTACGGGCCCGAGCACCGATTTTCGCGCTCCTCTTCGCGATCAGCTTCGCGAGCGAGACGATCGCGCCCTGGCCCTACTCCAAGACGATCGTCGGCCTGGCCTCGATCCCCGCAGCGCTGGCGATCATCGGGCCGCTGCGCGGTCTGCCTGCGCGGGTCTTCTCGTTCCTCGGCGCCTACAGCTTCGCGATCTACCTGATGAACACGATCGCGATCGGCGCGACGAAGGGGATCATGCTCCGGCTGCTCCCCTGGGACGGAGTGAACTTCGTCCTCTTCTTCGCCGTACTGACGGCCGTCGGCCTCGCGGCGCCCGTGATCGCCTACCGTGCGATCCTCTCGCGCCACCCGTTCACGCGTCGAAGCTTCAACTGAGACCCGCGAGAGGATCAGGTCGCCGTCGGGTCGCGCGGGGCCGATTCCGGGCCCTTGTACTCGATCAGCGCGCTGCGACGCCCGGTGAGCCGCCCGATCGCGTAGCGCAGCTGCCCTTGCACGTTGGGCAGCTTGCCGAGAACACACGAAGCTGCGTAGACGTACTGGTGGGCGGTGGCGAAGCGCGGCCGGGGGGCGCGACGCGCGATCCGCAGCACCTGAACAGCGTAGAGCGCAGCCAGGACCAGGGTGATCGCCGGAGCGCCGACGACGAGGGCGATGACCATCACGAGCGGCAGCACGCCGCCCCAGAACCAGGTGCTTCGTGTCTCGCGACTGGCGCGGACCGAGGCGTGCGCGACCTGGTGCGATCCCCCTTCGGCATTCGCGTGCCCCGAACGGACATTGCGCGTCCACCACTGCCGGAACGAAGTCATCCGCGCATCGTGAAGCGTCATCGGCTCGTCGATGCGAAGCACCCGTCCGCCCTCCGCGATGAGCCGCGAGCAGAGCTCGGGCTCCTCTCCGGCGATCAGGTCCGGGCGGTAGCCGCCGACACGCCGGAAGGCATCGACCCGCATCAAGGCATCGCCACCGCACTCCGCAGCCGGGCCGATCGGCGTGTCCCATTCCATGTCGCAGAGGAGGTTGTAGATCGAGGCTTCGGGGAAGCGTTCGCGGCGCCGACCGCAGACGACCACGGCGTCCGCCTCTTCGCGCATGACCGCGTGGGCGCGATCGAGCCAGCCGGGCTCCAGCTCGCAGTCGCCATCGACGAACTGCACGAACTCGAGGTCCTGCGCCAGGGCGTCGAGACGCTCGAACCCCGCATTGCGAGCCCGAGCGGCGGTGAAGGGCACGGTCGTATCGAGCTCGACGACCGTCGCGCCCAGCGATCGGGCGAGCGCCACGCTCCCGTCCGTCGATCCCGAATCGACGTAGACCACGTGACGCGCCCGGGGCAGGGACGATTCCAGGCAGACCCGCAGCCGCTCGCCTTCGTTGCGCCCGATCGCGACGAGTCCGGTCCGGCTGTGCTGGGTGGCCTCGGTCATGTAGTTTCCTATCGGCCAGCTGCCCGTGGGAGCCACCGGTTTCTCTCTCCTGCCGACGAAGCGCCGTACCGGCTGTGGGTTGCCGATCCGAAAGATTCGGTGACCACGGGATCGAGTGCGCAGAACGCGGCAGATCGTCTCGGATCGGCCCGCGTGCAGACCTGCTTGAGGCGACTCGCCCCATTCACGATCGCAGTTGCCGGTGGCAGCTCGCCGGCAACTGTCTCCTCGCCCCTGGCCGTCCTACCGATAGGAGCCACAAGAAAAATGAATCCGACTAGAATGTAGGTCACGCCTTCGCTCGATCGGGCACAAACCTAGACCGCAGCTGACTTGCACGAAACGGGTCGCGGCCCCGAACGCACTCGTTCCGTGATCGCTGTGCCCATGGATCGCGGTCGGTCCGTGACCTCGTCCGGGGCGGGGCTCGACGGCCTTGCCGGAAGACGAGCGAAACGATCGAATCGAAGCGTCGTCGCAGGCAGGGCGAAGGACTGGCAGGCCGAGAGGTTCGGAATTGATCGACGACGCGACGACAGGCTGGCTGGGGCGAAGCGCCTCGCCGAGGGGAGCGGGCGCGGCTCTGCGACCTCGCCGCCGGCACCCGCTCGCTCGCGTGATCCTCTGGACCGCGCTGCTGCTCACTCTGCCGATGCTGGCTTCCGCACAGAACCAGCCCCCCGTCGCCGACGCGGGCATGGACGTGACGATCAAGCTCGGGGTTGCGACGGGGCTGCTCGGGATGGCGACGGATCCCGACGAGGATCCGATCGCGACCTGGCTCTGGACGATCGAATCGGCCCCGCCGGGCTCGACGGCGACCCTGGAGAACGCGTTCAGCCCGACGCCGACGATTACGCCCGACGTGCCCGGCGACTACATCGTGTCGCTCGTCGTGTCGGATGGCTTCCTCACGAGCGCACCCGATACCGTCACCGTCACGGCCCTCCCCAACTCGCCACCGACGGTCGATGCCGGCCCGGACGGGACCGTCTTCATCGGCCAGACCTTCGCGCTCGTCGGCACGGCGGACGACCCGGACGGGGATCCGATCGCCCAGTGGAACTGGTCGATCGACTCCGCGCCGCCCGGATCGGTCGCCACGCTGCAGAATCAGTTCAGTCCGACCCCGTCGCTGGCTCCGGACCTGGCCGGCGACTACGTGATCTCCGTCGTCGTCTCCGACGGGCTCCTCAGCAGCGACCCGGACACGGCGACGCTCACGGCCGAGACCAACTTCGCGCCGGTCGTCGTCGCCGGGCCGGACGTGACGACCACCCTGGGCGTCCCCCAGGCCTTGTCGGCTTCGGCCAGCGATGCCAACGAAGGCCAGGTCACCCTCTGGAACTGGTCCATCGAATCGGCGCCCCCGGGCTCCGTGGCCGTCCTCGATCAGCCGTTCAGCCCGACGCCCTCGCTCACGCCGGATCTCGCCGGCGACTACGTGATCTCGGTCTTCGTTTCGGATGGTCTGCTGGAAAGCGACCCCGATACGCTCACCGTGACGGGCGTCGCGAACCAGCCGCCCGTCGTGGATGCCGGCCCGGATCTCGCGACGATCGTGGGCCAGCGAACGCCCATCACGGCCTCCGCGAGCGACCCCGACGACGATCCCATCGTGCTCTGGACATGGACGCTGGACGCGGCACCGGCGGGGTCGACGGCGGTGATCGAGCAGCGATTCAGCCCCACGCCGGCGATCACGCCCGATCTCGCCGGGGACTACGAGATCTCCGTCGTCGTCTCCGACGGACTCGACTCCAGTCTGCCCGACAGCGTCACGATCAGCGCTGCGACGAACTCCCCGCCCACCGCGGATGCCGGCCCCGACCAGACGGTCGACGTGGGCGTGACGACCCTTCTCCAGGGAATGGCGACCGACCCGGACGACGACCCGATCGCGCTCTGGATCTGGACGATCGAGACGCAGCCCGCCGGCTCGACCGCGACGCTCGAGAACGCTTTCAGCATGACGCCCGCGCTCACGCCCGACGTCGAGGGCGCCTACGTCGTCTCGCTGGTCGTGAGTGATGGGATCGCCTCGAGTGCGCCGGACACGGTGACGATCACCACCACCGGCGGCGGCCCGGCACCGAATGTCCCGTCGATGGACGGTGCGCTGCTCTACGTCGTTCTCCCGGGAATCCTGACGATGGTCGGGATCCAGCGACTTCGACGCGCCCGACCGGCCCCGGATCGCGCCGACGGCTGAGCGGGAGGTGCGTCTCCCGCGTGGAGCGACGCGCCGAGGGAACCGAGCGGCGTCGCGCCTCCGCGCCCTCCGGGTCGGCACCTGCCGGACCGGGCCGCGGAAGAGCCGACTAGCGATCGAACTCCCGACGCACGCGCGCATTGTCCCGCGCCATCGTTCCGGCCTTGCCCCGGAAGAGGGACGACGCTTCGTAGCGACGCAGATAGCGACGGTAGGCGGGATTCTCGTATCGCGGGTGCCGCTGGATCGACGCCTTCAGATAGCCCCAGGCGATGCCCAGGCCGCCCAGGACCCAGGGCCGCTCGAACATCCGATAGAGCGCGACGGCGGCCACGTAGTACCACGCGGAGCCCATGAAATACTTGCCGCGTCCCCAGCGCACGCGGCCGACCCAGAGGCTGTGTTGGCTGCTGCCCATCTGCCGGAGGTGGATCACGCGCAAGAGCTCTTCGTCCCGCGACTGGGCGATCCACCCCTTCATCCGACAGATGTGTCCGTCGATCCCGTCCCAGCTGACCTCGCGAACGAAGCCGCCGATGTCCTCGAAGCACTCGACGCGATAGAACTTGGTCGGGCCGACGGCGTTCTCGTCTCCGGTCCGCTCCTGCTCGAGCGTACCGTCGTCGTGGCGCAGATGGAGCTTTCCGGAGCAGTTCCCCATGTAGGGGTCCTCTTCCATGATCTCCATCAAGCGCTCGAAGTAGCGCGGCGGAATCTCGAGATCCCCATCGAACTTGCAGACGTAGTCGAAGTCGGCGAGATCGACGTGCGAGAGACCGTCGTAGAAGGCCTCGACCACGCCGGGCCCGACCGCGCGCGCGCCCCGATCCGCGCGCGAGACGATCTGGATGTAGTCGAAGCGCGCGGCGTACTCCGCGAGGATCTCCGGCGTCTCGTCGGTCGATCCGTCGTCGACGATGACCCAGAGCGTCGGCGGCACGCTCTGCTGAGTAGTGGTTTCGAGCGTGGAGCGGATGTACTCCGCCTCGTTTCGACACGGCGTGATCAGGCAGTACCGCCGCGACGGCGCCGGCCGTACATCACCGTGCTCCTGCCGGATGGGCGGCACCGGAGCCGCTTCGTTCGAGGGAACGTTCGGGCTAGATTCGGACATCATGTTGCTGGCTCCAGGTGAGCAGGACGAAGAGAGACCACACGCGGGACCAGTAGATCCCGGGCTGCTCCGCCTCGAAGGCCTGCCAGAGTTGTCGAACCGCTTCGGGCCGGAGCCCCACTCGCCGGCAGGCCTCGGCGTCGAGCAGCGCCTCGGACACGCGTCCCTTGAGGCGACGTCGACACCAGACGTCGAGCGGAAGCTCGAAGCCGGCCTTCGGGCGGTCGAAGATCGCCGGATCGAGGCCGGCGGTCCCCAGATCGCGAAGGAGTTGCTTGCGTCGGAGGGGAGCGAAGCGCCTCGCCTCGGGGAGACGGGCCACCGCTTCGATCAATTCGTGATCCACGAAGGGCACACGCACTTCGAGCGCGACGGCCATGCTGGCCGCGTCCGTGTCCCTGAGCAGCCGCTCTCCCAGGAAGAGCGAGAGCTCCATCATCGAGGTCGCGTGCAGATCGGGCTGCTCTCGCGTCGCCTCGGAGAGAAGCGCCTCCAGCTCGGCCGGGAGGCCCGCGACGACCTGACCGGTCCCGGCCCGCTCGGCCAGGAGACGTTCCTTGAAGCGCTCCGTGAAGAGCGCGGAGGACACCTGATAGAGGTCGGAGAGCGCGGGCGGCGACGCGAGCAGATCCGCGAGCTTTCCCCACCGCGTCTGCGGCGGCACGCTGCGCGTCCCCGCATGACCGAGGCCGAGCCCGATCAGCTGACCCACACCCCGCCGTAGCGAGGCCGGGAGCCAGCCCACGCCGCCGAGGAGTCGTCGCGCTCTGGGCAGGTCCGCGAAGCTCGAATAGCCGCCGAAGAGCTCGTCACCGCCCGTCCCGGCGAGCGCCACGGTCAGACCTTCCTCGCGGACCGCACGGCTGACGAAGAACGTATTGATCGCGTCGAAGGTCGGCTGATCGAGGCTCCCCAACGCGTCGTCCAGACCGGCGACGAAGGTGTCCTCGGACAGGGCGAGCCGACGATGGTGGGTCCCGAGCGCCTTGGCGACCGCCTCGGCCTGAGGCGACTCGTCGTACTCGGCTTCCTCGAAGCTCACGTTCAGCGTCGTCACGCTTCGATCCGAAGCCGCCTGAGCCAGGGCGGCGACCGCGCTCGAGTCGACGCCGCCCGAGAGGAAGATGCCCAGCGGCACGTCCGCGACGAGGCGGCGGGACACGGCGCTGCGAAGGGCGGCATCGACGGCCTCCACCGCATCGGCCTCCGGGAGCGACCGATCCGCCGTCGGCAGCTGCCAATACCGCTGCTCGGCTCGTCGCCCTCCGGCAACGGGAATCTGGAGCAGACATCCCGCCGGCAGAGACCGAACCCCGCGAATCATCGTCGCCGGACCCGGCACGAAGCCGTTGTGCACGAACGTCTCGAGGGACACGGGGTCGAGGCGACGCTCCGTGACGTCGGCGGCCACGAGGGCACGGAGCTCGGAAGCGAAGTAGATCGCCCCTGCGTCGGGCGTACCGTCTTCTCTCTGCGTGTAGTAGAGCGGCTTGATCCCCATCCGGTCGCGACCCAGGGTGAGCGTCACGTCGCGCGGATCCCAGATCGCGAAGGCGAACATCCCGACGAGCCGCTCGAGGCAATCCTCCCGCCACTCGATCCAGGCCTTGAGCAGGACTTCGCCATCGCCCTGGGACTTGAATCGATGTCCCGCGCCCTCGAGCTCCTTTCGCAAGTGGCGAAAGTCGTAGATCTCGCCGTTGAAGCAGAGGACGACCCCGGTCGCCTCGTCGACCATCGGCTGCCGACTGAGCGGGGAGAGATCGACGACCGAGAGTCGACGGTGGCCAAACACGCATTGGACCGGGCCGTCGGCCCCACCGGAGACCGGAGCGCTCTCCCAGATCGCCTCGTCGTCCGGCCCGCGGTGGGCCTGGGCTCGCGTCATGCGCGTGACGCGCTCGCGAAGCGGCGCCGCGGCGGGCCCCATTGCACCGGCAATGCCACACACGTCAGCTGCCCTCGCCTCGACCCGCGCGGATCAGCGCGTCGACCTTGGGCCCCTCGGTGGCGGCGGTGTGCCGATCGCGAACCGCCCGCGCTCCCTCCTCGCCTCGCCGG
This sequence comes from bacterium, assembly GCA_024742285.1. Lineage (NCBI taxonomy): Bacteria > bacterium. The sequence continues at coordinate 410,930 of JANSYR010000002.1, read as the reverse complement.
CGAAGCTCGTCCACGGGCGTCTTCACGATCTCACGCATGGTCGACACCAGCGCGTCGACATCGCCGGCCGGAACGAGCCAGCCGTTCTCGCCGGGGCGAACCAACTCGGGAATGCCCGCCACGAAGGTCGAGAGCACGGGACGCCCGAGCGCGAACGCCTCCATGATGACCACGGGAAGCCCCTCGGCGGAGCTCGGCAGAACCAGACAATGGGCTGCCGCGAGCTCACGCCGGACCTCCGCCTCGCTGATCCAGCCGGTGATCCGGACGCGGTCCCCCAGTGAGTGACTCGCGATCCGCGCCTCGACCTCGTCACGCAGCTCGCCGTCGCCCGCCAGGACGAGTCGGGCGTTGGTGCCCTCCTCGATGAGTCGTGCAAAGGCATCCACCAGCAGGTGCGGCCCCTTCTGCGGCGTGAGTCGCCCGACGCAGACGAATCGAATCTCCGGATCGTCCTCGATCGGCGATGCAGCCTCGAAGAAGGCCTCGTCGACCGTGCAATGCACCTCGTGCAGGCGCGGCCAGTCCTCGGGCCGCGACCAGCGCTGCGCCTGCGCTCGCGCGTAGGCCGAGATCACGGTCGTGAACGCGCCCTCCCGGATCTTGTCGGCGATCAGATGACGCTCGGGCGCGTCCCATTCGTCCGGCCCGTGAATCGCGACGCTGAAGGTCGGGCCGCCGAGGCGATGGGCCAGCATGGCGACCGTCGCGGCGTTCGTCCCGAAATGGACGTGAACGTGCTGGACCTCTTCCTCGGCGCACAGCCGCACCAGACGACAGGCTTCGACGAAGTAGGCGACGGGGCGAACCAGGCCGCTCCCGCTTCGCAGTCCGACGCGGAGCGCGTTCGCAGCGACCGCGACGGCGCGCAGCGGTCTCGTCGCGAGCACCATCAGGACGGCGGAGAGGAGCTTCGCCGACCCCGCGAGCACGACGATCGTGCGTTCGAGCTCGGCGCGATCAGCCGGATCGACGACGACGTCGAGGTCGCTCTTGCGGATCGTGAGTCGGACGACCGTATGGCCCCTCGTCTCGAGCGCGACGATCTCGCGACGAATGAAGGTGTGGCTCACCTTCGGATACTGCGGGGTCATGTACGCGATCTTCATGCGGCCCCCGCCGCCAGCGCGCCGAGCCGTCCGAATCGGACCCCTGCGTCGGCGCGGAGTCGCGCCACGAATGCCCGAAGGGCTCCGACCTTCGCGGGCGTGTCGCAAGCCTGGTGGTGGAGCATGATGCCCACCGCGGGAAGGCGGCGTCGGAGCCATTCGAACTCCTGCCAGAGCTGCTCGGAATCCTTGTCGATCCGACGCCCCGAGGCGTCGACGTCCTCGTGGACGTCGAGCGAGACCGAGACCTCGACGAGGCGCGCGTCCGGCATCCGACGACCGTGGTAGGACACGCGCTTTCCCAGCAGCTTCACGCGCCCCAGGCGCCGGCCCACGGCGTAGTAGAGACGCGAGGGCCCGTCGGCCCGAAGACCCGCGGAGAGCGTGTCGAAGCCTGCGTCGCCCAGCGCGCGCAGGGTCTGCGCGTCGTATTTGTGGCAAGGGGGCGTGAAGACGCGCCCGGAGAAGCTTTCGCCCAGCATCTCCTTCAGCCGGTCACGCCCTGTCGAGATTGCATCGAACTGATCGTCGTAGGGCCGGTCGCCATCGAATTCGCTGGCACGCGGCTGGCCGTCGACGATCTGCGAGTGCGTGCAACCGTGCTGGTCCAGGAAGAGGAGATCGGCGCGCTCCGACTGGAGCTTGCGAAGCGCGTCGGCGGCTGCCGCGTCCAGGTAGCTGGGCACGACCTGGTAGTGACACGGCACCTCCGCCTCGAGGAGGATCTCGAGGACACTCCGGAGTGGATCGGTCAGCTCGCCGACATCGTCATCCCTGAAGAAGACCGTGGTCGATTGCATGCTGGCTGCTGGTTCCCCGCGCACTTGCGGTACCGATGACCGCCGAACGTTATCGCTGTCCCGTCGAGGACGGTATCGACGCGGGGCCTGCACGCCGCCGCTCGCAGTTTCAGTGGGTGCCCGGGGCGCCGGCCAACGAGACCGCAGAAACGCGCATCGGCCCTCGCCACCGACGCCCTGAGCGGTTTCTGCGGCACCGCCGCGCGGGGTCGGGCCGGACGGCGCCCATCCGTGTGATCCGTGAGCCGGCCATCACGAACGAGGAGAAAGGCGACTCGAAGGGGCTCCTCGCGAGACCATCGCTCTCACAGGATCTATACTCGTGGGGGTGCGAGGCCACGGGTCGAACGGCCAGCCGGAAGCGCAAGCCGAAAGCGCTTGACCCGCGTTTCTCGCACTCCGATACGATCGAAGGTGGCAGCCTCCTCGGCCTTCCTCCGGGGGGCCGAGACTCGTCTCGCTGGCAGAAATTTCGTCCCCTCGTGTGCCCTAGAGGCCACTCCCCCATAGCCTCCGCGCGGCCGGCGCGCCCTCACCCACGGCCCCGCCGAGGCCCAGTTCAGGACCAGGAGAAGCCAATGTCCAAGGTACAGACCGTCGCGCAGCAGATGACGCGGGCCTCTCAGAAATTCTTCTACGACCCCTCCACCGTTCTCGATTTTCCGGAGGCGCTCGATCCCGACGGGTGGGCGATGAGTCCCGAGCTCGTCTCGCTCTACGACACGCCGATCTGGCACGAGATGACCGAGGAAGAGCAGAAGCGCCTCGCCTTCTACGAGTGCTGTGGATTCTTCAGCCTGATCCTGAACGGGGAGCGCCCCCTGCTCGAGGGCATGAGCCATCGCATGTACGTGAACGAGAAGGATCTCGCGGTTACCGAGTACATGCATCACTTCATGGACGAAGAGAACAAGCACATGATGATGTTCTCGGGATTCCTGCGGCGCTATCTGGGCCGCGTCTACCCGGAGAAGAAGATCTCGTTCGCGCGCGAGATGCCGAAGGGGGGCGAAGATCTCTCGTTCCTCCTCAAGGTGCTCGTCGTCGAGGAGCTCTCGGACTACTACAACGTCGTGATGGGCGCCGACGAGCGACTCGACCAGATCTGCCGGGACATCAATCGCGTGCACCACGTCGACGAGGCCCGCCACATCCGATTCGGGCGCGCCTACCTGAAGTCGAAGTGGGACGAGATCACGGCGGAATGGAACGAGGAAGAGCTCGAGGACTTCCGGTCCTGGCTCCTGGACTACATCAACGCCAGCTGGCGTGACTTCCTCAACCCCTCCGTCTACCGCGACGCCGGAATCAAGGACACCTACGCCGCGCGCGAGGCGGCGCTCAAGTCCGAGGTCTGCCGAGAACACCGACAGCGCGCCTCCGAGAAGTTCCTCACCAATCTCGTCGACTCCGGCATCCTGACCGCGATGCCGGTCCTCGACTGACCTCGCCAGGAATCGAATGGACATGACCGAGCCCGAAATCAAGACGAAGCTTCGCGACTGGATCCTCGAGCACGCCAAGGACCGGCCCGCCGAGCTCCTCGACGACACCCCGATCCTCGAGCACGGCATCCTGTCGTCCCTCGAGGTCGTCGAGCTGATCCTCTTCGTCGAGCATCTCCTCGGTGACGAGGTCGACACCGACGACCTCGACGCGGATTCGATTCGCGACGTGAACGCGATCTACGAGACGTTCTTCACCGTCGACGCCTGACGCCCGGAGGCCGGCCTCTTCGGACCCAGCCGACCGGACGAGCCCCCGACTCAGTCCTCGAAGACGAGCCCGAAGGTCGCCTTGCGATCCGCCTTGCCATTGGGCGTCAGCGGAATCGCGTCCGCGACGACGACCTTGCGCGGAACCATGTAGCTCGGCACGCGCTTCCGCAGCTCTGCGACGACGGCTTCCTTGTCGGCTCCGTCGCCGAGGCAGACGAGCGCGCCGATGCACTTTTCTTCGACGACGGGGCTGTCGTTGAACACGACGACGCCGTCGCGAACGCCGTCGAGCGCGACGAGGGCGGACTCGATCTCGCCGAGCTCGATCCGATTGCCCATGTACTTGATCTGATGGTCGAGACGGCCCAGGAAGAGCAACCCTCCGTCGTCGGCGACCCGCACGAGGTCACCCGTCCGATAGACCGGATCGTGGAACCGGTCGTGCATCGGATTCTGCACGAACGCGGCCTTCGTCTTCTCGGCGTCTCCCAGATATCCGTACGAGACGGACTTCCCCCGCACGAGCAACTCTCCCTCGGTGCCGGGCTCGAGGCTGTGCGTCCCGTCTTCGCGCGCCACGAAGATCTCCATGTTCTCGCGGGGCTTCCCGATCGGAACGTGGGTCGCGTCGGGTGCCGGACGCTCTGGCACGACGTGGAAGGTGCAGTCGACGGTGATCTCGGTCGGGCCGTACATGTTCGTGTACTGCACGTGCGGATAGAGATCCATCCACTGGCCCAGCACGGCGGGCGGCAGGGCCTCGCCGGCGGCCAGCACGTGGCGCATCTTCGAGAACTGTCCGGGCGCGAGCTTCCCCGACTTCAGCAGGATGTTCAGCACGCTCGGAACGCAGAAGAACACGCTGATCTCGTTCTTGTCGAGCCAGGGGATCAGCTTGACCATGATCGTGTTCAGCGCGTCGTGAACCAGATAGAGGGTCGCGCCCGACTTGAACGACGTGTAGAGATCGAACGTCGAGTTGTCGAAGTAGAGGGGGGCGTGATTCGCGACCCGGTCCGTCGGCCGGATGTCGTAGGTTTCGACGCACCAGTCGATGTAGTCGAGAATCATCTGGTGACTGATCATCACGCCCTTGGGCTTGCCCGTGGAGCCGCTGGTGAAGAGCACGTAGGCGATGTCGATCGAGAGATTGCGATACGTGAGCGGCTCCGGCGCCCCCGACGGCTCGCCCTCCACGTTCACGATCTCGATCGCGGCGTCGTCTCCCAGCGCGTCGCGGAGGATGCCTTCGCTCTTCGTGTCCACGAGGACGAAGCGCGCGCCGGTCGTCTCGAGGATGTCCGCGAGCCGTCCCGGCGGGCTCGTCACGTCGACCGGGACATAGGCACAGTCCGTCTTCAGGATCGTGAGGATCGACCGGATCGACGGGATCCCCTTCTTCATGAAGAAGACGACGAACTCGCCGCGCCGGAGACCACGGGCCTGGAGATCGCGCGCCCAGGCGTTCGTCTGTCGATCGAGCTCGCCGTAGGTCACGCTCTCGTCGCGACAGACGACCGCAGGATGGTCCGGCGAGCGCCGGGCCGAGCCCGAGAAATACTCCTGCACGAGCTTGATCATCGCCCTCTCCTGTTCCTCATCCGGACGTTGGGTGCACGGCTGGGTCACCCGCATCCCAGGGGCCGCTCGTCGCGAGGTTGGCCCAGGCACGCTCGAGCTGTTCCTTGCCGACGCGAGCGAGCACCCGGTCCCGAATCATCAACTGTCTATCGTCCAGCTCCACGGTCCTCTGAAGGCGCTGGAGCGAAGCCGACTGGGCCTCTCGAACGCGAGCACGCCGACCCTCTTCGAACTCCGCGAGCGCGTGCTCGACGCTGTCCCCGCGCGCCAGAGCGGCGCTCAGCACCTGCGCGTCTTCGAAGGCCATGGCGGCTCCCTGGGCGAGCGTCGGCACGCAGGCGTGGGCGGCATCCCCGACGAGGACGACACGCGCCTTCGACCATCGCGCGCGATCGATCTGCCAGTAGTGGGTGGGGATGATCGACTGCTCGGGGTTCGAGATCGAATCGAGCCCGTGGATCACGCGCGAGACGGGCCCCCCGAAGTCCTGGAACGCGGTCCGAAGTGCGATTCGGGGATCGGCGCCCTCGGGGACGCAATGACTCGGAACCGGGCCGGCGCCGCAGTAGACCCGCCCGTTCGGCAAGGGATGGAGCAGGAAGGTTCGGGCGTTGCCGACCTGATAGAGGGGATGTTCGAGGCCGGCGGGACAGTCGGCCACGAATCGCCATCCGATCCGTCCCGGGATCGGCTTCGTCGGCGCGTCGCCCAGGAGGTCGACAGCGACCTGCGAGTGCACGCCGTCGGCCCCCACCACCAATCCGTAGTCCGCGCTCCTGCCTTCGCCGTCGACGATGCGCACGCCGTCGGCGTGCGGAACGAAGCGCTCGATCACACATCCGTTCCGCGGAACGATCGGAGCGATGGCCTCGACGAGGAGCGCGCGCAGCACCTTCCGCTCGATCGACACGAAATCCGGCCAGGCGCCCGGGACGGCGACCTCGAAGAGGGCATCGCCTTCGGCCGTGGCGAAGCGGAATTCGGAGACGACCCGCCCCGCCCGTCGGACCTCGCGCCCGATGCCCATCTCGTCGAGGGCCCGCATCGCGTTTCCGGCCAGGAGGATGCCCGTCCCCGGCCGCGGAACCGGATCGCGCTCGACGAGATCGACGGCGATCCCGCGGCGTGACAGCGCATGGCAGAGCGCCAATCCCGCCAGACCGGCGCCGACGACGAGAACCCGAAGCTCGCTCTTCATCGCGCGCCAGCATAGCCCCGCGTCGCCCACCGCCGAACGTCGATCGTGCAGGCGACCTCGCGCGGGTCGGGAAGCCGTACAGCGAGGGAGTCGCACGGCCGATGTCGTATACTCTCGCGGCCCCTCCCCCGGACGCCGGCCGTCGTTTTCCACACGCCGACCCAGGCAGCACAGGAGTCTCGACGGGCATGGGCATCCGAATCGTCCCCTACCGCGACGAGCACGTCCCCGAAGTCGCCGACTTCAACCGACGCATGGCCGAGGGGCAGTCGCCGTGGGGCTGGTACGAGGCCGCCGTCGACGACTGGATCCCGCCGCGCGAGGGCGTCGAAGTCTGGCGAGATCACTTCGTCGCGACCGATGACGAGGGGCGAGTGCGTGGCGCCTACGCCCTCAAGCCCCAGCCGTGGATCATCCGGGGCGAACGCCACTCGGTCTCCGACTGGCAGGGTCCCGTCTCCGAGGGCGCGATCTCGCCGCGCCACGCCGCCCTCGGCCTGCGCCTGATCCGGGACATGCTGAAGCGCTCGCCGCTTCTCTACAGCTGGGGCCACGGCGGAGACGACGCGACGATGTTGCAGCTGCTGAGATCGCTCGGCTGGCTGATCCATGACACGCCCTTCTGCCTCCGCGTCTGCCGCCCGTTCGCTTTCCTGCGCCGCAATCGATACCTGCGCGGGACGACCCGGAATCGCCTGGCGCTCGACGCCCTCGCCTTCACGGGCGCGGGCAGCGTCGGATTCCGTGGCCTTCAGGCGCTCCGCGGACTCCGGCGCCCGAGCCTGCGCGACGTGTCCTGCGAGGAGGTCGACGAGTTCGGGGCCTGGGCAGACGATCTCTGGGCGGCCTGCCACGGTGATTACCTCGCGCTCGGACTGCGCGACGCGGGCACGATGAACGCGCTCGTGCCGGCTTCGGGCTGGCCCTTCGGCATCCGCCTCCGCGTACGCCGCGGCGGGCAGGACATCGGCTGGGCGGTCGCGATGGACAACCGCGACCCCGAGGATCCACGCTTCGGCGATCTCCGCGTGGGCTGCATCGCCGACGTGCTGGCGAAGCCCGCCGACGCGCCCGTCGTGATCGCGGCGGCTTCCCGCGTCCTCGAGGACCGCGGCGTCGACCTGATCGGCTCCAATCAATCGCATCCGGATTGGGTCCAGGCCTTCGCGCGGAACGGCTATCTCGTACTCGAGAACCGGAGAACGCTGGCCGTCTCGCCCGAGCTCCAGGCTGCGCTCGAACCCTTCGAGGAAGCGCGTGGCGGTCTCCATCTCACCAACATGGACGGCCACGGGCCACACGGATTCGGGGCGGGCTAGGCGCTCCTGCGACGGCGAGACGACGAGCGCGAGGTGCCGTCGGTCGCACCTCCGAACGCGCCCCGTCGATCAGGAAGCGCCGCGAGCCAGGAGGACGGCGGGGATCGTCTGAAAGAGGATCTTCGCGTCCAGGCCCAGTGACCAGTGATCGATGTATTCCAGATCGAGCTTCACCCACTCCTCGAAGCCGATCTCGTTCCGCCCACCGACCTGCCAGATGCAGGTGATCCCCGGACGCATCGAAAGACGGCGTCGCTCGGAGATCTCGTAGTGGACCACTTCCTCCGGAACCGGGGGACGCGGCCCGACCAGACTCATGTCGCCGGAGAGGACGTTCCAGAACTGCGGAAGCTCGTCGAGGCTGTAGCGGCGCAGGAACGCACCGACCTTGGTGATGCGGGGGTCGAGCTTGACCTTGAAGACAGGACCGTCCATCTCGTTCATCTCGACGAGGTCCGCCTTCCGCGCCTCGGCGTCCACGCACATCGTGCGAAGCTTGATCATCGAGAAGCGGCGTCCGTAGAGGCCGCAGCGCGTCTGACGGAAGAAGATGGGGCCACCGTCTTCCAGCTTGATCGCGAGGGCAGCGAGCCCGATCAGCGGCGCGCTGACCACGACGGCGGCCGCGGCGCCCAGGACGTCCACCGCGCGCTTGACGCTCAGCAGGAACGAGTTGTGGTGGGCCATGGCGAACTCGAGGGACGGCCGGGACCCGAAGTTGCCGACGTAGGGCGTCGGCAGGTAGTCGCCGAAGAGATCCGTCATCAAGGTGATCGGCACGCCGGTGCTGCTGCAGGCGGACAGGACCGGGGCGATCGAGCCGAGCATCGAGCGCGGAACGGCGATCAGGACGCGATCGACGACCATCTCCGTCAGCACCGTGTCCATCTCCGAGACCCGGAAGATCTTCGCATCGAAGAGACTTCGATCGATCGCGGAGTCGACGTCGTCGACGAAGCCCAGAACGCACAATCCCCATTGGGGGTGGGATTCGATGCTTCGCTTGATCTGCGCCGCGCGCGCGCCCGTCCCCACGATCAGCACGTTTCGCGTGTTGCGTCCGACGCGACGCGCCGTCCGCAGCGTCGTGTAGACGGCGAAGCGCATGAACGAGAGCGCCGCCCCCTGCGCCGCAGCGCAGACGAACGGGAACTCGCGCGAGATCGGCACGTCACTCGCGAAGGCGACGGCTCCGAGGATCGTCGCGACGACGCAGCCGGAAACCAGCAGCCGACGGGCGACGTCCCAGGGCCCGAGCGTCCGAACCGAGGCGTAGACATCGAGCTGCTGGAACGTGAACGGCCAGACGAGACAGGCCGTGACCGCGAGGAGAAGCGTCGAGCCTCCCGCCTCTGCGAGCGGATCGCTCATGCCAGAGAGATCGGTCCAGTAGAGCAAGCCGAGGCAGATCACCGTACTGACCACGACGTCCATCGACATCAGCAGCGACGAAGTGATCTTGCCGTTGTTCCTCAGCATGGCGAAGTCCTGATCCTCGAGGTGGGGACGATTCCCGCTCCGAAATCGTCATGGGGAGAAATCCTGACGTCAGATCGCCCATTTTCTGAACGTCAGAGGCCCCAACGGCCCACAGAAGATGTGCCCGCGCTCACCGAAAAGGGTATGCGCGAGCCACGTGATTATAAGCGGAAGCTACCGTGAACTGCTCGTGAGCCGATGTAATTTCCAGAACGTTTCCAGACCTTTGTGACGAAATGTTCAGGAGAGTGGAATCCTACCCACCCCGGTTCGGCCGGATCTTGCCGGCGATCTGCCGATCGGGGACGGGGATTTCGAGGCCGAAACGCAGCCATTCGGATTCGGGCAAAACACCGCGCCCGCGCCCCACCCCTCGGCCTGCCGCTGCGGGCACTCAAGAGGGGGCGCGGGGACGGGAGCGCAGGCCACCGGCAACTCCGCCCCCCAAGCACCTCGGAACGCTCAAGATCGATGCCTACCGGCCGAGGGAAGACTTGCACCGGACCGTCGCGCGGGGGCGCGCGGGACCGGTGCTAGCGTGAGGCCGCGAGGCCGGCAGGAGTGCCCCACATGATTTCGCAGACCTGGCTCGTGACGGGTGGAGCGGGCTTCATCGGCTCCAATTTCGTCCGTTGGGCCCTCGAGCACCGTCCCGACGTCCGGATCGTCGTGCTCGACAAGCTGACCTACGCGGGCAGCCTCGAGAACCTCCGCGACCTGCCCGACCCGGATCGATACGTCTTCCTGCACGGCGACATTGCGCGGACCGACGACGTCGTCGCCGCCTTCGCCGACCACGCCCCGACGGCGATCCTCAACTTCGCCGCGGAGAGCCACGTCGATCGCTCGATCGATGGCCCGCGCGCGTTCGTCGACACGAACATCGGCGGGACCTTCGAGCTCCTCGAGGCCGCGCGCGCCCGCTTCGCCGAGCTCCCGCCCGAAGACCGGGAGCACTTCCGCTTCCTGCACGTCTCCACCGACGAGGTCTACGGGACCCTCGGCGCCGAGGGCTACTTCACCGAGGAGACGCCCTACGCACCCAACTCGCCCTACTCGGCCTCCAAGGCCGGCGCCGATCTGCTGGTGCGCGCCTATCACAAGACCTACGGCCTCCCGACGCTCACGACGAACTGCTCGAACAACTACGGGCCCTACCAGTTCCCCGAGAAGCTGATTCCCCTCATGGTGTTGAACACGCTCGAGGGGAAGCCGCTCCCGATCTACGGCGACGGCGGCAACGTGCGCGACTGGATCTTCGTGACCGACCACTGCGAAGGGATCGTGCGCGCGCTCGAGGACGGCACGCCCGGAGAGCAGTACGCCTTCGGTGGGAACAGCGAGCGCTCGAACCTGCAGGTCGTCGACGCGCTGTGCGACGCGATCGAGCACCTGCGACCCGCGGCGGCCAACGAAGCGATGAAGCGGCAGGGTCTCGACGACTACCGCGAGCTCAAGAGCTTCGTGGAAGACCGCCCCGGCCACGACCGGCGCTATGCGATCGATGCGAGCAAGTCGCTCCGCGAGCTCGGCTGGCGCCCCGGCCACACCTTCGAGGAGGCGATCGCCGAGACCGTCGCCTGGTACCTCGACAACGAGGCCTGGCGGCTCGCGATCCAGGAGGAAGGCGACGCGCGCGCACGACAGGGCCTTTCCGCCGAAACGAAGGGCGCCGCGGAAGGAGACCAGGCATGAAGGGCATCCTCCTCGCCGGCGGTTCGGGAACGCGCCTGGCCCCCGCGACCAACGGCGTCTCCAAGCAGCTCCTCCCGGTCTACGACAAGCCGATGGTCTACTACCCGCTGTCCTCGCTGATGCTGGCGGGCATCCGGGACATCCTCCTGATCTCGACGCCCTGGGACACGCCGATCTTCGAGCGCATGCTCGGCGACGGCAGCCAGTTCGGCGTCCGGATCCAGTACCGGGTCCAGGACAAGCCGGAGGGCATCGCCCAGGCCTTCCTGATCGCGGCGGACTGGATCGACGGCGATCCGGTCGCCCTCGCCCTCGGCGACAACATCTTCTACGGCCACGGTTTCCCCGATTCGATCCGCCGCGCCGCGACCCAGGACGCCGGCGCGACCGTCATCGGCTACCGGGTCCACGACCCCGAGCGCTACGGCGTGATCGAGTTCGGCGACGACGGCAGCGTGCTCTCGATCGAGGAGAAGCCCGAGACCCCCCGCTCGAACTACGCGGTCGCCGGCCTCTACTTCTACGACGAACAGGTCGTCGACATCGCCCGCGGCCTGACCCCGTCCCCCCGCGGCGAGCTCGAGATCACCGACGTCAACCTGGCCTACCTCGAACGCGGCTCGCTCAAGGTCGAGCTGCTCGGCCGCGGCGTCGCCTGGCTCGACACCGGAACCCACGAAGCGCTCCTCCAGGCGGCGAACTTCATCGAAGCCGTCCAGCAGCGTCAGGGCCTGCTCATCTCCTGTCCCGAGGAGATCGGGTGGCGCAACGGCTGGATCGAGAACGATCAGCTCCGCAGCCAGGCGAGCGCGCTCTCGAAGAACGAGTACGGCGAGTACCTGCTTCGCCTCCTCGACGAGAGCTAGCCCCGCGCTTCGCGACCGGGACGGCCGCGCGCGTCGGGGTGACGGGGGCTGTGGCGGGGGCTGGGCCTAGCGCGACCCCAGGCGCTCCTGCCAACGCCAGGCGTCTCGCATCGCATCGTCGATCGTCCGCCTCGCCTTCCAGCCGAGCACCTCCTCGACCTTGTCGCAGGACGCGAAGATCTGCTCGATGTCGCCGGATCGGCGCGGGCCGACCTCCCGGGCGATCGACTGTCCGGTGGCGCGTTCGAAGGCGTCGACGGCTTCCTGAACGGACGTCCCCCGCCCCGTCCCCACGTTGAAGACCTCGACGAGCGGCCCATCGCCCTGCTCCGCCATCCAATCGAGGGAGCGGACGTGCGCCGCCGCGAGATCGAGCACGTGGATGTAGTCGCGCACACACGTCCCGTCGGGCGTATCCCAGTCGTCGCCGAAGATCTGCACCGGCCCGCGCAGGCCCGCCGCGCTCTGCAAGATGATGGGGACGAGGTTCTGCGGATCGCCCAGGGGCAGCTCGCCGATCCGTGCCGACGGGTGGGCCCCGATCGGATTGAAGTAGCGAAGCAGGGTCACGCGATGCGGCGCGCCGGAAGCGACGACGTCCGCCAGGATGTCCTCGCAGATCCGCTTGGTCGCGCCGTAGACGCTCGCCGGCTCCGCCCGCGGCGTCTCCTCCGTGACGGGGAGCGCCTCCGGCTGCCCATAGACCGTGCAGGACGACGAGAAGACGAGGTCGCGGGTGCCGAACTCGCCCATCACCTCGAGCAGGTTCAGGAGCCCGCCCACATTGTTCCGGTAGTAGAGGAGCGGCTTCTCCTGAGACTCGCCGACGGCCTTCGACGCCGCGAAATGGATCACGCCCTCGATCGGCCCCGCCGCCTCGAAGACCTGCGAGAGCCGCTCCTTGTCGCCGCAGTCGATCTCGTAGCAGGAGATCGGCCGGCCGCAGATCCCCGCCAGCCCCTCGACGACCCCACGATCGGAGTTCGAGAAGTCGTCGACGATCACCGGCTCGAAGCCGTTCTCGACCAGGTCGACGATCGTATGCGAGCCGATGAAGCCGGCGCCTCCCGTCACGAGGATCCGGCCCCTGCTCTGCGTTCCCGCGCCTTCGCTCAACGCTCCCCCCAGCTTCGATCCACGGGCCCCGGCGGCCTACGTGTTCTGGATCGACAATCCCCCATCGACCGGAATCGCCACGCCATTGAGGTAGGAAGCGGCGGGCAACGCGAGCGAGAGCGTCATGTGCGCCACCTCTTCGGGGTCGGCGTAGCGTCGGGCCGGGACGCGGCGGCGGGCGAACTTCTCGCGGTGCGCCTCCGGAATCGCCTCCGTCAGACCCGTGAGGATCGGCCCCGGGCAGATGCAGTTCGCGGTGATGCCCTCGGGTCCGAGATCGAGCGCCATCGACCGCGTGAGCCCGACGACCCCGTGCTTGGCCGCGGTATAGGGACCGGCGTTCTTCGTCGCCCCGAGTCCCTCCGTCGAGGCGATGTTGACGATCCGCCCGTCGCCGGCCCGACGCATCTGGGGCAGCGCGGCGCGAACGATCCGCTGGTGCGACGTGAGCAACACGTCGAGCGCCCGCGTCCATCCCGGCTCGTACTCGTCGTCGCTCATGTCGAGGGTCCCGCCGACGGCGATCCCGGCGTTGTTGACCACGATCCCGATGTCGCCGAGGGTCGCCCCGATCTCGTCGACGACCGCATGGATGCGGTCGAGGTCGGCCACGTCGAGCGCCCAACCCGCGGCGGTCCCGCCGGCTTCGGTGATCTCCTTGACGACGAGATCGACGCGATCCCGACCGAGATCGGTCACCGCGACCTTCGCGCCTTCGTCGGCGAAGAGGTGGGCGGTCGCACGGCCCATGCCGCTGGCGGCACCGGTGATCAGCACGACCCGGTCGGCGACCGAGCGAGAGAGCTTCGATAGGCGGGGCATGGGGGGAGCCTATCGCATCGAACCCGCCTGAACGGCGCCCCAGGGCGCCTGCCTCGACCGGCGAGGGATCCCTGCTCCCACGATCGGCCCGACAGCAACGCCGATCCGATGCTGCGCCGAAAAGTCGGGAAGCTTGCGAGGGAGTCCGTGCAACTCCGCCCGCAAGGAAAATGGTCGGGCCGGCGGGACTTGAACCCGCGACCTCTTGACCCCCAGTCAAGCGCGCTACCAGACTGCGCCACGGCCCGACGAGCGCGTAGGTTTAGCTCACGGGACCGGGGGAGTCGATGCCGGAAGCCCCGGAAACGACAGGGAAATCCGACCTGCGGGTCGGACTCGGGACGCCGCCGGATCAGAACTCGAGGTCGTCCTCGATCGGGCGGCCCATCCAGTCCTCGCGACGTCGCTTGGCCCCCAGGCCCTCGGCCCCGCGGATCGTCGAGGCGGTGTGGAGACGGTCCGCGGCGACCGCGTGGATCGCGCGCGGGATGCCGTTCGAGAGTGCGTGGATCCGGCGCGACTCCTCGTCGTCGACGCGATCGATCTCGGCGGCGGCGAAGCCGGCCCAGCGCATCCGAGCGCGCACGTACGCCCTCGTCTCGACGGGACTCAGCCGTTCCCGGTAGCGGATCTCCTGCGGCGCGAGCGCATGCAGCGCCGCGATCAGTCGGCTGCCCTTCGAGTCGGGGTTGAGCGCGAGCAGCAGACGCAGCGACGAGCGCTCCGTCGGAAGCGTCGACGTGATGGCCTCGAGGGTCTCCGGGGGGATCGAGTCGGCGTCGTCCAGCAGGAGCGTGAAGGGCGCATCCGGGCCCTCCCCCAGTCGGGCGAGTGCTGCCACGGCTTCGCCCGCCTCCGCGATCGCGGGCGCCGGCCGACCCAGGAGCCCGTGCACCCAGATCGCGAGGTCGATCGGGCCCAGGCCCGCATAGGGGAGATAGAGCGCGTTCGGACGCCCTGCGCCGGTCCGGGACGCCATCCCGCGCTCGCCCAGCCGCGCCTCGACGACGCGCAGGAGCATCGTCTTGCCGAGCCCGGGCGTGGCGACGAGGGCGCAGACCGTCGAGCCCCCCTCGAGCCAGCGATCGACCGCGTCGAGCGTCGCATCGCTGGCCGGCCGTCCTACGTAGGCGGCCGGGTCGGACGTCTCGGAGAACGCTTTCCGGCTCACCTCGGAGAGTCCGTCGATTCCAGCCCCATGATCGGACGGCGCACTCGGACTCATGCGTCCGCCTTTGGCGCGAGTGCGATCGCCCCGGTCGGAGAATCGAGCGCGGTCGCGCTCATGATCCTTCCTGCAGCACTCCCCGGATCGCGACGAGCTCCGACTGCATCTCGTCGAGGGCCGCGCGGAACGAGACCCACTGCTCGCTGCTCGCGGCCTGCACGGCGGCTTCGACTTCGGACTTCGTCGCGCTCGTGCCGGGCGGCTGGTCGAGGAGCGCGAGTGCATCCTCGACGCCGAGCTCCTGGATGCGCCGACGGGCACCGGCGATCGTGTAGCGCTCGTCCCAGAGCAGCCGCTTGAGGAGCCAGACGAACTCGATGTCGCGCTTGCGATAGAGGCGCTGCTTGGAGCGGCTCTTCGGCGGCGCCATCCATCGGAACTCGGTCTCCCAGTACCGAAGGACGTGCGCCTTCACGCCGGTCAGCTTGCTGACTTCGCCGATCCGGTAGTAGAGCTTGTCGGAGGCGAGGAGCTTCGTACGCGCGGCGGCGTCGCCCTCGTGGTCGACGGGCTCGATCCCGTCGACGTCCTGGGCGGAGGAACTCTTCGTCCCGCTCTTTGCGCTGCCCTTCGCACCAGCCTTGGTCCCGCGCTTTGCGCCCGACTTCCCCGTCCCTCGCGGCATGCGTTCCCCCGAACCCTGAAAGTGGCGGACTCACGATGCCACGCGAGGACGACGCGTGCACGGGAAAACTCGCGCATCGACGGCGCGAGTCACGAGAACGACGACCCCGGCTAGGCCTCGTCGTTCTGGCGCGCTTCCGCGGCGCGATCCTCGTCGGTCACCTCGGTCTCGTTCAGGACGTTCTTCAGAACGAGGCTGGGCTTGAAGGTGAGGACGCGACGGGCGTCGAGCAGGATCTCCTGCCCGGTCTGGGGATTCCGCCCCTTGCGCGCGTTCTTCTCGCGCACGACGAAGTTGCCGAAGCCGGAGATCTTGACCTTCTCGCCCTCGGCGAGGGTCTCCTTCATGATCTCGAACACCTTCTCGACGAGCTCCGCGGCCTCCTTCTTGGAGAAGCCCACCCGCTCGTAGATCTGTTCGACGATCTCGGCTTTGGTCATCGTCCGCTCTCCCGCTTCCGGCCCCTCGAAGGGCCCTGGACCTCTGATTCCCTCAATGACTACGCCTGGTTGGCGCGCTCGAAGAAAGGTAGCCCTGGCTGGTCTCGAACCTCGCGCAGGTCGGCGCGACGCCCAAATCGCGTCGCGCCGCCCGCCCGTTGGGTCACGACTGGAGGCTGCCCTTGGCCTTCTCGGCCAGGGCCGCGAAGCCCTGCGGGTCCTCGAGGGCCAGCTGAGCCAGGACCTTCCGGTCGACTTCGATATCGGCCGCCTTCAGGCCGGCCATCAGGCGGCTGTATGAAACACCGTTTTGGCGTGCCGCCGCGTTGATGCGCGCGATCCAGAGACCGCGGAATTCTCGCTTGCGCTGGCGACGGTCGCGATAGGCGTACTTCTCCGCCTTGTCGACGGCCTCGGTCGCCACGCCGTGGAGCTTGCTGCGCGCGCCGAAATAGCCCTTCGCGCGCTTCAGTACTCGTTTTCGTCGCTTGGCGCCGGGGACGCCCCGCTTCACTCTCGGCATCTTCCTCTCGCTTTTCTTCGACCGCCAGGAATCGTTTCCGGGGTCTTGCCAGTCCGGCAGGCGTGCCTCGGCCTCCTCGGACGGTTCAACGCAGGCTCCGCTCCGTGCGGCCCCTGCTGGCTCCAAGCCTCATCCTGTCATCGAGCGCGCGCCGGGCAGATCCGAGATCACGCCGGCGCTCGCAGCGCTCGAAAAATCAGAGATAAGGCAAAAGCCGACGTACGCGCGGCTCGTCGTGCGCCGACACCAGATCGTGCTGGCGCAGCTGACGCTTCCGCTTCGTCGTCTTCTTCGTCAGGATGTGCTGACGATTGCTCTTGTTGCGCTTCAGCTTGCCCGTTCCGGTCTTGCTGAACCGCTTCGCCGACCCGCGGTGGGTCTTCATCTTGGGCATCGGAACCTTTCCTTCGCCTGGTTGAGGCAGCGGGCTTCGTGCCCACCGCCGATACGTCGCTCGGTTCACTCGTCGCCGAGTGCCCGCAGGCGACTAGTTCGTCGTGGCTTCCTCTGCCGCGGTTTCTTCCGTGGCCGCCGCTTCGGTCGCCGTCTCCTCGGTCGTCTCTTCCGCGTCCGCTTCCGCGACCTCGCCCGCCTCTTCGGCGCGCTTGGCCTCCGCCACCGCCTCGCGGTCGGCGACCAGGATCATCGACATGAAGCGCCCCTCCATCCGGGGGGTCGACTCCACCTTCGCGATCGGACCGAGCTGTTCGATCACCGTGTTGAGCTGCTCGCGACCGCGATAGGTGTGGACCATCTCCCGACCACGGAACATCACCGTGACCTTCACCTTGTCGCCCGCCATGAGGAACTTACGCGCGTTGCCGAGCTTGAAGTTCAGGTCGTGCTGATCGGTCCCCGGTCGAAGCTTCACCTCCTTGAGGCTCGCCGACTGGGTCTTCTTGTTCGCACCCTTCTTCTTCTGCTCGTACTTGAACTTGCCGTAGTCCATGATCCGGCAGACGGGCGGACGCGAGTTCGCGGCCACCTCCACCAGATCGAGACCGTCTTCTCGGGCGATGTCGAGGGCGGCTTCCGGCGGCATCACGCCGAGCTGCTCCCCGTCGGCGCCGATGACGCGGACTTCACGGACTCGAATCCTCTCGTTCACCCGGGTCTGATCACGCTCGGGCTGAACGATCCTGAATCTGGATCTGGACGGAATGTGGCTCTCCTCCTCAGTCCAACGGAGCTTTGCGACGTTCGGCGTTCGCCTGGGCGAGCGCTTCGACGAGCGCCTCCGCCGACATCGCGTCGTTGGCCTGCTTGGATTTTCTCAAACGCGGGGAAACCGTTCCCCGCTCGACTTCGTCGTCTCCGATCACCAGGGTGAGCGGAATCTTCTGGGTCTGACCCTCGCGGATCCGGAACCCGAGAGTCTCGCTCCGATCGTCGACTTCCGCACGCACCCCCTTCGCGGCGAGTGCGGACTTCAATTCGTGGGCCCGGGGCGCGTGGCGATCCGCGATCGGCAGGATGACGACCTGGACGGGGCTCAGCCAGAAGGGGAAATCGCCGCCGGTGTGCTCGATGTAGATCCCGATGAAGCGCTCGAGGGAGCCCAGGATCGCCCGGTGGAGCATCGCGGGCTGGTGGAGCTCGCCGTCGCGTCCGACGTACTTGAGCCCGAAGCGCCCCGGCATCGCCATGTCGATCTGGATCGTCGCCAGCGTCCAGGCGCGACCGAGGACGTCCTTGAAGTCCGCCTCGACCTTGGGCGCGTAGAAGGCCGCGTCCTTTTCCTTGATGTGGCAATGGAAGCCGGCCCGCTCGACGGCCTCGATCAGCGCCTTCTCGGCCACGTCCCAGTCCGCGGGATCGCCGAGGAACTCGTCGGGCCGCGTCGAGACCGCCATCTCGACCCCGTCGACGCCGAGCTTGTCGTAGATCTCGGCCGTCATCTGGAAGAAGCTGTCGATTTCCTGCGGAACCTGCTCGGGCTCGCAGTAGATGTGCGCATCGTCCTGCGCGAAGGTGCGGACGCGGGTGATCCCGTTGAGGGTGCCGCTTCGCTCGTTGCGGTGGAGACGCGAGAACTCGGCCCAGCGGATCGGCAGCTCGCGGTAGCTGCGCTTGCCGGTCGAGAAGAGATGGCAGTGGCCCGGGCAGTTCATCGCCTTGACGCCGAGCTCCTCGCCCTCGTCGCTGCCTTCGAACCAGTACATGTCGTCGTGGAACTTGTCGTAGTGTCCCGACGTCTTGAACAGGTCCGATCGGAAGAGCTGCGGCGTCATGACCTCCTTGTATCCGTACTTGGGATAGAGGTCCTGGACGAAGCGGACGAGCTCGTTGTAGAGCGCCATGCCCTTCGGCAGGTAGAACGGCGAGCCCGGAGCGAGCGGGTCGAGGTGGAAGAGACCGAGATCGGCGCCCACACGCCGGTGATCGCGCTTCTTCGCCTCTTCGAGACGCGCCAGGTGGCTCTTCAGCGCCTTCTTGCTCTCGAAGGCCGTGCCGTAGATCCGCTGGAGCTTCGGCCCCGACTCGTCGCCGCGGAAGTAGGTCCCGCTCGACTCGAGGAGCTTCACGGCGCCGATCTGCTTCGTCGACTGGACGTGGGGCCCGCGGCAGAGGTCGGCGAAGGCGCCGTGGCGGAAGACGGTGATCTCGGCGTCCTCGGGGATGTCCGCCAGGCGCGAGAGCTTCAGCTCCTCGCCCATCGACCGGAACAGGTCCGCCGCCGCTTCCCGGGACAGGACCTCGCGCGAGAATTCGGCGCCCTCGGAGAGGATCGAGTTCATCTCCTTCTCGATCGCCTCGAGGTCTTCCGGCGTGAAGGGCTCGTCGACGAGGAAGTCGTACTGGAACTTCTCGCTGTGATCGGTTCGCCCGGCGTCGACCTGGGCATTCGGGAAGAGCCGCTTGACCGCATCGGCCATGACGTGCTCGGCGGAGTGGCGGATCACCTCGCCGCCCGTCTCGTCCTTCGTGGTCACGATCGAGAGCGCGACGTCCTCGCGGAGCGGCGCGCGGAGATCCACGATCTGACCGTCGATCCGCCCGGCGAGCGCAGCCTTGGCGAGACCCGGACCGATCTCGGCGGCGACGTCGAGGACGGTCGCGCCGGCGGCGAGCTCGAGCTGCTTGCCGTCGGGGAGCGTGACGGTGATGGCGTCACGCATGGTCGTGGGCCATGGGAGTCAGCGGGCGCGCGCGAAAGGCACAGCGAGCCGTGCGTCCCGAGAGCGGGCGCAGCCGAGGGCCTTCCGTTTTGGGTTCGCGACGATCCACCGCAGACCTCTAGACTCGCGAGCGCACGTTCGAGATCGAGCGCGCGCTCCGAAACCACGAGACGGCCACGGCGCGGCGACCGCGTCGAGGGTTTCCAGCGAAGACGCCCCCCAGCGCCACCGGAATCCGGCCGTGGAAAAGAGGCTGGTAGACACGGGCGGATTTGAACCGCCGACCCCCGCCATGTCAAGGCGGTGCTCTAGACCCCTGAGCTACGTGTCTATGATCCAGCTAAAGCGGCGGTTTAATTAGCCTTTTGATCGGGAAGCGTCAACAGGTTCCAGCGGGGAAAAGCCGTCCCGGGGTGTGCCCCGGCCGTCCGCAGCCCGCTCCCGCCGACCTGAGGCCGGTTTCAGCGACCCGACGCCTGCGAATCCGCCTCGATCGGCGGAAACCAGCGTGCCAGCACCCGAATCCGGCGGAAGACCGGGTCGAGGGCGACGGGCTCGAGGACGAGTCGCGCGTCGCCGAGGTCGGCGATCCGCGCCGCGAGCCCCTCCGCATCGAAGGGCCCCTCGACGGCGATCAGCTGCCGCTCGCGCTCGAATTCGACCGTCGAGACCGACGTCGCCCCGAGCGGCCCCCGCAGCGCGGCCAGCACGTGCTCGAGGGCTTCGTACCGGGAGAGCCCGACCAGCTCGATCGTCACGTCGACCTGCTCGTCCTGCGCCTCCGCCGCCACCACGAGCCCCGCCTCCTCGAGGGCACGGCCGACACGATCGACGTCGACGATCACCTCGATCACGATCACGTACTCGGTCTCGACCCCGGGCTCGTCCGCGAAGAGGACCGGCAGCTCCCCCTGGTCCTCGAGGATCCGATAGCTCCGCGTATACGGCAGCATGTCCTTGCCGAGCGCCGTCCGCAGCAGCTCGGCTTCGTCGTCGCTCGGACCATCCCGCCCCAGTCGCACGTCGTCGGGATCCACGGCGCGTGCTCCGAAGCCGCGCGATTCGAGGGGCCCCTCGACGTCGGAATCGTCCTTCGGCAGCGCGTCGACGATCTCGCCGAAGGCGTCGAGGTCGTCTCCCGGGCCGATCGCCCCCGACTCGCCGATCAGCTCGAGCGCCACGCGGGAGACGCCCTCCCAGCGCGCGTCGGCGATCGCCTCGTCCCGCGGAATCACCTTCCTGCGCATCGCGTCTCGAATTCCGTAGATGCCGACGGCTTCGACGCGCTGCACGCCCGCCGCCGTATCGGCCGCCGCGTCCCCGTCCACGCCCGCGCAGAACGAGATCGCGAGCGCGACCCCTCCCAGCACCCGGACCATCTGTCCGAAGCGACCGGCCAGACCTCTTCCCTCGAAACCCATCCCGCGTAGCCCCCTCACGACCGGATTCTACAGAGCCTGCGCCGGCCCTACATCGCCCGCTCGGTCACCGGCTTTCCGAAGAGCCGATCGACCTCGCGGCAGAGCCCCTCGGAGGCGGCGACGCCGCGGATGCCGCCGACGCCCAGGACGGTCTCGCTCTCGCCGGGAATCGTGATGTGGAGATAGACACCGCAATCCCCCGCATGGGATCCCAGCAGTTTGCGCAGGGCGATCAATCGATCCCGGGTGACGTCCGGCGACTGCACGCGAACGCGCAGGCTCGCGGAGAGCTTCTCCTCGGCGTGGTCGAGGCGCGTCACGTCCCGCACCAGGATCTTCGGCGGATCTCCCTCCTCGAGCGTGCCGTGGATCACGAGGGGAATCGGACCGACCTCGCCTTCGACCCCACCGCCGTCCTTGGCCATGCGGAGCAACTCGACGTGCTGCTCGAAGGGCTCGGAGAAGATGACGAGCTCGAAGCTGCCCTCGAGATCCTCGAGCTGGCCGAAGCCCATCCGCTGGCCTCGTTTCGTCCGCGTCTCCCGGAGTCCCGTGAGCAGGCCGCCGGCCCGGATCTCGCGCCCGGCCTTGCCTTCCGCCGCGAGGGCGGTGGTGTCCGTGAAGCGGGAGAGCAGCGCGGCCACCTCGGCCAGGGGGTGGCCGGTCACGTAGAAGCCGAGCAGCTCCTTCTCGTGACTCAGTCGCTCCCGCTCCCCCCAGTCCGCCGCCTCGAGCAGCTTCGGTGCGTCGAGCCCTTCGGCCTCGCTCATTCCTCCGAAGAGACTCTCCTGCCCGACCGCGCGGTCCCGCTGGGCCCGCGCCGCGCGTTCGAGCGCCGTCTCGATCGAGGCCCAGACCGAGGCGCGCCCGGGGTGGAGCGAATCGAAGGCGCCGCATTTCACGAGCGCTTCCACCACCCGCCGGTTCACCTTCTTGCCGTCCACGCGGTCGGCGAAGTCGAAGAGGCTCTCGAAGGGACCGCCCTCCGCCCGCGCCTCGAGGACCGACTCGATCGCGCCGGCGCCGACATTCTTGATGCCGGCGAAACCGAAGCGGATCGCGCCGTCGACCACGCCGAAGTCCTGCTCGGATTCGTTCACGTCCGGCGGCAGGATCTCGATCGACTTCTCGCGGACGTGCGCAATGTAGCGCGAGAGCCGGTCGTGATTCACGGATTCGATCGTCAGGACCGAAGCGAGGTACTCCGCCGGATGGTTCGCCTTGAGGAAGGCCGTCTGATACGTGATGTAGGCGTAGGCGGTCGAGTGCGCCTTCGGAAATCCGTAGCCCGCGAACTCGACGATCATGTCGAAGACGTGGCCGGCCTCGTTCTTGTCGATGTCGTTCGCGACCGAGCCGTCGACGAAGCGCTTGCGCTGCTCCTGCATCACCTCGGGCTTCTTCTTGCCCATGGCGCGGCGGAGCAGGTCCGCCTCGCCTAGGCTGTAGCCCGCCATCTTCTGCGCGATCTGCAGCACCTGATCCTGGTAGACGATGACGCCGAGCGTCTCCTCGGTCAGGTCCACGATCGTCGAATGGAGGTACTCGATCTTCGTGACGCCGTTCTTCCGGGCCACGTAGTCGTCGACCATGCCCGACTGGAGCGGCCCCGGACGATAGAGCGCGACGAGCGGGATGATCTCGCGGAAGGTCCTCGGCTTCAGCTTGAGCACGAGATCCGTCATGCCCGAGGACTCCACCTGGAACACGCCTTCGGTGTCGCCCCCACACAACAGGTCGTACGTCGGCTCGTCGTCCATCGGGATGGCGTTGACGTCGAACTCCTCGAAGCCCGGCTTCTTGCGGATCATCCGCTCGGCGTCCGCCATGAGCGTGAGTGTCTTGAGCCCCAGGAAGTCGAACTTGATCAGGCCGACCTGCTCGACGTTGACCATGTTGTACTGGGTCATCACGTCGCCGGACTTCGGATCCTTGTAGAGCGGAACCATGTCGATCAGCGGCTTCGTGCCGATCACCACGCCGGCGGCGTGCTTCGAGGCGTGGCGTGTGAGCCCCTCGAGGCTGCGGGCCGTGTCGACGAGTCGCTTGACCTGGGAATCCGAATCCATCATCGCGCGGAGCTCCGGCGACTGATCGATCGCGTCCGCGAGCTTGATTCCGAGGACCTCTGGCACGAGCTTCGCGATCCGGTCGACGTCGCCGAAGCTCATCCCGAGCACGCGGCCGACGTCGCGAATGGCCGCCTTCGCCTGAAGCGTCCCGAAGGTCGCGATCTGCGCCACGCGCATCTCGTCGTACTTGCCGTCGAGCTCGTGGCGCGGGTCGTCTTCGTCGCGCTCCGGGACCTTGCCGTCGTACTTGTCGGCGACCCAGCGGATCACCTGCTCGCGGCCCCGCATGCAGAAATCGACGTCGATATCCGGCATCGAGATGCGCTCGGGATTCAGGAAGCGCTCGAAGATGATGTCGTACTCGATCGGGTCGACGTTCGTGATGTTCATGCCGTACGCGACGAGGCTGCCCGCGGAGCTGCCGCGCCCGGGGCCGACGGGGATCCCGTTGCGCTTCGCGTAGTTGATGAAGTCGGCGACGATCAGGAAGTAGCCCGGGAAGCCCATCTTGTTGATGACGCCGAGCTCGTGGTGGAGGCGGTCGACGTAGGCCTTGCCCTTGTCGCCCTCGAAGGGCTCGTCCGGCTCCATGCCGAGCTTCTCGCGCAGGCCCGAGAAGGCCTGCTCCTCCATGACCTCCTCGAGGCTCTTGCCGGACGGGACCTGGTAGTCCGGCATGTGATACGTGTCCATGTCGATCTCGACGTCGCACCGCTCCGCGATCTCGAGCGTGTTCTCGACCGCGTCCGGATGGTCGTGGAAGACCTCCAGCATCGCGTCGCCATCCTTGACGTAGAACCCCTTGCCGTCGAAACGAAATCGCTTCTCGTCGCTGACGTTGGCGGCCGTTCCGACACACAAGAGCACGTCGTGGTCGTCGTGATCGTGCTCTTCGAGATAGTGGGCATCGTTCGTCGCGACCAGGGGGATCCCCAGGTCGTGCTTCATCTTGAAGAGTTCCTGGTTGACGATCTCCTGGTCCTGGATGCCGTGGCGCATCACCTCGAGGTAGTAGCGGTCGCCGAAGAGACGATGGAAGTCCTCGGCGAGGGTCCACGCCTTGTCGAGCTCCCCGGCCGTGATCGCGCGCGAGACCGGCGACGAGAGACAACCCGACGTGCAGATCAACCCTTCGTGGTGCTGCTCGAGCAGCTCCCAGTCGATCCGCGGCTTGTAGTAGAAGCCCTCGAGGTACGCCTTCGAGATGAGCTTCATCAGGTTGGCGTAGCCGGTGTTGTTCATCGCCAGCAGCAGCAGATGATTGACCGAGTCGTAGCCGGTCTCTTCGCGCTGCTTGCGTTCGCGGTCGAAGCGGGAGCCGCCGGCGAAGTACGCCTCGCACCCGATGATCGGCTTCACGCCGTTGGCGCGCGCCTTCTCGTAGAACTCGATCGTCCCGAAGAGGTTGCCGTGGTCGGTCTGGGCGACCGCCGGCATGTTCGCAGACTTCGCTCGTTCGAAGAGAGGGTTGTGCTTGATCGCCCCGTCGAGGAGCGAGTACTGCGTGTGGAGGTGGAGGTGGACGAAGGGCTTGGGCATCCGTTGGTCTTCTTCAGGCGCTGAAGGCTCTCTCCCCTATTCCCACTCGATCGTGGCCGGCGGCTTGCTCGAGATGTCGTAGACGACGCGGTTGATCCCCTGGACCTCGTTGATGATCCGGTTGGAGATCCGGCCCAGCACGTCGTAGGGGATGTGCGCGAAGTCCGCGGTCATCGCGTCCGTCGACGTCACGCAGCGCACGGCCACGACGTTCTCGTAGGTCCGATCGTCGCCCATCACCCCCACGCTCTGGACCGGGAGGAAGACCACCAGGGCCTGCCAGATCTCGTCGTAGAGACCGGCCTGCCGAATCTCCTCGACCATGATCGCGTCGGCTTCGCGGAGCGGCGCGAGCCGCTCCGGCGTGACCTCGCCCAGGATCCGGATCCCGAGTCCCGGGCCCGGGAAGGGATGGCGCCCGAGCGCCCGGGCCGGGAGGCCGAGCTCCCGGCCGACGGCGCGGACCTCGTCCTTGAAGAGCTCCCGAAGCGGCTCGACGAGATCGAGCTTCATGTCGTCGGGCAGCCCGCCCACGTTGTGGTGGGTCTTGATCGTGACCGACTTGCCCTTGACGGAAACGCTCTCGATGACGTCGGGATAGAGCGTGCCCTGGACCAGGAAGCCGACGTCCCCTCTCTCCTCGGTGATCCGGGCGGCGACCTCGTCGAAGACCTCGATGAACATGTTGCCGATGATCTTGCGTTTCTTCTCGGGCTCGGAGACGCCTTCGAGGGCCTTGAGGAAGCGGTCGCTCGCGTCGACCGAGATCAGCTCGACGCCGAGCGCCTCGGCGAAGAGTGCCTCGACCTCCTGGCGCTCGTTCTTTCGCATCATGCCGTGGTCGACGAAGATGCAGGTCAGCTGGTCGCCGATCGCGCGGTGGACCAGCGCCGCCGCGACGGAGGAATCGACGCCGCCGGAGAGGCCGCAGACCGCGCGCTTGCCCCCGACCTGCTTCCGGATCGACTCGACCGTATCGTCCACGAAGCTCGACATCGTCCACGACGGGTCACAGCCGCAGATGCCGTGGACGAAGTTCTCGAGCATCCGGACGCCGCCCTTCGTGTGGACCACCTCCGGGTGGAACTGCACGCCCCAGTAGGGGCCGCGCGTCGAGCGCACCGCGGCGAAGGGCGAGCCTCCCGACTTCGCGATCACGTGCATGTCGTCGGGCAGCGCGAGCACCCGGTCGCCGTGGCTCATCCAGACGACCTGCTCGTCGTCTCGGGCCAGTCCGTCGAAGAGCGGGTCGTCGTCGACGATCTCGAGCTCGGCGCGGCCGTATTCCCGGTCGTCGGCGGACTCGACCTGGCCGCCGAGCTTCTGCACCAGGAGCTGGAGCCCGTAGCAGATCCCGAGCACCGGGACGCCGAGCTGGAGCACGCCCTCGTCCATGTCCGGCGAATCCGGGTCGAGGACGGAGGACGGGCCCCCGGAGAGGATCACGCCGTCCGGCGCGAAATCCTTGATGCGATCGAGCGAGACGTCGGCAGGGACGAGCTCGCAGTAGACCTGGCTCTCGCGGACCCGGCGCGCGATCAGCTGGGAATACTGGGCGCCGAAGTCGAGGATCAGGATCCGCGAGGAATGGGAGTCGGTCATGGGAGGGGGTCTCCCCGGGTGTTCCGGGCTGGGTCGCGCGGGCGGGGATCCCGTTCGACGCGATGGGTGGATCCGGCGGCCTGATCCGGCGGTGCTGCCCATGACGATGGGGGGGTGGCAGCACCGTGCAGTCGTCACTCGAGCCGGTAGTTCGGCGCCTCCTTGGTCACGATCACGTCGTGGACGTGGCTCTCGTGGAGCCCGGCGGAGGAGATCCGCACGAACCGGGCGCCCTCGCGGAGCGAGGCGAGATCCGGAGCGCCGCAGTAGCCCATGCCCGAGCGGAGGCCGCCATAGAGCTGGTGGAGTGACTGGGAGAGGCTCCCGCGGTACGGCACGCGCCCCTCGATTCCTTCCGGGACGAGCTTGTCGTTGGACACCTCGTCCTGGAAGTAGCGGTCACGGCTGCCGGCGGCCATCGCGCCGAGCGAGCCCATGCCCCGGTAGACCTTGTAAGAGCGGCCCTGGAAGAGCACGACCTCGCCGGGCGATTCGTCGGTTCCGGCGAAGAGCGAGCCGATCATGATCGTCGAGGCGCCGGCCGCGAGTCCCTTCACGACGTCGCCCGAGAACTTGATCCCGCCGTCACCGATCACCGGGACCCCCGAGCGACTCGCCACCTCGGAGGCGTCGCGAATCGCGGTGAACTGGGGAACGCCCACGCCGGCGACGACCCGCGTCGTACAGATCGAGCCCGGCCCGACGCCGACCTTCACGGCCGACACGCCGGCCTTGATCAGCGCCTCGGCGCCCTCGGCCGTCGCCACGTTGCCGCCGACGAGGGAGAGCTCCGGGAAGTGGCTCGCGAGCTCGCGCACCGTCTCGAGCACGCCGGCGGAATGCCCATGGGCGGTGTCCACGATCACGACGTCGACCCCCGCGTCCACCAGCGCCTGGCAGCGCTCCAGCCGGTCGGGCCCGACGCCGATCGCCGCGCCGCAGCGCAGCCGACCGAGGTCGTCCTTGCAGGCATCGGGATAGCGCTCGGTCTTCTCGATGTCCTTGATCGTGATCAGGCCGCAGAGCTTGCCGTCGCCATCGACCACGAGCAGCTTCTCGATCCGGTGGTGGTGGAGCAGCTCCCGGGCGCGCTCCATCGTGGTCCCCGGCTCGACGGTCACCAGCCCTTCGCTCGTCATGACGGTCGAGATCTCGGCGGTCACGTCCTTCACGAAGCGCAGGTCGCGGTTCGTCAGGATCCCGACGGCCTTGCCGTCGCGGGTCACCGGCACGCCGGAGATCCGGAAGCGGCTCATCACCTCGAGCGCCTCGCGGATCGGCTGCTCGGGACGCATCGTGATCGGGTCGACGATCATGCCCGACTCGGAGCGTTTGACCTTGTCGACCTCGGCCGCCTGCTCGGCGACCGAGAGGTTCTTGTGGACGATCCCGATCCCGCCGTTGCGCGCCATGCAGATCGCGGTCTCGTGCTCGGTGACCGTGTCCATCGCCGCCGAGATCAGCGGCGTGTTCAGCTCGATCGTCGAAGTGAGCCGGGTGCGTAGATCGACGTCGTTCGGCAGGACCTCGGAGGCGTTCGGGACGAGCAGAACGTCGTCGAAGGTCAGGCCTTCGCGGATCTCCGGCCGGGTCGTCGGTTCGGTCATGGGGGTACCTCGCGCGCGCGTCTGGGACGGGTATCGCAGCGCGAGGGGCCGAAAGCTCGGGGGCAGATACGGGAAACCGGGACCGGTGGGCATCCGGCCGCGTCACCCCCGCGAGACGATGCCGGAGCATAATCGGCGGTCGGTCCGGTTTCAAGGAACCCGCCGGGGCGCGGCACGCCGGAGGCTACTTCGTGTCTCCGAGATCGTGTTCTGCCAGGGCATCGAGCCCGACTCGGACCAGGCCGGCGAGCTCGGCGGCGACGGCCTCCGCCAACCGGAACGCGGCCCGGGGCGAGTCGTCGGCCAGGCGCGGCAGGCCGGTTCGGGAGAGCAGGTGGATGGTCGCGCCGCCGTCGGCGAGCGCCGTCACCTCCCGCTTGCCGAAGGCGAAGAGCGACGCGGCGCCCAGGTGCGCAGGCGCCTCGAGGACGCCCACGACGGCGCCGGTCCGCTTGCTCTTGAGCTTGAGACGTCCCTCGGAGAGGAGGACCATGCCCTCGGCCTCGGCGCCCTCCCGGAACGCGCTCTTGCCGTCGGGAAGCGAACGCTCCTCGAGCAGGTCGGCGAGGGCCTCGCGTTCCTCTTCGCTGAACTCCGCGAGGAGCGCGAAGTGCTTGAGCTGGGACGCCCTCACGGAACGATCCTCGCGAAGAGACTGCGCAGGAGCGAGCTCGGATCCTTGTCCGGCTCGATCGGCAGCAGGAAGAGGCTCGCTTCGTCGATCAGCGACAGGTTGTCGCGCAGGTCGTCGGGGGAGAGACGTTCTCCCTCGCCCAGCATCACCACGTGGAAGGTCCGCGCATCCGGAGCGCTGCCGAGCGCCTCCGAGACCGGCGCGAGCTCCGCGGCGGAAGTCCCGACGGCCGCATCGAGGAGAAAGACCGTACCGAGGGCGCGGTGGCCGGCGAACCGCCAGAGCGGTGCGCAGGACTCGGCGGTGGGCACGTGGATCAGGTCGATGCCGAAGTCGCCGTCGACGTCGATCCGTGCGATCGGCTCGAGATCGCTCCGACCGACCTGCCCCCGCTCGAAGCGCGGGGCGAGCTCGGCGCCCGGCACCTTGGCGATCAACGAGGCGAAGAGCTCGACGCCCCCCTGGCTGGCACCGACCACAAGGAGCTTGCAGCTCGGCGGCACGGCCTCTCGGGAAACGCCCTGCCCCGCGAAGCTGCGGAGTCGGCGGACCTGGGCCTCGTGGAAGATCGCCTGCCCCGACACGGGCTCGGGGGGCGCGATCCGTGCGCGACCGAACTCGACGATGCCGCGCTCGGCCAGCGTATGGAGCGTACGCAGCACCTGATAGTCGGGATGGGGGCAGCGATCGACGACGTCGCCCACCCGGTCGGCGTCCTCGAGCTGGCCGAGCACCGACTGGGTCAGCGGATGGACCGTCGTCGGGAGCTCACCGCGCTCCACGCAGAGCTTGACCGGCGATTCGAGGGGCGGGAGCTTCGGCGCGAGCCGGTTCCATTCGTCGAGCTGGCGAAGCCCCTCGGCGAGGACGGAACGCGTCGGTGCCTTGATGGTGGCCGGACGATCGATCTCGGTCGGCTCGAAGTGGAAGTCGCCCAGTCCCCAGTCGAGCATCCGGAACAGGGCCTTCTCGGCCTCCGCCGCACCGGCGCCCGCCGCGTGGATCTCGCCCTCGCTCACGAGGATCCAGCCGTCCGGGGTGGAGCCGTCCTCCAGCTCGGGCGTCAGCGTCAGTCGACCGGTCGAGCGCCGCACGTTCAGCATCTGGAGCAGCTCTGCCGGGCGCAGCTCCGAGAGCGAGCCCTCGAACTCCCGCTCGTAGCTCGCACGCTCCTCGAGCGCCTCGATGCGGGCCTGACGATCCAGGAGCTCCTCGATGGCGTCCTGGATGTCGTTGGTCTCCGCGTCGGCGGGCAGGCACTCGTCCCCGACACCACCCAGGGTCGCGTCGCGACCGCCGTCGGCGCCGAGGAACAGGAATCGCGCGGCCCGCGTGCGCGGATTCGCGCGCAGGATCTCGGCCAGCTTGCCGGGCTCGACGAGCGGCAGATCGACGTGGGTGACGATGACCCGCGGCTGTTCGGACAGGGCGATCTCGAGGGCCCCGGCACCATGGGGCGCGACGGCGCAGGGCCGGCCCGCCGCCTCGAGGGCCGTCGCCACCCGGCGTGCGCGACCCAGGTTGGCATCGGCGATCAGGACGAGGTCACTCGACATCGCTTCCCCCTACACCGACAGCACGATTTCGAGCTCGCGCTGGAGCTCGAAGGCCAGATGTTCGACGAGGGCGCGATCCGCGGTCTGGAACACCGCCGCGCGGGCCGCGGCCAGGGTCACCTGCCCGACCATCGCGTAGGCGGGACCGTCGCCGTAGTAGACCAGGAAGGGCCGGCGCGAATCGAGGCCCGCCTTCGTCACCCAGGTGAGCTGCGGGTGCGACTCCCGCGGCTCGCCCTCCGCGAGGAGCACGATCTCGGTCTTCATCGGGCCGCGCCCGATCTCCTCGAGGGTCTCGAGGACTTCCGGGAGCCAGCGCACACCCGGGGACAGGAAGAGCACTCCGCGCTCCGCCGGGCGCCGCACGACGTCCTCGAGCACGAAGCGCAGGATCTGTCCCTCGACCTCGGCCGACTCGACGCTGCCGAGCTCGAGCATGCGGTCGAAGAGCGGGTCGAGGGGCTGCGACCGTGCGAGCTCGGGCCGCGTCGCGAGCAGACTCTGCTGGGCCTGCGTGACCCGTTCCCCGAGCACGCGCTCGAGGCCCTCGAGCTGGGTCGCGTCGACCGGGAAGGTCGCGGCGGCAAAGCGCGTCGCCGGGGCCTCGCTGCCTTCCCACAGCGCGGAGAACGCGGTGCGGATCCGCTGGGCGAGCACGCCGGCACCGAGCGCGTCGGTCTGGGAGAGCAGCAGGACGAAGGCCCCGTCGGCGGCGGTGGCCATCAGGTCGGTGGCGCGGAGCGCGCCCTCGATCCGGCGGGCCGCTTCGACGGCTTCGCGGTCGACGATCACGGGTTGACCGTTCGCGTCCGGCGACATCAGGCCCTCGACCTCGACGCGCAGGAGCGAGAAGCGGTGACCGAAGCGGTTCGCCTTCTGGATCTCGTTGCGGACCGCGTCGGCGAGATAGGCGTGGGAGTAGGCGCGGGTCTCGGGATCGCGGAGGGAGCGACGCTCGAGGGCGCGGAAGCGGAGCGCGTTCTGCATCGCCGCCCCGCCGTAGTCGGAGAACTTCTCGGCGCGCACGCGATCGTTCGCGTCGAAGGGCTCGCCGTCGAGCTTGTCGGACAGGCGCGCCACACCGAGGGTCGTCCCGCCGACACGCAGCGGCACGTAGAGCGCTTCGATGCCGTCGAAGTCCTCGGGCATGGCCGCCAACACCGAGCGCGCTTCGGAGAGCCCCGGGCACCACTCGGATTCGAGGTCCCCGAGATCGACCCGCTCGGGCTCGCCGTCGACGCGCACGAGGCCTCGCGCGCCCACCAGATCGAGCCCTTCCCGGCCCGGATCCTCGGCGGCCCAGAGGACGCCCGACTGGGCGCGGGTCTCGAGGCAGAGCCCCTCGACGATTCGCTCGGCGAGGGGCTCGACGGCCAACGTCGAGAAGAGCCCGGTCGCGCGCTCGACCAGGGAGAGCACGCCCATGAACTCGAGGTTCTCCTCCATCAGGCGCGCGTGCTCGGTCTCGAGGCGCTGTTGGGCGAGAATCTTGTCGAGGGCATCCACGAGGGTCGGACCGTCGAAAGGCTTCAGGATGTAGTCGGTGGCCCCGAGCTTCATCGCCTGCACGGCGGTCTCGACGTCGACGACGCCGGTGACCATCACGACGGCCTGCTCCGGCCGCCGCTCCTTCACGCGCTGGACGAGCTCCGCACCGTCGATCCCGGGCATCACGAGGTCGGTCAGGATGACGTCGAAGTCCTCACGCTCCAGGATGTGAAGCGCTTCCTCGCCGGACGCGCACGTCTGGACCGCGTAGCCCTCGTCGTCGAGCAGCCCCTCGATCAGCTCGCGGAAATAACGCTGATCATCGACTGCGAGTATGCGCGCTCTGCTCATGACCCCTCGTGCGCCCACCGTACGGTGTTCGTCCCATGCCGATCGGCTCGCCGGCGACGGCGAGGACGCACAGGGCGGCCCCGACCGGGCCCCGGGCGCGATCGACACTCCTCTGCACATCGGCAGATCCGGGGCGTGACTTCACCCGGGATCGGGGGAAATCGGCGCTCGGACGGCCGGCGCCGGCCCCGTCGAGGCCGAGCCGGCTCAGGCGCGGAGCGCGGGATCGAGGGGGCGCCCCAGAAGGCTGTGGGGCGTCGCCTCGACGATCTCGACGGCCAGGGCCGCCCCGGGCCCGACGCCCGCCTCGAAAGGCAGATCGACGTTCACGACGCGGTGGTGCGGGTCTCGGCCGGAGAGCTGCCCGTGGCCCTTCCGGCTCTCGCCGTCCACGAAGACGAGGGTCTCCTGCCCCACCCGGGTCCGGTGGTACGCGAGGGTCTGGGCCTTCTGCTGGGACTGGAGCCGCTCGAGGCGGTCCTGGGCCACGTCCGGCGGGACCTCGCCGGCGAGGTCGGCGGCCGTGGTGCCGGGACGCGGGGAGTACTTGAAGCTGAAGCTGTCGACGAGTCCGGCGCGCTCGACCAGGCCGAGGGTGTCGTCGAAGTCCGCCTCCGTCTCGCCGGGGAAGCCGACGATCAGGTCGGACGTGATCGCGATGTCCGGCCGCGCCGCGCGCAGGGCGTCGACGATCTCGAAGTAGCGCTCGCGCGTGTACCGACGCCGCATCGCTTCGAGGA
This sequence comes from bacterium, assembly GCA_024742285.1. NCBI lineage: Bacteria > bacterium. The sequence continues at coordinate 378,282 of JANSYR010000002.1, read as the reverse complement.
TCGTGTTCGAACCGCTCTGGACCGGCAGATGGACGTGCGGGCAGAGGTGCTCGAGCTCACCGTGCGCGCGGATCAACGCGTCGTCGTAGAAGAGCGGATGCGGGCTCGTATAGCGGAGGCGCTCGATGCCCGGGATCGCATCGAGCCGCGCGAGGAGCTCCGCGAAGGGCATCGTCCCCGCTGCCGCCGCCTTCCCGCGCCGCACGTCGTGCCGCCCGTAGGCGTTCACCGTCTGCCCGAGGAGCGTGACCTCGCGGATCCCCTGCTCCGCCAGCGACGCCACCTCCGCCTCGATCTCGCTCGCCAGGCGGCTGATCTCGCGGCCGCGGGTCGAGGGGACGATGCAGAAGCTGCAGAACATGTCGCAGCCTTCCATGACCGTGACGAAGGCCTTGTGGCGCTTTCCGACGGGCGCTTCCGGCCGGCGCATCGGCAGATCGAAGCGCGCCTGGCTCTTCTCTTCGTCCACCCAGGCGGCCCGCTGGCCCGCGGAGGCCTGGTCGAGCATCGCCGGCACCTTGCGCAGGTTGTGGGTCCCGAAGACGAAGTCGAGGTGGTCGAAGCGACCGAGCAGCTTGTCCCCGACCTGCTGGGCGACGCAGCCACCGACGCCCACGACGCGACCGGGCTTGGCCGCCTTCCAGGCGCGCAGCTTGCCGAGGTCGCTGTAGAGCTGGTGCTCCGCCTTGTCGCGGATCGAGCAGGTGTTGATCACGAGCACGTCCGCGTCCCCCTCGCCCTCCGCCGTGGCGAGACCGGAGTCCTCGAGGAGCGTCGCGACCTTCTCGGAGTCGTGCACGTTCATCTGGCAGCCGTAGGTGCGGATGGCGAAGCGTTTCGAGTCCACGGAATCGTTCTCGCGCCCGCCTCTGGCGGGTGTTCGGCAGGGCCGTTCGGAGGGGGCGGCAGGGTTCGTCGGGAGGGATCGCCGCGGCGCGATCGCCGGCTGCGGGCGGCGCCGAACGTACCCGAGCGACCCCGAAGCGTCGATCGATCCGGGGTGGGGATCCACGACCGGGGCAACCCCCTCGTTTTGCTCAGATCGTCTCTCGAAAAATCACAAAAACCCTCGAATTTGCGTCGTTTTCATCTTCCATTGAAAGGAGTTCCGAAACTTGATTGACAACCTTCCGAAGCCCGGCATAATGCCCATAAGTCATCGGGTTTCGGAGTGGCGGCGGATTGGCCATTTCTTCTGAGATGTCCAACCTCTCACCCCCCATTGAATGAGTCCGCCGCCTCTCCCCCTGACCAGCGCCCGCTTCGAGCAATCGAAGCGGGCGCTTTTCTTTGGTGGGTGGGAGTTTGTAGGTGGATGTGGATCGTGGACGCTGAGGAGCGGACGCATCTGTCCCTTCAGCGAACGCATCGAAACAGGGCCCTTCAATGCTCGCAACGGTGCGCGCGTAGACGCCTGTCGTCGACGCGCGATGGGCCAGTTCGCGATTCTGCTTCGCGCGCACCAGGCACCGCGTTTCGCGCACCGCGCGCCACGCTTCGCGCGCAACGGGACCGCGGCGCTCGACCTTCGCCGGGGGCGATTCGGCCAGCTGGCGATCTCACGCTTCATCGTCACTCGAGACGGGCATTTCGAGCGGGAATCGGCGCCCCCCACGAAGCCGACTCCGTTCTCGTCATGGCCCTCGACTCGCGAGCGTCGAACTTCAAGGCCTACGTGATGAGCGGCGAGGTGGCGAGCTCCCTGCTGGTCGAGCTGTACCTGCTCGGTCGCCACGATCCACGCTTCTTCGAGCTCAGCTACGACGGCGATCCGGACCTGCGCGTCTACCGCGTCAGGTCGACCCACGAGCGTACGGCAGAAACCGGATCGCCCCCTGAACGCCCCTGACGTCCTGGGACGCCGAGCCTGCGCCGGGAGCGATACGCGCTGCCTCGTCGCGAAGCGCGCTTCAGAGAACGAGGAAGAGCAGGAAGGCAGCGCCGACGGCCCAGGGGGTGTAGCGGGGGACGAAATCTCTCGGGATCGTGCCGAGGGCCTTCAGGCCGGGCATCCCCTGACGCGTCCGGGCGATCACGGGCCACTCGACGAGGCTCGAGAAGACGGCGAAGCCGGCGGCGCCGCCGACGAGCGCAGCGGTCCCCGGGCCGTTGGTCGGGAGCGCGAGGAAATAGAAGAGCGGGACGGCGACGTGGGCGATGTTCCCACCGAGGCTCATCCACTCGAAGCCGCGGCCTTCGTTGTTGGCCTCGTCGGCGGCGTAGTCGAAGTCGAAGAGCGGCAGGAAGCCGGCCAGCGGCTTGAGCGGCGCGTGCCCTCCTCCGAGCCGCGCCCCCGCGAAGTGCCCCCATTCATGGGCCAGCGCGGTCGTCGCAGCGCCGACGAGGAAGCCGTCGACCGTCGCGAGGAGCGAGGCGAAGGCCAGCCCAGAAACCGTGGCCCACGCCTCCGCCGCGGCGAAGAGCGACAGGAGCGCCGACACGACGGCCACGTCCCGAATCGCGACCAGGAGGAGCGAGGCCTCGTCCTTCTCGGCCACGCCCCGCTTCATCGTCCGCTCGAGCTCCTCCGAGATCGTCGCGTCCGGCCCCGAATCCATCGCCTCAGAAGCACTCATCCCCAACCTCCTACACCGCCGATAAGAACGATCGACGAGCGGCCCTCAGGCAAGATACCCGACCGAGCAATGCCCCGAACCTAGGCCGCCCGAAGCAGCGAGCAAGCATCCGTCCCGCGGAGAGCGGCAGGGCCTCCCCACCCTGGCAAGGTCAGAGCACGATCTGATCGACGACCTTGGACAGCTGTCGAAGGTTCCGGCACTCCTCCACGATGTCGCAGTACGGCATGTACCGGTCCATCACGGAGTCGCCGAATCCCCAGGCCGAGGGGCTCTCGGGGTTCAGCCAGACGACGTTCTTGGCCTTGTTCTGGATGTCCCGGATGCACCAGGCCTTCGCGTCGTTGTAGTTGTTGCGCGCGTCGCCCAGGATGATCACGGTCGTCTTGTTGTCGACCGCGGCCAGGTGGTTCTTCCAGAACTCGTGGAAGGCGAAGCCGAAGTTGCTGCGGGTATAGACGTTGATCACGTCGCCCCCGTCGAGGGCTTTCTCGACGGCGCTGTTCACGTCCTTGTCGTGGAAGACTTCCGTCACCTCGCCGAGCTCGGCGACGAAGACGTAGCAGCGGATCTTCGTGAAGGCCTCCTGCAGGCTGTACATGAACTGCAGCATGAAGCGCGAGACGTTCGCCACCGACGACGAGACGTCGCACATGATGATCAGCTTCGGCCGGTCCTTGCGTCGGGTCTTGTAGACGACCTCGAAGGGGATCCCGCCCCGGGCCATGTTCCGGCGAAGCGTCTGGTGCAGGTCGAGCTTTCCGCGCTTCAGCCGCTTCTTCCGGATCGAGAGGATGTTCTTGATCCGCTGCGCGAGCCGCGTCACGACCTCGCGCATCTTCTGGATCTCTTCCTCGGTCAGGTGGTAGAAGCTCTTCTCCGTCAGCATCTCGCGACGGAACTTCTCCATGTAGTTGTGGTTCTGCTGCTGCAGCTCCCGCTCGGTGAAGTTGCGGACCGTGCGGCGCACCGTCTCCATCAGCTTGCGGATCATCTCCTGCATCTGCTGGATCTGTTCGTCGCCCATCCCCATCGCCTTCATGCGTTCGACGAGGTTCTCGAGGTCCTGCTGCGCGCCCTCGAGGCCGAGCTGCTCGGTCGTGCGGCGGGAGAAGAAGCCCACCTGGAGCATGTTCTCGATCCGGCCCGTGCCCGCGTCCTCGGCCGCGGCGCGGATCATGTTCTCGAGCTCCGACAGGTTCTGGGTGAGCAGCGCCTGCGCCAGCTCGCCCATGTCCAGGTCGCCGTCCATGTTCTCCATCATCTCGGCGAGCTGGCTCAGCAGCTGCTCGAGATCGATGCCCATGTTGGCGAGGTCGCCCTCCATGTCGCCGAAGGCGCCCTTCAGATTGTCGTAGAAGCCCGACCAGAAGAGGTTGAATAGCTCGTCGAAGGTCGGGATCTCGTCCCCGCGCTTGACCATGGACGAACGCAGGGCGTCCTGGAAGACCTCACGGTCGTCCAGCGAGAGCTCGTCGAGCGCGTTGAACGCGTCGATCCCCTCGGCGACGGACACACGAATCCCGCTCTTCCGAAGGAGATTCGTGAACTCGATGATCTTCTTCTGCATCTAGCTGCCTTGGACGTTCGCTCGTCCGGTTCGAGATCAAGCCGAAGCGATAGGCCTGTCCGCCCTACAGCGCGCGAAGCGCGCGCGATCAGTGAAGAATGCCCTTCTTGGTCGACTCCGCCGGGGCCTGCTGGGGCGCTTCGGCGGCCTTCTGTGCGGTCTTCTTCTCGATCAGCTTCGCGAGCTCGTTCTGGGCCTTCTGGACGTCACCCTCGTACTTGAGGATCACGTTCAGCGTGTCGCCGACGATCTGGTCCTCGAGCTCGTCCGCATTCAGCGCGAGCAGCGCGCGGGCCCAGTCGAGGGTCTCCGAGATCGACGGCGTCTTCTTGAGGTCGAGATCCCGGATCTTGTTCATCAGCTGGACGACCTCTTCGGCGAGGCGCTTGTCGATGTTCGGCACCTTGCGGTCGAGGATCTGGACCTCGAGCTCCTCGCTCGGGTAGTCGATCCAGAGGTGGAGACAGCGTCGCTTGAGCGCATCACTCATTTCGCGCGCATCGTTCGAGGTCAGGAAGACGAGCGGCGTCGTCTTCGACTCGATCGTGCCGATCTCCGGGATCGTCACCTGGAAGTCCGAGAGGACCTCGAGGAGGAACGCCTCGAACTCGGGATCCGACTTGTCGACCTCGTCGATCAGCAGGAGCACCGGGTCGTCCGAGGTGATCGCCTGCATGAGCGGGCGCGGGACGATGAAGCGGTTCGAGAAGAAGACCGAATCCTCGGCCCCGACGCGCTCGGCGGCTTCCGTCAGGTTGCCGGCGTCCGCGATCGTCTCGGAGACCTTGTCCTTCAGGATCTGCGTGTAGAGGAGCTGCTTCGAGTACTCCCACTCGTAGAGCGCCTTCGCCTCGTCGAGCCCCTCGTAGCACTGCAGGCGGATCATGTCGCGTCCGAGCGCCTTCGAGACGACCTTCGCGAGCTCGGTCTTGCCGACGCCCGCGGGCCCCTCGACGAGCACCGGCTTGCCGAGCTGCTGCGCCAGGAAGACGACCGTCGCGATCTGCTTGTCGCAGATGTACTCCTGGTCGCTGAGCTGCTGGATCACGTCTTCTACGGAACTGAACATCGTCTCTTCCTTGCTCTCTACTCGCCCTGGGACCGGAAGCTCAGGACGTGCCCGAGCTTTTCCTTCTTGGTCTTCAGGTAGTTCAGGTTGCTGGCGTTGGGCTCGATCTCGAGCGGAACCCGCTCGACGATCTCGACGCCGTAGCCACTGATCCCGGCGCGCTTGCCGGGGTTGTTCGTGAGGATCCGGATCTTCGTCACGCCGAGATCCGCGAGGATCTGGGCGCCCACGCCGTAGTCGCGCAGGTCGGCGCCGAAGCCGAGCTTGTTGTTGGCCTCGACCGTGTCGAGCCCTTCCTTGTCCTGGAGCTCGTAGGCCTTGATCTTGTTCTTGAGGCCGATCCCGCGGCCTTCCTGGCGCATGTAGAGGATGATCCCGCCGCCCTCTTCCGAGATCATGCGCATCGCCGCGTCGAGCTGCTCGCCGCAGTCGCAGCGCATCGAGCCGAATGCGTCTCCGGTCAGGCATTCGGAATGCACGCGGATCAGGACCGGCTTCTCGGGGTCGATCTCGCCCATGACCAGCGCCATGTGATCGACGTGATCGATCTCGTTCTCGAAGACGATCGCGTCGAACTCGCCGTGCTTCGTCGGCATCTTCGCGACCGCGGAGCGGTGGACGAGCTGCTCGTTGCGCAGGCGATAGGCGACGAGGTCCTTGATGGTCACGATCTTGAGATCGTGCTCCTTCGCGAACTCGACCAGGTCGGGCAGCCGCGCCATCGTGCCGTCGTCGTTCATGATCTCGCAGATCACGCCCGACGGGTGGCACCCGGCGAGTCGGGCCAGGTCGACCGACCCCTCGGTCTGGCCGACGCGTCGGAGGACGCCGCCCTGTCGCGCGCGCAGCGGGAAGATGTGCCCGGGCCGGACGATGTCCGTGGGCTTCGCGTCGGGGTTCACCGCCGCGAGCACGGTCGCGCTTCGATCCGCCGCCGAGATGCCCGTCGTCACGCCCTCTCGGGCCTCGATCGAGACGGTGAACGCCGTGCCGTAGGGCGTGGTGTTCTCGTAGTCCGGCACCATCATCGCGAGGTTGAGGCGCTCGAGCTGCTCTTCCTCCATCGGAAGACAGATCAGCCCGCGGCCGTACTTGGCCATGAAGTTGATCGCCTCGGGCGTGCACTTGTCCGCGGCGATCACGAGGTCGCCCTCGTTCTCACGGTCCTCGTCGTCGACGAGGATCACCATCTTGCCGGCGGCGATGTCGTCGATCGCTTCGGAGATGGTCGAGAGGCCGGGTCCCGGCTCGCTCTCCTGGATTTCGCGCGCGGGCCGCGAATCGGGTTCGGACTTGGACATGGGGAGAGGCTCACCTTAGCGATCCCGCCGTCCAGACCTGAGAGGAGACGAGGCCTCTCGCGCGGTTCCGGCAGCGGTTGGAGGGCGCACCCGGGCGGAATACCCGGGGGTGACGGTGCGTCGACGATAGGCATGGTTGACTGGGGTGTCAATCACGCGGCCGAGCGCGTCCAAGGACTCGGCGTCCACGGGATTCCCGTGGTGCGACGCAGGGTTCACGGCGGAGCGGCGAGCGGGTGGCGGCCGTCGCGGGCGGCAGCCGACGCTCGCGCGGAGCGCCGAAGCACGCGGGCTAGGCGGACGTGCCCTTGAAGTTCTTCATCACGCCCTTGAGGAACTCCTCCTCCGAGAGCGCGAACTTCGCCGAGAAGTCGTGACGGTCTTCGAGCCCGCGGTAGAGCACGCGCATCAGCTCGCGGAAGGTCTCCACGACCCCCTCGCCTCGGGTCGCGATCGCCGGAAAGGTCGGCGTGTCGCCCCACTGTTTCTTGATCTCGGCGAGATCCTTCACGTCGGGCATGTCGCGCTTGTTGAACTGCACGACCTTGGGCAGCGAATCGAAGTCGATCCCATGGGCCTTGAGGTTCGCTTCCATGTCGCGCCAGGAGTAGGCGTTCGCCGAGGCGGCACTCCGCTGACTGTCCGCGACGAAAGCGATCGCGTCGGCGCCGGCGAGGACGACCTTGCGGGTCGACTTGTGCATGACCTGCCCGGGGACGGTGAAGAGCTTCATCTTGACCGAGAAGCCCCCCACCGTGTCGAACTCGACGGGCAGGAAGTCGAAGTAGAGGGTGCGGTCGTCCTTCGTGTCGAGGGTCAGCATGTGGCTGCGCGTCGACTCGTCCATCATCTCGTGCAGCATCTGGAGATTGCTGGTCTTGCCGGAGAGCGCCGGGCCGTAGTAGACGACCTTCAGCGTGATCTCTTTGCTGCTCATGTTGATCTGGACCATGACCGCGACTCCTGCCGACGCATTGCGCGCCGGTGCTCAGGGCCTCATCGGCGGATCCGCGGGACGGATTGAGCCCGGATCCGGAATTCCCGTGCCCCGCCGCGGCCCTGCCCCCTCAGGCGGTCGGTCAGCGCGCCCGAAAGGCGTCGAGAAGGAGCCGCGCCGCGGCGGCGGGCGTCGTCTTCTGGGCGGCGACGCTGGCCTCCTGCTCGGCGATGCGCGCGTCCATGCCGGGCTGCTCGCGGAACTCCCGGGCGATCCCCTCGTCCACGAGCTTCCACATCCAGTCCTTGGCCTGATCGCGCCGACGCTGCTCGAAGCCGCCATTGGCGACACAGAGCGCATGATGCTCCGTGATCGTGTTCCAGACCGGGGCGATCCCTTCCTCGTTGAGCGCGCTCGCCGCGAGGGCCACCGGGCGCCACTCGTCGTTCGTCTGGCGGATCAGATCCAGGGCGCTGGCGTAGTCGACGCGCGTGCGATGGGCCGTCTGCTCCATCGGCCCGTCCGCCTTGTTGACGACGAGCGCGTCCGCGAGCTCGATCACGCCCTTCTTGATCCCCTGCAGCTCGTCGCCACCGGAAGGCAGCAGGAGCACCAGGAAGAAGTCGACCATCGAGGCGACCGTGACCTCGGACTGGCCGATCCCGACGGTCTCGATCAGGATCACGTCGTAGCCCGCGGCCTCGCAGAGCAGCATCGCCTCGCGGGTCCGATGGGCGACACCGCCGAGGGAGCCGCCGGATGGCGACGGCCGGATGAAGGCCTCCGGCCGTACGGTCAACCGCTCCATCCGCGTCTTGTCACCGAGAATGGAGCCGCCGGTCACCGGACTCGACGGATCGACCGCGAGCACGGCCACCCGCTTGCCCTGCTCCACCAGGTAGAGACCGAGCGCCTCGATGAAGGTGCTCTTGCCGACGCCGGGCGGACCGGTGATGCCGACACGGATCGCATCTCCGGCGTCCTCGATCATCTCTTCGAGGATCGCCTGACCCGCCGCGTAGTCCTCGTCGCGGGTGCTCTCGAGCTTCGTGATGGCCCGCGCCATCGCACGCCGGTCGCCCGCACGGATCGCGCGGGCGACTTCGGCGGGATCGGCCGTGCCTGGCGCTCCCGTCCGAGGAGGCATCAGGCGGCGCGATTCTTCAGGACCTGAAGCACCTCGGCGGCGGCGTCCGGAACCGGCGTGCCGGGACCGAAGATCGCCGAGACACCGGCCTCGCGCAGGAAGTCGTAGTCCTGGGGCGGGATGATGCCACCGACGATGACCGCGATGTCCGAGGCGCCGACGTCGGCGAGGGCCTTGATCAGCTGGGGCACGAGGGTCTTGTGGCCGGCCGCCTGACTGGAGACGCCGATCACGTGTACGTCGTTGTCGATCGCCTGCTGGGCCGCCTCTTCGGGGGTCTGGAAGAGCGGGCCGACGTCGACGTCGAAGCCGAGGTCGGCGAAGGAGGTCGCGATGACCTTGATCCCGCGGTCGTGCCCGTCCTGGCCGAGCTTGACGGCGAGCATGCGCGGGCGACGCCCCTGGCGCTCGCCGAACTCGGCGACGTCCTTCGACACCTTCTCGAACGCGTCTTCGTCGCGGTACATCTGGCGATAGACCCCCGAGACCGAGCGAACCTCGGCGCGATGGCGAGAGTAGACCTTCTCCATCGCTTCCGTGATCTCGCCGACGGTCGCGCGCACGCGGGCGGCCGCGACGGCCGCCTCGAGCATGTTGCCTTCTCCGCTCTCCGCGAGCTCCGTGACGTGGGACAGCGCCGCGTCGACGGCGGCCTGGTCCCGGTTCGCCCGGATGTCGTCGAGCCGGCGGCACTGGGACTCGCGCACGGCGGTGTTGTCGATGTCGCGAATTTCGATCGGGTCTTCTTCCGCGAGGCGGTACTTGTTGACGCCGACGATGACGTCCTCGCCCGAGTCCACGCGCGCCTGGCGACGCGTGGCCGACTCCTCGATCCGGAGCTTCGGCATGCCCTGCTCGATCGCCTGCGTCATCCCGCCGAGCGCTTCGACCTCGTCGATCAGCTCGTTGGCCGCCTCGTAGACCTGCTGGGTCAGGTTCTCCATGAAGTAGGAGCCCGCCCAGGGATCGACGACCGCCGGGATCCCCGACTCCTCCTGGAGGATGAGCTGGGTGTTCCGGGCGACGCGCGCCGCGGTGTCGGTGGGAAGCGAGACCGCCTCGTCGTAGCCGTTCGTGTGGAGCGACTGCGTCCCGCCGAAGACCGACGCCATCGCCTCGACCGTCGTCCGGATCACGTTGTTCATCGGATCCTGCTCGGTCAGCGACGCGCCCGAGGTCTGGGAGTGGGTGCGGAGCATCATGCTCCGGGCGTTCTTCGGCTTGAACTCCTTCTGCATGCGCTCGGCCCAGATCCGGCGGGCGGCGCGCATCTTGGCGATCTCCATGTAGAAGTTCATGCCGATGCACCAGAAGAACGAGAGTCGGCCGGCGAACTTGTCGACGTCCATGCCCTTGCTGAGAGCGGCGCGGACGTACTCGAGACCGTCGGCGATCGTGAAGGCGAGCTCCTGGACCGTCGTCGCCCCGGCCTCCTGCATGTGGTAGCCGGAGATCGAGATCGAGTTGAACTTCGGCATCTCCTTCGCCGTGTACTCGATGATGTCCGCGACCAGCCTCATGCTCGGGGTCGGTGGATAGATGTAGGTGTTGCGGACCATGAACTCCTGGAGGATGTCGTTCTGGATCGTGCCCGCGAGATTCTTGCGATCGACGCCCTGCTCCTCGCCGGCGACGATGAACGACGCGAGGACCGGGATCACCGCTCCGTTCATGGTCATCGAGACGGTCACCTCGCCGAGCGGGATCCCGTCGAAGAGGATCTTCATGTCCTCGACCGAGTCGATCGCCACGCCGGCCTTGCCGACGTCGCCGGTCACGCGCTCGTGGTCCGAGTCGTACCCGCGATGAGTCGCGAGATCGAAGGCGACCGAGAGCCCCTGCTGGCCCGCCGCCAGATTGGCCTTGTAGAAGCGGTTCGACTCCTCGGCGGTCGAGAAGCCCGCGTACTGTCGGAGCGTCCAGGGCCGGTTCGCGTACATCGTGGCCCGCGGACCGCGCAGGAAGGGGAACATGCCGGGGAGCGTGTCGGCATGGTCGAGGCCCTCGAGGTCGGCGGCGGTATAGAGCGCCTTCACGTCGAGCCCGTCGGGGCTGGTCCAGACGAGGTCGTCCACGTCCTTGCCGCGGAGCTCCTTGCTCGCGAGTTCCTTCCACTCGGAAAGCTGATCGGCGGCGCGGATGCCGCCCTTCGAATCGGCCATCTCGTTGGCTCCTGTGCTGGGGATCGCGGCCCGTTTCCGGGTACCCGGTCGTTCGGCCGGGTGGGGGTCCGCGTCGCGCCCGTGCGGTCCGTCGGGACCTCGGGGCGGCCGAGTCTAGCAGCCCCGTCCCGCCCGACATCCATTTCGTTTTCAGTGACTTAGGCGGCCTACCGTCGAAGGTCTACATCGCCCGGCGGTAGCGTCCGCCGACCTCGAAGAGCGCCTCGCTGATCTGGCCGAGGCTCGCGACCTTGACCGTCTCGAGGAGCTCGTCGAAGAGGTTCTCCCCGTTCCGGGCCTTCTCCTGGAGTCGCGCCAGCGCCGCGGGCGCCTCGTCCGCCCAACGGGCGTGGAACGCGGCGAGGGAATCGAGCTGCGCCTGCTTCTCCGCGTCCGAAGAGCGCATGAGCTTGTCGTCGTCGAGGACCGGATCCGCCGGGTCGTCGGGCAGAAACGTGTTGACGCCGATGATCGGCAGCTCGCCCGTGTGCTTCAGCTGCTCGTAGACCATCGACTCGTCCTGGATCCGCCCGCGCTGATAGAGCGTCTCCATCGCGCCGAGGACGCCGCCCCGCTCCGAGAGCCGCTCGAACTCCTGGAGGACGGCCTCCTCGACCAGATCGGTCAGCTCGTCGATCACGAACGCGCCCTGGATCGGGTTCTCGTTCTTCATGAGCCCCGCTTCGCGGTTGATGATCAGCTGGATCGCCAGCGCCCGTCGCACCGACTCCTCGGTCGGCGTCGTGACCGCCTCGTCGTAGGCGTTGGTGTGGAGGCTGTTGCACTGGTCCTGGAGCGCCGTCAGCGCCTGGAGCGTCGTCCGGATGTCGTTGAAATCCATCTCCTGCGCGTGGAGCGAACGGCCCGAGGTCTGGATGTGGTACTTGAGCTTCTGGCTCGACTCGCTGGCCCCGTACTTCTCGCGCATCGCGATGGCCCAGATGCGTCGCGCCACGCGTCCCATCACCGAGTACTCGGCGTCGAGCCCGTTCGAGAAGAAGAACGAGAAGTTCGAGGCGAAGTCGTCGACCGACATGCCGCGCGCGAGGAAGTACTCGCAGAACGTGAAGCCGTTCGCGAGGGTGAAGGCGAGCTGGGAGATCGGGTTCGCGCCGGCCTCGGCCATGTGGTAGCCGGAGATCGAGACCGAGTAGAAGTTCGAGACCTTCTCTCGGCAGAACGTCTCCTGGATGTCGCCCTGGAGCTTGAGGGAGAACTCGGTGGAGAAGATGCAGGTGTTCTGGGCCTGGTCCTCCTTCAGGATGTCCGCCTGGACGGTGCCTCGAACGGACTGGAGGACCTCGCTCCGCAGGCGCGCGTAGGTCGGAGCGTCGACCACCCGGTCGCCCGGGATGCCGAGCAGCCCGAGGCCGAGCCCGTCGTGGGTCGGAGGCTGATCCCCGGCGTACTCGGGCAGCGTCTGCCCCTTCGCCTCGAGCGCAGCGGAGAAGCGCGCCACCGCCGCCTCGAGCTCGCCGGCCTCGCGCAGATGGCGCTCGACGCGCTGATCGACGGCGGCGTTCAGGAAGAAGGCGAGGACCGTCGGCGCGGGGCCGTTGATCGTGAGCGAGACCGAAGTCGTCGGCGCGCCGAGATCGAAGCCCGAGTAGAGCTTCTTCGCGTCGTCGAGGGTGCAGATCGACACGCCCGAGTTACCGATCTTGCCGAAGACGTCGGGCTGCTCGGCCGGGTTCCGGCCGTAGAGGGTCACGCTGTCGAACGCGGTCGACAGACGCGCCGCGGGCTGGCCCGCCGAGACGTAGTGGAAGCGGCGGTTCGTGCGCTCGGGGCCGCCCTCGCCGGCGAACATCCGGGCCGGGTCTTCGCCGCTTCGCTTGAACGGAAAGACGCCCGCGGTGAACGGGAAGGAGCCGGGCACGTTCTCGAGCGAAAGGTATCGCGCGAGGTCACCCCAGTCGTCGGTCCGCGGAATCGCGACCTTGGGAATCGTGTTGCCGGAGAGCGTGGTCGTCCGGTTCTCGACCTCGATGTCGCGACCGCGGACGGTGTAGCTCTGACGATCGGCCCGGTATTGCTCGCGCTTCGCGGGCCATGCGGCCAGCGATGCGGCCAGCGACGGCTCGACCCGGGCCGCTGCGGCGGCGTAGCCTTCCGCAAGGCGTGCCGCGACGTCGTCGCCGGGCGGCGTCTCGATCGGCGCGAGCGGCACTGCCGGGACGTACCCCTCGGCGGCGAGTACCCGCGCGTAGCCATCGGCGCGCGCGGCGGCGGCGCTGTCCTCTTCGACGCGGGCTCGGTAGCCCCGGATGGACTCCGCGATCTCGGCGAGGTAGCGCTGACGCGAGGCGGGAACGAGACCGCTCGCCTCCGAGACCGGGTTCTCGCTCAACACCGGGGCGGCCGTGTCCGAGAAGGCCGCGATCCCGAGCGCACCGAGCCGGGCCTCGAGGGCCCGGGCGAGGTGCTCCGTACCCGGATCGTTCCAGTTCCGGGCGACCGTCGGAAAGACCGGCACCTCGGCATCCGGCGTGGTCATCGCGTTCCGGTTCCGCCGCCACTGCTTGCGCACGTCCCGGAGCGAGTCCGCCGCGCCCCTCCGGTCGCACTTGTTCAGCACGATCAGGTCCGCGTAGTCGATCATGTCGATCTTCTCGAGCTGCGACGGCGCGCCGTAGTCCGGCGTCATCACGTAGAGCGAGCAGTCGACCTGGTCGACGATCTCGGAGTCGCTCTGACCGATGCCGGCGGTCTCGAGGAAGACGAGGTCGAAGTCCGCCGCTCGGAGCACCGCGAGTGCATCGCCCACGGCCGCTGCCAGCGACAGGTTCGCGCGCCGAGTCGCCATCGAGCGGACAAAGACCTGCTCACCCCCGATCGCGTTCATGCGGATGCGGTCGCCGAGCAGGGCGCCGCCGCTCCGCCTGCGGGTCGGATCGACGAGCAGGAGCGCGATCCTCAGCTCCGGCGCATCTCGACGCAGCCGCATCACGAGCTCGTCGACGACGCTCGACTTGCCCGCGCCGCCCGTGCCCGTGAAGCCGATGACCGGCGCCTTCGCCCCCGCCCGTTCGGCCACGCGGGCGCGGACGCGCTCCGCGTCGTCTTTGTGCGCGTCGGCGTAGCTCTCGAAGAACGTGATCAGTCGCCCGACGTCCCGCGGCGCCGCATGGGCGATTCCTGTGGCGACCTCGTCGAGGCCTGCGGCGGGCTCCGCTTCACGGTCGACACGGGCCTCGAGGCACTCGTCGACGATCGTCGCGATCATGCCCTCGAGGCCGAGGATGCGGCCGTCCTCCGGACTGAAGACGCGGGCGACGCCGATCCGGTGGAGAGACTCGATCTCTTCCGGCGTGATCGTCCCGCCGCCACCGCCGTAGACACGCACGTGCGGCAAGCCGACTTCGGCGAGGCGCTGGACCAGGTACTGGAAGTACTCCATGTGCCCGCCCTGGTAGGACGAGAGCGCGACCGCGTCGGCGTCTTCTTCGAGCGCCGCCTCGACGAGCTCGTCGACGCTTCGGTCGTGGCCGAGATGGATCACCTCGGCGCCGAGGCCCTGCAGCAGTCGCCGCATGATGTTGATCGCCGCGTCGTGGCCATCGAAGAGCGAGGCCGCCGTCACGACGCGGATCGGGGGACGGGAAGCGGACTCGGTCATGCCGTGGCACTCCTTCGATCGGATACGTCGCGTCCGGCGTCGGTGGCGTTCGGGACGTCGCGCTCGCCGGCGGGGTCGCCTCCCTCGGCGATCCGCGCCTCGATGTGGTCGCGATAGAGAGCGAGCTGTCCGCGAAGCGCGGTCAGCTCTTCGAGCCGCCGGTCCACGTCCGCCAGATGGGCGGCGAGCAGCGGCTGCAGGTGCTCGAGCATCGCCTGGGTCGAGCCGCCGATCGCGTAGACCGCGTTCAGGTCGCGAATCTCCTTGAGCGAGAGTCCGAGCGTCTTGAGGCGCGTGATGAACGCGAGACGCTCGAGCTCGTCCTCCCCGTAGACCCGTCGGCCCCCTTCGCTGCGACGGACCCCAGGCAGCAGCCCGATCTCCTCGTAGTAGCGGACGGTGCGCGCGGAGAGCCCGGCGCGCTCACAGATTTCGGCGATGCTCCACATGTCCGGATTTTTCGGCAATCTGCCAGCTCACGTCAACTGCGAAATCACCGAAGCCGCACTGAACCCACCTCATAGCCCCTCGGGGCCTGATCGCAGCCCTCTCAGGCAGCCACCCCGAACCCGGCGAGCACCCGCCGGCGGAGGATCATGCGATCCCCCGCAGCCGGAGACGACCGGGCGACCACACACGGCCGGAGCCCCCGGCGAGCGCCCGCAGCCGGAAAATTAGCCGAGCGCCCGCAGCCGGAAAATTAGCCGAGCGCTCGCAGCCGGAGGAGCCTAGTGATATCCGAGCTCCTTGATCCGCCGCTCGTTCTTCAGCCAGCCCGGATCGACCTTCACGAAGAGCTCGAGGTGGACCTGTCGCCCCACCCAGTCCTCGATCGCCCGCCGCGCGCGGATCCCGATCTTCTTGATCATCGCCCCACCCTTGCCGACCACGATCCGCTTCTGCGAGTCCCGCTCGACCAGCAGATTCGCACCGATCTTGACCGCCTTCCGCCCCGACTCGTCGTAGCGAAGCACGTCGACCGCCATCGAGTACGGCAGCTCCTGATCGAGCAGCTCGAAGAGCGCCTCGCGAATCATCTCCCCACACAGCCAGCGCATCGGGCGATCCGTCAGCTCCTCTTCGCCGTAGAGCGGCGGCGACTCGGGCAAGGCCTCGACGATCGCGTCGAGCAGCGGCTCGAGCCCCGTCTCCGACCTGGACGAGACCGAGAGCTGGGGCCAGGACGCCGGGGCTTCGGGGATCGGCCAGACGGCAGAGCGGGCGCGACCGAGGTCTTCCTTCGTGCCGACGACGATCGTCGGGCGACCGAGCTTCTGGAGCGCTTCCGCGATGTCGTCGTGGATCTCGGTCCAGCCGACGGCGCGGTCCACGAGCAGGAGCGCGACCTCGCTGTCCCGGGCGACCTCGTCGACGACGTCGTTGAGCGCTTCGTTCAGCTTCTTCTCGCTCTTGTGACGGCCGGGCGTGTCGAGGAAGAGGACCTGCGCGCCTTCTCGCGGCAGGATCCCGAGGATGCGGCTGCGCGTGGTCTGGGGCTTCGCGCTCACGATCGCCAGTCGCATCCCGAGCAGCGCGTTCAGGAGCGAGGACTTTCCCGCGTTGGGTGGACCGAGGAGCGCCACGAAGCCGGCCTTGAAACCGTCGTCGTCCATCTCAGTCGGCCTCCCCGACGCAAGCCGTACGCGCGAGCGCTTCCCGCGCCGCCGCCTTCTCGGCGCGGCGTTTGGTCCGGTCCGTCCCCCGTCCCAGGACCTCGCCCTTCGAGACGACCTCGACCGAGAACCGGACGTCATCGCCCTCGATGCCCGTATCGCCGGTCAGGCGATAGGACGGGAACTCCCCCACGTCACGCATCAGTCGCTCCTGCAGCTCCGTCTTCGGATCGCGCTCGACCGGCGTCGCGTCCGCCGCGAGGGCGTCCGCGAAACGCGCACCGACGAAGCGCCGGACCGGATCGATTCCCCCGTCGAGGTACAGGGCGCCGATCAGCGCCTCCATCGCGTCCTCGAGGACCTTCGGCTTCGAGCCCCCCCCGGAGCTCTCCTCGGTCCGGCCGAGGCGCATCACGGAGCCGACGCCGAGCTCCTCCGCGAGGGTCGCCAGCGAGCGCCCCTCGACGATCGCGTGCAGCGCGCGCGTGAGCTCCCCCTCCTGCCAGTCGGGCTTCGCGGCGTAGAGTGCCTCCGCGACGACCAGCGCGAGCACCGCATCGCCCAGGAACTCGAGCCGCTCGTTGCTCTCCCCTTCCGGATCGTCCCCCTCGCCCGAGGCCGTCGCCCGTTCGTGGGCGTACGAGGCGTGACGCAGCGCCGTCGCGAAGAGCGACGGGTCGGCGAAGCGGTGGCCGAGGGCCTCCTCGAGCTCCGCCAGACGAAGGTCCCGGTCTTCGTCGTCGCTCACCCGTTCCTCCGCGAGCCCGGACCGCCCCCCGCGACCAGCCATCCGCCGCCGATCACTTCGTCGTCGCTCTCCAGGTCGTAGAAGACGGCCGCCTGTCCCGGCGCGACCGCGCGCACCGGCTCTTCGAAGGCGATCTCCGCCGTCTCGTCGGGACCGGGCGTGACCGTCGCACGCGCCGCCGTGTGGCGGTGGCGGACCTGCACGCGCACCCGAACGGGCTCGCTCGGCGCGGGCCCCGCGATCCAGTTGACCCGATCGACCCGCGCGCGCCCGCAGTCGAGACCTTCGACGCCCCCGACCACGACCTTCTGTTCGCGGGGGTCGAGGCGAAGCACGTAGAGCCTCCGGTCCGCGGAGATGCCCAGACCGTGGCGCTGTCCCACGGTGAAGTGATGGACGCCGCGGTGCTCGCCGAGCACGCGGCCCGACTCGTCGACGATCTCGCCGCGCAGGCGACTCGCTTCGGGGCGCAACCGCTCGACGACCTTCGCGTAGTCCCCGTCCGGCACGAAGCAGATCTCCTGACTCTCGGGCTTCTCGGCCGTGCCGAGGCCGAGGTCGCGCGCCCGGTCGCGGACCTGCTCCTTGGTGAGATCACCGAGCGGAAAGGAGGCCGCGCGCAGCTGCTCCTGCGTGAGCGAGAAGAGGAAGTAGCTCTGATCCTTCTGACGGTCGCGGCCGCGGAAGAGTCGCGCCGCCCCGGTCCCGGGGTCGTGCTCGAGACGCGCGTAGTGGCCGGTCGCGACGCGATCCGCCCCGAAGACGCGCGCACGATCGAGGAGGTGGTCGAACTTGAAGGACTGGTTGCACGCGACGCAGGGAATGGGCGTGCGCGCCGCCAGGTAGTCGTCGGCGAAGGGCTCGACCACCTCCTTCGTGAAGGCGTCCGCGTAGTTCGCCACGTAGAACCTGATGCCCAACCGCTCCGCCACACGACGCGCATCGTCCGCGTCCTCGAGGGAGCAGCAGCGCGACTCGCTCTCCGAGAGCTTCATCGTCACGCCGATCGCGTCCGCGCCTTCGCCGACGAGCATCGCCGCAGCGACGGACGAATCCACGCCTCCGGACATCGCGACGACCACGCGGCCCTCGGCCTCGACCCGGGCTTCGGAGGACGAATCGGTGCTCACGCGTTCTCCATCTCGCGGACCCGCGGAACGAGTCGCGCGAAGATCGCGACCGCCGCGTCGATCGCGGCTTCGTCGAGACCGTGGCCGACCGAGAGCCGGAGACTCGCGCGTGCCTGTTCCGGCGTGCGTCCCATCGCGGTCAGGACCGCCGACGGATCGATCGAGCCCGAATGGCACGCGGCCCCCGCCGAGACGGCGATGCCTTCGAGATCCAGGGCCTGAACGAGCACCTCTCCCGCCACGCCCTCGAACTCGACGTTGAGGGTGTTCACCAGGGCGCGCTTCGGATCCCCGTTCCAGCGCAGTCCATCGAGCGTGTCCTGCAAGCCGCGCCAGAGGCGATCGCGCAGGGCGCCGTAGCGGGCGAGCCGTGCGTCGAGCTCCGCTTCGGCCAGGGCGCAGGCCGCGCCGAAGCCCACGAGGCCCGCGACGTTCTCCGTGCCACCTCGCAGGCCCTTCTCCTGCCCTCCACCCAACAGGTAGGCCGGTACGTCCCGTCCGTCGCGCACGAAGAGCGCGCCCGCCCCTTTCGGCCCCCCCAGCTTGTGGGCCGAGGTCGAGAGGAAGTCGAGGGGCACGCGAGCGAGGTCGATCACGAGCTTGCCGACGCCCTGGGTCGCATCCGAGTGGACGAGCACGCCACGGGCACGCGCGCCCTCGGCGATGGCCTCGACGGGCTGGAGGGCGCCGGTCTCGTTGTTCGCCCAGATCACGCTCACGAGCTTCGTCGACGGGCCGATCGCCTCGAGGACATCGTCGGCCGCGACGCAGCCGTCCGCGTCGGGGGCCACGCGCGTGACCTCGACGCCTTGCGCCTCGAGCACGTCGAGGGGCGCCAGGACGGACGGGTGTTCGATCCCGGTCGTGACCACGTGATCGCCCGGCGAGAGCAGGCCGAGGAGCAGCGTATTGTTCGCCTCGGTCGCGCCGCCGGTGAAGCGGATCTCGTTCGCCTCGGCCCCGAGGAGCTTCGCCACCTGCGCCCGCGCCGCCTCGAGCCGAGCTCGCGTCGCAGCGCCTTCCTCGTAGACGCTCGACGGGTTTCCGAACCCGTTTCGCAATACGTCGGTCATCGCGTCGACGACTTCGTCGCGGACCGGGGTCGTCGCGTTGTGGTCGAGATAGATCCTCACTCCGAGTGCTCCGTTCCGGGCGGGTCGGTGAGCATCGCGAGGCTGGTCTCGTCCGCGACGCCGCCCCACGCTCCCTCGAGCCGTTCCATGACGCGGGCGACCGATTCGGTCCGCGCTGCCGTGTGTGCGCCGGAACCGTACACGTCCCCCCGCGCCGCGCGCAGCACCGCCCCGGCGGTGATGTCCGCGATCGGCCCCGCCGGCACGTAGCCCGGGTCCTGTCCGTCGATCGTCGCGATCGGCAGCACGAGGCCGGCCTCTTCCAGCCCCTCGCAGAGCCGCCGCACGAGGCGGACCGGCTCATCGAGCAGGTCGGCGAGTTTCTCCGCGTCCGGTGGGGTCGCGTGCTCGCGGAAGCAGCGCGCGATCGTCACCGCGATCTCGAGGGCCACGGCCTCCTGCTCTGCCACGCCCGCCTCGCCGTAGCGCATCTCCCGGCGAGCGAAGGCCAGGTTCTGGGCGGCGAAGGCCACCTCGGCGCCGAGGAGCAGCACGGCCCAGCATGCGTAGAGCCACGCGAGGATCAGGGGAATCGCCGAGAGCGCCCCGAAGACCGTCTCGTAGGTCGCCGCGCCGACCTGGAAGTCGACGTAGATCGTCCGGGCCGCCGAGAAGAGAATCGCGGCGACGAGGCCGCCGAGCGCCGCGGCGCGGATCCGGACCTGGGTGTTCGGAAAGAACCAGTATAGGAAGGTGAAGCCCAGGAAGAGAACGAAGACCGGCACCTGCGCGAGTCCGAGTCCGTAGAGCCAGGCGAAGGTCGGATCCTCGAGGAAGCGCCCGACCAGCCGATTGCTCTGGAGCGTCGTGGCGAGACTGACCGCGACCCCCGTCGACACCGGCGCGACGACGAGGACAGCCAGGTAGTCCGAGAACCGACGCGCCCAGCTCCGCGCGGAGGCGACGCCCCAGATGTCGTTCAGCGTGGCTTCGAGGTGGCGCAGGGCGAAGATCGCCGTCCCGAAGACGACCGCCCCGCCGACCGTCCCGAAGCTCGCGAAGTCGAGCTTCCCGGCGAATTCCCGCACGGTCTCGCGGACCTCGGGTGCGACCGTCGTCAGCTGGTCGATCGCGAACTCGATCAGGGTCTCGTCGCCGCCGACGGCGCCGACGATCGCGATCACCACGCCGAGCATGGGAATGATCGAGAGGGCCGTCACGTAGGTCAGCGCGCTCGCGCGCAGGAGCAGATGGTCGGCGTAGAAGCCGCGCACGGTCAGCACGATCAGCTGCGCGACGGAGCGCAGCCCACGATGCACGAAGGTCTCGTCCGGACGCGCGAGCCAGAGCTCGCGCTCGAAGAATCGCTCCACCTCGCCCCAGCGGGCCCTGAGGCTCGCTGCGACGCCTGCTTCCGTTTCCGAGTGCGGATCGGTCATCTCACCCTGCGCCATCGGCCCCCTCCGCCTCGCGCTCCAACTCGACGAATGCCGCCATCCGTCCGCGCGTCACCGGCCCGATCCCTGGTACTCGCTCGAGGTCGCGCAGCGACCGGAACGGGGCGTCCCGCCGGGCATCGACGATCGCCTCGGCGCGCTTGGGACCGATCCCGGGAAGGGCTTCCAGCCAGATGGCCGGCGCGGTATTCACGTCGATCCGCTCGCCGTTCACCAGCCGAGCGATCCCGGTCGGCGGCGCGATCGCCGCCCCGCCGTCGACACACTCGGCCCGGGTCGTTCCGAACTCGTCGGCCTCCCGCTCGGCCAGCCAGAGACACGGGGCCTCGGCTTCGCGGAGCAACGATCCCGGGTGCTCGATCGCGCCCGCGAGGACGGACGTCGCCGCGATCAAGAGCGTCACGAGGGCCGCCAGTCGTTCGAATCCGCCCGACTCGGCGCCCCCTTCCGCCCGCGCCTCGACCCGGTCGAACCAGTCCGCCGCGATCCGTTCGCTGAAGGTTCCGACTGCCGCCACGACCGCCTTCCGGCCCGGCCCCTGCGGCCGACCCAGCGTTTCGTCGGTTCCGTCGGCCTCGGCGGCGCTCGGTCCCCCGAGCTCGATCCGCAGGTGATCCCGCCCGAGCACGCCGGGGAACCGGTCCGCCCACTCGACGGCGAGGACGCCCCCCGGCGCGAGCATGTCGTCGAACCCGATGTTCACGAGCTCGTCTTCGTCTTCGAGGCGGTAGAGGTCCACGTGATGGAGCATCTCGGGTCCCTGCTCCGACGCCGGCACGGGATACTGCTGGGCGATCACGAAGGTCGGCGACGAGACCCCGCGCGGGTCGACCCCGAGGCCTTCCGCGAGGCCCTTCACGAAGACGGTCTTTCCCGCCCCGAGCGGCCCGATCAGCGCGAGCACCGCCCCGTCCACACCGATCGAGCGCCCCAGCTCGCGACCGATCGCGCGCGTCTCCTCAGGGTCCCGGGAAACGAAGGTCCAGGACGTCACCCGGTCCACCCTCCCGATCGCTCGCGCCGCCGCGCGCCGCTTCGTGGATCCTCCGCGCCGTCGCGGGCATCGCGTCGGCGACCTCGCTCGCCAGCAATCCGAATCCGGTCTCGCTCGCGGGCAATCCATCCGCCGCGGCGCCGTGCCACCACGCACCCAGCGCGGCGGCGTCCAGGGCCTCGAGTCCGGACGCGAGCAGCGCAGCGATCACGCCGGTCAACACGTCCCCCGTTCCGCCGGTCGCGAGCGCCGGCCCGCCCGTCGGCGTCACGACCGTCCGCCCCGCCGGATTCGCGACCAGGGTTCGCGCGCCCTTCAAGACCGCGATCGCCCCGGAGCGCTCGCTCAACCGGCGCACCGCCCCCAACCGATCCGCGTTGATCTCTACGGTCGTCGTCCCGAGCAGACGAGCGGCTTCTCCCGGATGAGGCGTGATCACCGTCGCCGCCCTTCGATCCCGGAGCTGCTCCGGCGCGCCTTCCAGGGCGTTCAACCCGTCGGCGTCGAGCACGACCGGCCGATCGACCTCGATCAGGAGCTTCCGGACCAGCGCGTCGGTCTCGGGATGGCGTCCGAGTCCCGGCCCCAGCACGACCACGTCGCGAGACGACGCCAGCTCGAGCGCCGCCTTCTCGCCGGCCAGCGCGAACCCGCCCTCTTCGGTCGACGCCACCGGCGCGCTCATCACCTCGACGGGCAAGGCGGCGAGCTCGGCCTCGAGACCGGCCGGATACGCGAAGGTGACGAGCCCGGCGCCACCGCGCGCGGCCGCCCGACTCGACAACGCGCCGGCCCCGCATTTGCCGGTCGAGCCGGCGATCACGAGCACGTGCCCGAAGGTGCCCTTGTGTCCCGCCGCGACCCGGTCGGGGAAGCGCGACGACGCGGCGCGCGCGTTCCACAGCTCGACTCGATCCGGCGCGTCGGGGTCCGGATCGGCGATCCCGATCCGCGCGACGCGGATCCGACGCGCATGCCGCCCGCCCGGCTCGAGCACGAGCCCGAGCTTGGGGAGCGCGATGGTGACCGTCTCGTCCGCGAGGATCGCCGCACCGAGCACCGCCCCGGTCCGACTGTCGATCCCGGACGGCGAGTCGACGGCGAGCACCCGCACGCCGCTTGCCCGCGCCGCGTTCGTCGCCTCGACGACCGCGGCGAAACCGCCCGTCAGATCCCGCTGGAGCCCGGTCCCGAAGAGCGCGTCGATCACGACGCTCGCCCGCGCGAGGCGTGGAGACACGACGTCCACGGCGTCCTCCGGCGCGACCGCCCGCGCCGGCACATCGAAGGGCGCCAGGCGCCGCCAGTTCGCGGCGGCATCCGGGGGCAGCTTCTCGGGATCGCCGATCAGGACCACCTCGACGGGAATCCCCTCTCCGAACAGATGGCGCGCCACGACGAAGCCGTCGCCGCCGTTGTTTCCGGCCCCGGCCAGCACGAGGACCGGTCCGGCCGGGCGTTCCGAACGCGCGCGGAGCCCGACCGCGGGCACGACCAGCGCCCGCCCGGCGTTCTCCATCAGCACCTCGCCGGGCACCCCCCGTCCCTCGATCGTCGCGGCGTCGAGGGCGCGCATCTCCTCCGCGGAGACGAGTCGCCATTCCCCTAAAGCGACGCCGGCGCCCCGATCCGGCGGCGATCCCGGCGGGCTCGGCCAGCCCTCGCTCTCGTCGCGTGCCGTCACGATTCCGACCTCCGGCGCATCCCGGGCGGATCGCCCGCGCGCTCTCTCCTGAGAGTAGCCGTTCGCCTGCCCCGGGCGCCGACGTTCACGCGCGCGTCGCGCCCGCTCCGCCGTCAGCGCAGGCGGTCGCGGAAATCGCGGATCGCGCGATCGAGGCCGACGAGAAGCGCGCGTCGGGCGAGACCGCGTCCGAACACGACACGATCGGCGGACGGTGCCGCCGCCAGCACTTCGGCGACGTTGCGGTCGTCGAGGCCACCGGCGACCCCGTGACCGAGACGCAGCTTGCTGGCCAGACGCGCCGTATCCCCGAGCGTGACGAGCGCTGCCCGGCGCTCCGCGTCCGGCAGATCGACGAGATGTCCCGTGAAGAGCTCGATGTCCTGGACGCCCTGGGCGTGGACCGCACGAATCGCGTCGAGGTCCGGCGCGACCCGAACGCTCGCGGCGATGCCGGCATCCTCCAGGGAACGCAGGAGGCTGCCGAGGGCCTGCCCCGCCACGCGTGCATCGACCGGCGGCGCCTGTCCCGCTTCGGCGTGCCGCTCCCCGACGAGCACGACCCGGTCCGGGCGCGCCTCGAGCGGAATCTTCAGCAGGCTCTGCGACACGGGCATTCGCAGCTCCATCGTGCGCGCCGCCCGGCGGAGCGTGTCGACGTCGGTCTCACGAACCGGAACGAGGTCTTCGTTGATCGAGAGGCGGAGCGCATCGACCCCCGCCAGCTCGGCCAGGCTGGCCGCCGCACCGAGCTCGCTGCGATCACTCGCGGCGAAGTCGCGGAGGACCGGCCAGCTGTCCAGAGAGAGCACCAGGCGCATGTTCAGTCCGCTCCTGCGAGGGAAGCCTTCAGCTTGCTCGCCAGCTGATTCGCGATCTCGTGCACCCGCGACTCGTCGCGGCCCTCGACCATGACGCGCGCCTTGTTCTCGGTTCCGGAGTAGCGGATCAGCACGCGTCCGGTTTCGCCGAGCTCGTCCTCGACCTCGGCGACCTGCTCCTGGAACGTCGTGAGCTCTTCCAGCGGTCGCTTCTCGGCCACGCCGATGTTGACCATGACCTGCGGCAAGCGTTCGAAGCCCTGGTTCAGCTCGCTCAGGCGCCGGCCGCTCCGGGCCATCAGCGCGAGGACCTGGAGCGCGGACATCATCCCGTCCCCGGTCGTCGAATGCTCGAGGAAAAGGATGTGGCCGGACTGCTCGCCGCCCAGATTGTGGCCCCGCTCGCGCATCGCTTCGACGACGTAGCGATCCCCGACCTGCGTGCGCTCGAGCGTCACGCCGATCCCGTCGAGGGCGATCTCGAGCCCGAGGTTGCTCATGACCGTCGCGACCAGCGTGTCGTTCGAGAGGGTCCCCGCCTCCTTCATCGAGCGCGCACACATCCACATCAGCATGTCGCCGTCGAAGATCTCGCCGTGCTCGTCGCAGATGATCACCCGGTCGGCGTCCCCGTCGAGGGCGATGCCGACATCGGCACGCAGCTCCTTCACCTTCGCCGCGACGCGGTCGGGGTGGAGCGACCCGCACTCCTCGTTGATGTTCCGGCCGTTCGGCTCGACGCCGATCGTGAAGACCTCGGCCCCGAGCTCCTCGAGGACCGTCGGGCCCACGCGGTATCCCGCGCCGTTCGCACAGTCGAGGACGATCCGCATGCCTTCGAGGGTGAGGTCCCGCGGAAACGCGTTCTTCAGATAGACGACGTAGCGGCCGCGAGCGTCCTCGATCCGCTGGGCCTGCCCGATCTCGTCGGGCGGGACGGAGATGTGCGCGACCTCGCCGGATTCGATCAGACGCTCGATCCGCGCTTCTTCCTCGTCGGGCAGCTTGAAGCCGTCGGCCGCGAAGAACTTGATGCCGTTGTCCTGGTAGGGGTTGTGGCTGGCGGTGATCATGACGCCCGCGTTGCAGCGCATGTCCCGGGTCAGGAACGCCAGCGCCGGCGTGGGCACCGGCCCGACCTGGATCACGTTCACGCCCATCGAGCAGATTCCCGCGGCGAGCGCGTCTTCGAACATGTAGCCCGAGAGGCGCGTGTCCTTGCCGATCAGGATCTGCTTGCGCTCGCCCTCCGCTTCGCGGAACACGTGGGCGATCGCGCGACCCAGGGCGAGCGCCACCTCCGGAGTCATGGGATGGACGTTCGCAGTCCCACGGATGCCGTCGGTCCCGAAGAGCTTGCGTGTCTGTCCCGAGGTCTCGTTCTTGCTCATCCTGCCGTTTCCGCAGCGCCGGGCCCTTCGTTCACGACCCTCCGTTCGCGTGGAGAGCGGATCCGGCGCTTCATGTCTGCTCTGCTGCTGCGCCACCTTCGTCGGGCAGGCTCGGGTCTTCGAGATCCGCGTCTTCGAGGTCGATCACCGGTTCCGGAACCGGGTCGGCTTCGATTCGGATGGTGACCTGGACCGGCGCGTTGTCCTCGGCCCAGACGGTGCCCGCCCCGAGTACGAGACGGACTTCCTCCTTGGCGTTGGCGGCGAGGCCAGCGATGTCGATCGATTCGGTCACCACCTCGTTGAGGCGCATGACCTGGCTGCGTGCTCCCTCGAGCCAGACCTTCTGGGGCTCGATGTCGACCCCCGCCACGTGGAATCCGGGCGCGGGCTCACCTTCGTAGTCGGCACGAACGGCGACCGCCTTGCGTCCTCGTTTCTCGAATCGGACCTGCAGTCTGGAGGGGGAATAACCCACGAACTGCGTACCGGTGGGGTGGTCGATCGTATCGACGTCGACGTCGTAGACGGCCACGCCCGGCTTTCCGCCCCCGGCGTCGATCCGGTACTTGAGCTGGTCCGTGTCGAGGTTCCGGAGCGCCGCGCGGCTTCCGCGCAGGCGGACGTTCACCTCGTCGGAGCTCTGGTCGGTCACGACGAGACCGTCCTCCACGCCCACCAGCTCGACCTCGACGTCGAAGGACTGAATGACGCTCGACGTGCCCTGGGCGACGAACCAGATGAAGATGCTGATCGCGAGGGCGAGCACGAAGACGCCCGGCCTCAGGTTTTCGAATCGCGACGCCACGTTTCGCCGCACTCCTTTCGGTGCCCGCACCGGTCTCGGCGGGGACGGGACGACCGGATCCTCGCACCCGGCGTCGGGATCGGTCTAGCTCGCGGTCGCCTGTCCGGAGCCGGGCTCCTCGGCCACCTCGAGGCCGCCGATGACTTCGCCGGCGTCCGGCAGCTCCTTGCGTTCGCCGCCGAGGACGTCGCGCAGGACGACCCGGAGGCGCGGCGCGTCGAGGCCCCGCAGCATCTCGCCGCCGAGGACGACGGAGATGCTCGACGTCTCCTCGGACACGACGACGACGAGGGCGTCGGTCTCTTCGGTGATGCCGACCGCGGCGCGGTGACGGGTGCCGAGCCCTTCCGGCAGGTCGGTCCGGAGCGTGAGGGGCAGGATGCAGCCGGCGCTCGCGACGCGGCCCTCCTGGATCACGACCGCGCCGTCGTGCATCGGCGACGACGGCTGGAAGATGCTCGAGAGCAGCTCCTTCGAGAGCGCCGCATCGACGGGAACCCCGGCTTCGATCAGATCCCCGAGGTTGCTCTCGCGCTCGAGGACGATCAGCGCCCCATGACGGCGCTGGGAGAGCGAGCCCGCTGCCCGCACGATCTCCTCGACGACCTGGATCTCCTGGGCGTTCGAGAACGACGGGAAGATCCCGCGCCCCACCCGGGCGAGCGCGCGCCGGATGTCGTTCTGGAAGAGGATCACGATGATCACGACCGCGGGCTCGAGCAGGCGCTCGAGGATCAGACCGAGGGCGGCGAGCTCGAGCAGCTGGGACACCAGAGTGAGCGCGATCAACACGATCAGGCCCACCAGGATCTGGATGGCCCGCGTGCCTCGGATCAGCAGGAGCAGCCAGTAGATGCCCCCGGCGACGAGCAGGATGTCGAGCGTGTCGCGGAATGGGTCGAACCGGGAGTCGAAGAACTCCACCAGATCCGACATGAGCTGCCCCAGGTATTTGAGCAACGCGATCGCCCCTCAGCTCGCCCGCTCGCCCCGGCCCACCACCCAGCGACTCAGCTGGGCATCGGCTCCGGGTCTGGAATGTTGCCCCCGGCGTTCCCGTCGGGAATATCGTCGTCCCGCGTCCCCGTCGCGGGCTCCGCCCGGCCGTTGGATGCTTCGGCGCTCAGGTCCGGAAGCGGCTCGCCCTTGAGGAGCGCCTGCAGCTGCGGCCCTTCCAGGGTCTCCCGCTCGAGCAGCGCCTCGGCGACGCCGTCGAGCAGCGCGCGGTTGTCGAGCAACAGCTGCTTCGCCTCGTCGTACTTCGCGCCGAGGATCCCCGAGACCTCGTCATCGATCTCGCGAGCCTTCTGCTCCGAGTAGTCCTTACGGGTCGCGAAGTCGCGGCCGAGGAAGACGTCGCCCCCCTCCCCCGCGTACGAGACCGGACCGAGCTCCTTGCTCATGCCGTACTCGGTGACCATGCGCCGCGCCCAGTTGGTCGCCTGCTGCAGATCGTTCGAGGCGCCGGTCGAGAAGTGGTCGAAGACGATGTCCTCGGCGGCGCGCCCGCCCATCGCGTAGCGGATGACCGCGTAGATCTCGGACTCGGTGTAGTTCAGCCGGTCCTCGACGGGGAGCGTCTGCGTGAGTCCGAGGGCCATGCCGCGGGGAATGATCGTGACCTTGTGGACCGGGTCCGAGTCGTCGGGCGTGAGCAGCGCGACCAGAGCGTGCCCAGCCTCGTGGTAGGCCGTGATCCGCTTGTCCTCGTCGGACATGATCATACTGCGTCGTTCGGTCCCCATCAGGACCTTGTCCTTCGCGTTCTCGAAATCCTCGTGCGCCACGCGGCTCGCGTTGCGGCGCGCCGCGAGGAGCGCGGCCTCGTTCACCAGGTTCTGCAGGTCCGCACCGACGAAGCCAGGCGTACCCCGCGCCTGGAGCTCGAGGTCGACGTCGTCGGCGAGCGGAACGCGGCGGGTGTGGATCTTGAGGATCTCGAGCCGGCCCTTGAGATCCGGTCGCGGCACGACCACGCGGCGATCGAAACGACCGGGGCGGAGGAGCGCGGGGTCGAGCACGTCGGGCCGCTTGGGGGCCGCGATCATGATCACGCCCTCGTTGGACTCGAATCCGTCCATCTCGACGAGGAGCTGGTTCAGCGTCTGCTCGCGCTCGTCGTGACCACCGCCCATGCCGGCGCCGCGGTGGCGGCCGACGGCGTCGATCTCGTCGATGAAGATGATGCACGGCGCCTGCTTCTTGCCCTGCAGGAAGAGGTCGCGGACGCGGCTCGCGCCGACGCCGACGAACATCTCGACGAAGTCGGAGCCCGAGATCGAGAAGAAGGGAACGCCGGCCTCACCGGCCACGGCGCGGGCGAGGAGCGTCTTGCCCGTGCCGGGCGGCCCCACCAGCAGCACACCCTTCGGAATGCGGCCGCCGAGACGCGTGAACTTCTTGGGCTCGCGGAGGAACTCGATGATCTCTTCGAGCTCGGTCTTCGACTCTTCGATCCCCGCCACGTCCTTGAACGTCACCTGGTGCTGGTTCTCGGTCAGCAGGCGTGCCTTCGACTTGCCGAAGCTCATCGCCTTCCCGCCGCCGCTCTGCATCTGGCGGATGAAGAAGATCCAGAGACCGATGAAGAGGACGAGCGGGAACCACATGATCAGGATCTGACGCCAGAAGCCGCCCTCGTCCCGCGGCTTGACGTCGACCTCGATGTTGCGGCCGTTCAGGTTCTCGAGGAAGTCTCCGTCGATCGAGGTCGGCGGCGCATAGCTCGTGAACTTGCGGCCGTCGGTGAACTTGCCCTCGATGTTGCCTTCCTCGATCACGACGGCCTCGACCTGGTTGGTCTCGACCTGCTCCATGAACTCGCTGAAGGCGATCTTCGGAACCGGGCTCTCGTTCGTCTTCAACGTCGTGAAGAGAAGGAGCATGACCACGAGGATCACGACCCAGAGGGCCAGGTTCTTGTAGAACTGCTGATTCACACCTTGCTCCGATCGACGGGCGTGTCGTGTGAGGCCGGCCGGATCCGGTGGATCGAGGGCCGCCTCGCGATGGGTCCACGGGGCGCGTGGCTGCGGGCGCTTCTGTTGGCGCTGTCTCGAGCGGGGGTTGAAACGCCGAGTGCGCGTTGCCCGCCCGGACGGTTCCCCCACTCGCTTTCGTGGGACGTTCGGACCGGACGACGGGTTCGCTCGGGGACGGGGCGCGGGCCCCTCGCCCCGTTCACACGTCCTGCTCGCTCGAGATCTCTTTTCGGCTCCTGGTCGGATCGTTTGTGGCCGGTCTTGCCGATGTCGAGGCGCCAACCGGCGATGCGGGCGACCCGATCAGTCCCGCAGGGAGACAGTAGCATTCCCGGCCCGACCCATCTGCCCGGGTTCGTCGGCCGTCGAGAGGAGGAATGCATCGTCGAGCCGACGAAGCACTTTCCCCGCGGGAAGTTCGAGGCGAAGATCCCGTCCGGCTGCGCGACCGCGGCGCAGGAACGCGAGCATCCGCTCGAGATGGACCCGGCGGACGTCTCGCTCGAGACCGGCCGCGCGCATCGCGTGGCGAACGAGCCGTCGCGCCAACGCCTCGGGAAGCGCCGCCCAGCCATCGATCGCCATTCGAACCCCGTTCGGGCCAACTTCGATCCGCTCCTTCGCCGCCTCACCGACCAGGACCTCGATCCATTCGCGGTCCCTCCTCTGTGCTTCGGCCAGATCGCCGAGGTTCCTGAGGAGCTGCGCATTGAAAGCGTCCGCCAAACCCGGCAGCCAGTCGTGACGCAGACGGTTGCGTGCGAATCGGCGATCGGTATTCGACGCATCCTCCCGCCACGCGAGCCCACGCACCCGGGCCGCCTCGGCGACCGTGTCGGGCGTTGCCCGGAGGAGCGGCCGAAGCCAACGCCCGGTCGGATCGACGGGCGCCATCGCGGCGAGCCCGTCCGGGCCGGTCCCTCGAAGCAGCCGAAGGAGGACGGTCTCGGCCTGATCGCCCAGGTGATGCGCCGTCGCGATGTGCCGCGCACCGTGGGCGTCGGCCATCTCCTCGAGGGCGGCCCGGCGAACGCTCCGCGCGGCCTCTTCCAGGGTGGGCCGCGACCGGCTCGGAAGCTCGCTTCGCCCGGCCTCGGGATCGACCTGGCGGAAGTCGAACCGAAGGCCGGCTCGCTCCGCCAGCTCGCCGACGAAGCGAAGGTCGCGGGCCGAATCCTCGCCGCGCAGACCGTGGTCGACGTGGCCGACGACCAGCTCGAGATCGCGCGTCTCGGCGGCGCGCGTCAACGCGTCGAGCAGCACGACCGAATCGCGGCCGCCGGAAACGGCCACGAGGAGCCGCGTACCGGAGATCCCGGCCGCTTCGAGCGCTTCGCGGAGGACGTCGTCGACCATCCGCGGAGTGTACCGCCGACGGAGCGGGCGGGTGCCCTGTCGTGCTGGGATCGCTGCCCGATCTAGAACCGGTAGGTGACGGCGCCCGTGCCGCCGTAGTAGGAGTAGTCGTAGAGCTCCCCGGTCCCCAGGTTGTAGAAGGCGCCCAGCTCGACGCCGATCGCGTCGGTCAACCAGAGATCGGCCCCGGCCCCGAATCGCGCGGCGAAGCCGTACTCCTTCTCGTCGGACACCGCGCCCTGGAAGTTGCGCGTCACGTGACCGATCCCGCCCGTCGCATCGAGGAAAGGCTCGACGCGATCGTCGAAGGCTTCGGTCAGCGGAGCGAGCGGGAAGAGACGCACGCCGATCGTCCCCTGACCGTAGTCGGCGTCGACGTCGTCGCCGGCGAAGCGGACGTCGAAGCCACGGACGTAGTCGCCGCGCGCGTGCGAAGCGATCCACTGGTTGAACCGATAGGTCATCCGGATCGTGAAGCCGCTCGCACCACTGGTGTTGCTGCCCTGACCGGGCACGTGATCGTAGTCGCTGGCGGCGTAGACATAGCCGACGCCGATCGCCCCCGGACGTTCGAAGCGATCTTCATCCTGGGCCATCGCCGTCGGCACGAAGAGCGCGACCGCGAAGCTGGCGACGCCCAGCGCCACCAACCAACGAGCGGAGTTCAGGGAAACGGGCGACACGGGCGACATCGTTGGATTCCTCGCTCTCGTCGGCCGGTGGATCCATGGGCCGACGAATCGGTCCGGAACGCTAGCCGACCCCGGCCCGCGGGCCGAGTCGAAATTCCGGATGGGAGTCAGCCGCACGCCTCCGGGACAGGGCTCCATTCTCTCACGGATCGTTCCGCTGACGAAGAGAAAGGCGCCGGGTACTCTCCGCGCCCTCCATGTCTCCCGCCCTCGATGCCGATCCGACTGCACCCGCTACGCCTCCGTCGCGCGACCACGACGTCGGACGCTGGGTCGAAGCCCACGCGACCCGACGTCCGGACGCCCTGGCCTGGGCGGACGACCATCGACGCTGCGACTACGCGACCGCCGCCGATCGGATCGAGCGCCTCTCCGGATGGCTGGCTGCGCAAGGCGTTTCCGAGGGCGACCGGATCGCCGTCTGGCTCGGCAATCGGGGGGCCACGCTGGAAGCGCTCTTCGCGGGAGCGCGTCTCGGTGCGATCGTGCTGCCGGTCAACGCACGCCTCACGTCCGAAGAGGTCGCGTTCCAGCTCGACGACTGTCGGCCGAGCGTCCTCCTCGTCGAGCACGACTGGCGAGCGCGGGCCGAGGAAGCCATCGCGTCCGCGGAACGCTGCGATCCCGTCGTGCTGCGCGTCGGCGGCGCGCCCGACGCCTACGAGGCTGCGCTCGCGAGCGCCGCAGGCGTCCCCGCACGCGACGTCGCCTCGCCCGAGGACGCGGCGATCCTGATGTATACGAGCGGGACGACCGGCAAGCCGAAAGGCGCGCTGCTGCCGCTCCGGAAGACGCTCTACAACTGCCTCAACGCGGAGCGCTACTTCGATCTCTCGCCCACGGATCGCGTCCTCGTCGTCGCACCGCTCTTCCACTCGCTCGGGCTTCAGATCCTGGCCCTGCCCGCGGTCTTCGCCGGCGCCGGGCTCGTGATCCAGGAGGGTTTCGACCCGGCGCGGGTCTGGCGCGCGATCGAGCAGGAGGGTGTGACCTACTACGGGGGCGTGCCAACCATGCACGAGCGGCTGCTCGCCTGTCTCGAGACCGGCGAGCCCGTCACCGCCCCACCCGCGTCCCTCCGCTTCGCCTTCACCGCCGGAGCCGCCGCGCCGAGCGAGCTGATCCGCGCCTATCACGATCGCGGCCTCGCGATGATGCAGGGCTACGGCCAGACGGAGACGTCGATCCTGACCTGCCTCGACCCCGCGTCGACGCTCACGAAGGCGGGGAGCGTCGGCCGCCCGGTGCGCCACGGCGAGATCCGCCTCGTCGATCCCGCGAGCCTCGAGGATCCGCCCGAGCAGTGGCGCGACGTTGGGGTCGGCGAGGTCGGGGAGATCGTCGTCGCGGGTCCGATCACCATGCTCGGCTACTGGGAACGGCCCGAGGCGAACGCCGAGACGCTCCGGGGCGAATGGCTTCGAACCGGAGACCTCGCGACCCGCGACGAGGATTTCGACGTGACCCTCGTCGGCCGCGCGCGCGAGATGTACATCTCGGGCGGCGAGAACGTCTACCCCGCGGAGGTCGAGGCGACCCTCGTCGAGCACCCGGACGTGGCGGAAGCCGCGGTCGTCGCCGTCGCGGACGAGACCTGGGGCGAGGTCGGGATCGCGTACGTCGCGGCGAGTCCCGGCGGCCGCGTCTCGGAAGCGGCGGTCCTCGACTGGCTGGGCCCGCGCCTCGCCCGGTACAAGCAGCCGCAGGCGATCCGCGTGGTCGACGCCCTCCCCCGCACGGCCAGCGGAAAGGTCCAGAAGCACCGACTGCCCGGCGCCTGATGGAGAATCCGAAAAGAAGCGCCGCCCTCCGTCGACCGACGGAGAGCGGCGCTTTGTTTCGGGACTCGGACGCTCGCGCGCCCGGGTCGTCCTACGCCCTGCTCCCTCGGTTCCGGTTCTGGCGCGCGAGGCCCGCCAGTCCCAGCCCGAGCAACAGAGCCGTGCCCGGCTCCGGAATCACGACCGCGCGGACGAGCCAGTCGTCCGTCGATCCGGGCGGCTCGAGCCACCCGCGCCCGACGGCGGTGTCCTCATCCCCGAACGCCGGATGGCCACCGAGTCGGTGACCATCCGCGAGGAAGTCGAACACCGATCCGGAGCCGTTCGCCTCGGCGGTCAACGTGTAGTCGTTGAGCGCCGGGTCGGTCAGCGTTCCGGATCCACCGGTGGCGGTGAACCCCAGATCAAGCGGCGCCGCCGTCACGCCCGTGAGCGTGTAGTCGACGGTCCACATTTCCGAGGCCTGGTTGTTCCAGAGGCTTCCGGTGATGCTCGCGGTCGAGCCGCCGTCCCACTCGAGGACGACGTCCGCGCCACTCAGCTCCACGCTGAACGTGAAGCCGAGCGCATCGGCTCGGAGGCCATAGGGCGGAGGACTGACCGCTCCGTCGGGGTGATCGAGCAGCTGGTAGAGACCCGGCAGGATCGTTCCTGCCGAGGCCGTCCCGGCCGCGAGCGTCATTCCAACGAGGAGGAGGAGGAGCGGTAGAACCGCCGTCTTCCCATTCGAGTCCAGCATCGAGAGCTTCTGCATCGGCTGTCTCCTTCCCAGAAGGGATCACCCTACGCGAAAACCCGTTGCCGATGGGGATGAATTTCCAGTTCGATCCATGACGCCGCGTCCAGCACGCGGCGCACGACCTCCCGCGGGGATCCGCGCCGCGAATCAGCTGTTCCCGATCTCCATCTCGAGGATGTGCGCGAAGCGCTCCCGGGCCGCGGCGCGCCGCTCCGGCAGGTGCTCGCTCGGCCAGAGCCCCTCCGCGGGCTCGACGTCCTTGAGGACGTGCTTGGCGATCGTGGTCATGTGGACCTCGGTCGGACCGTCAGCCAGCCCGAGCGAGGCACCGGCCAGCCACATGCCCCCGATCGGCATCTCGTTCGACGTCCCGAGCGCACCATGGAGCTTCATGCAGCGGTAGGCCGCTTCGGTGTAGACCTTGGGCGTCGCGACCTTGACGGCGGCGATCTCCGTCCGCGCCGCCGAGCCGCCGACCTGGTCGACGGACCACGCCGCGTGGAGCACGAGCAGCCGGAACTGCTGGAGCTCCAGCCAGGTCTGCCCGAGCATGTCCTGCACGCTCTGCTTGTCCGCCAGACGGGACCCCTTCGTGAACCGGCTGACCGCGCGCTCGGCCATCATGTCGAGCAGCCGCTGGACCGCACCGACCGTTCGCATCGCGTGGTGGAGGCGCCCGCCGCCGAGTCGCGTCTGCGCGATCTTGAAGGCCTGCCCCTCGCCGCCGAGCAGGTTCTCCTTCGGGACGCGCACCTTGTCGTAGCGGACGTAGGCGTGACCGCCGTGTCCTTCCGGCTCGCCGGACATGCCCGTGTTGCGGATGATCCGGAGGCCGGGCGTATCCGTCGGCACGAGGAACATCGACGCGCCCTGGTAGATCGGCACGTCCGGATTGCTGACGGCCATCACGATCGCGAACTTCGCCCAGCGAAGACTCGACGAGTACCACTTCTCGCCCTCGATCACCCAGTCGTCACCGTCCTGCGTCGCGCGACACTCGAAGACGTTCGGATCGGCGCCGCCCTGCGGCTCGGTCATCGAATAACACGAGGAGATCTCGCCGTTCAGCAGCGGCTCGAGGTACGCCTCCTTCTGCGCGTCGGTCCCGTAGTGCGCCAGGATCTCGGCGTTCCCCGAGTCCGGAGCCTGGCAACCGAAGAGGCTCGGCGCGAAGCCGGAGCGCCCGAGGATCTCGTTCATGAGGGCGAGCTTCGTCTGCCCGTAGCCGAGACCACCGAGGTCCGGGCCGAGATGGCAGGCCCAGAGCCCCCGTGCCTTCACCTTCTCCTGGAGCGGGCGGATCGCCTCGGACCAGACCGGGTGCTGCTTGTTGTAGACGCCCTCTTCGCCTCCGAACGCGAGATCGAGGGGAACCGCTTCGGTGTCCACGAAGTCGCGGATCCAGTCGAGCTGCTCCTGGAATTCGGGTTCGACGCTGAAATCGATCGGCATGCGGATCCTCTGGATGTGAAGAGGGGTGGGAAGAGAGGTCGTACGGTG
This sequence comes from bacterium, assembly GCA_024742285.1. Lineage (NCBI taxonomy): Bacteria > bacterium. The sequence continues at coordinate 343,133 of JANSYR010000002.1, read as the reverse complement.
GGATACTCCCGCGGACGACGCCACTGGTTGGCCTGCCGACTTCCCCGGCCACGGAGCTCTCGACGATGTCCACGAATCCCACCGATCAGTTCCGGCTCGACGGCAAGGTCGCCGTGGTGACCGGCGGCAGCCGCGGCCTCGGGAAGGAGATGATCCTCGCCTTCGCCCGCGTCGGCGCCGACGTGGTGATCTCGAGCCGGAAGCGGGACGCCTGCGACGCCCTCGCCAAGGAGGTCGAGAACGAGACGGGGCAGCGCGCCCTCGCGATCGGCGCCCACGTGGCCGACTGGGGCGCGATGGACGACCTCGCCGCGAAGGCCCTCGACACCTTCGGCCACGTCGACGTCCTCGTGAACAATGCGGGCATGTCGCTCCTCTACGACGACATCCGCAACGTGACCGAGGAGCACTACGACAAGGTGATGGACGTGAACCTCAAGGGGACGTTCCGGCTCTCGGCGGTCCTGGGCGGCGCCATGATGGACGGCGACGGCGGCTCGATCCTCAACGTCTCGAGCATCGCCGGCAGCCAGGCCTCGCCGATCGAGATGATCTACGGCGCCGCCAAGGCCGGCATGCACAACCTGACGAAGAGCTTCGCCCGCGCGTTCGCGCCGAAGGTCCGGGTCAACTGCATCATGCCCGGGCCCTTCATGACCGATATCAGCAGGGCATGGACCCCGGCCATGATCGAAGGACTGAACCGCTCGATCCCGCTCGGACGCGGAGGCGAGCCCGACGAGATCGTCGGAGCCGCGCTCTACTTCGCGAGCGACGCGTCGCGCTTCACGACCGGGGCGATCCTCAAGGTGGACGGCGGCGCGATCTACGGGAACTAGGCATGCGGCCCGCTCGAATCGGCGCGACCCGGACGGCCCGCGCACTCGCCGCGCTCTGGCTGATCCTCGCCGCGGCGCCCGCGTCGGGCGAGGAAGCCTCGAGCGCTCCGACGCCCCGCACGCTCCTCTTCGGCGACCTGCACGTCCACTCCTCCTGGAGCTTCGACGCCTACTCCGCTCAGGTCGTCGCGCCACCGCGCGACGCCTATCGCTACGCACGGGGCGAGACGATCGCGCATCACGGCGACCGGCCCATCGCATTGACGGGCCCTCCGCTCGACTTCATGGCGCTCACCGACCACGCGGAGTACCTGGGCGTCACCCAGGCGGCCGCGGACCCCGAACACGCCCTGCGAAAACAGCCCCTGATCCGGACCTGGACGACCGGCCCGCCACAGCACCGGCGCCTCGCCTGGAACCGGATCTACGAGAGCTACCGCCGACGGCAGGGACTCCCCGCGCTCACCCAGCCCGCGGTCCTCGAGCCCGCCTGGGGGACGCTGGTCGCCCTCGCGAACGCGCAGTACGTGCCCGGCGAGTTCACGACCTTCGCCGCCTTCGAGTACACGTCGAACCCGGAAGGGCGGAACCTCCACCGCAACGTCCTGTTTCGGGGGAGCGCGCCCTCGCGGCCGTTCTCGTCGATGGACTCGGCCAACCCGGAGGACCTCTGGCGATGGCTGGACGAGGTGCGCGAGGGCGGCCACGACGCACTGGCGATTCCGCACAACGCGAACGGCAGCGACGGTCGCATGTTCGCGACGACACGCTTCGACGGAGGTCCCCTCGACGCCGATTGGATCGCCCTCCGCGCGCGCAACGAGCCGGCGATGGAGGTCTTCCAGATCAAGGGCGCCTCCGAGACCCACCCCACGCTCTCCCCCGACGACCCCTTCGCGCACTTCGAGATCATCGCCCGCCGAACGACCGCTCCCGGGCGGGCGAGCGCGCCGCCCGGCTCCTACCTCCGCGATGCCCTTCGCCGCGGCCTGTCCGTCGCAAAGAATCTCGGCGAGAATCCCTTCCGGCTCGGGGTCGTGGCTTCCACCGACGGCCACAACGCGGCGAGCCCCTTCGAGGAAGAGAACTACACGGGCAAGATCGGGAACAACGACAGCACGATCGCCCTGCGTCTCGCGCCCGGTCCGCCCGGTCCGCCTCGAGCGGAGCCGGTCGCGTCCCTCGTGACCCGATGGGGCGCCGCCGGGCTCGCCGGCGTTTGGGCCGAGTCGAACCGCCGCGAGGCGATCTTCGACGCGATCCGGCGTCGCGAGACGTATGGCACGTCCGGCACGCGGATCCGCGTCCGACTCGCCGCGGGCTGGAGCGCGCCCGACGACGGGGCGGACGATCCCGGCGCGTGGATCGAAGCGGGATCCGGCACACCCATGGGCAGCGTCCTCCCGCCCGCGCCGCACACCGCGGCCCGCCCCACCTTCGTCGTCGCCGCGCAGCGCGACCCACGCTCCGCGCCGCTCGATCGCGTCCAGATCGTGCGCGGCTGGATCGACACCGAGGGCGAGACCCACGAGCGCGTATTCGACCTCGCCTGCGCGGCGGAAGACTGCGCGGCGCGCGCCCCCGACCCCGACCTCGAGACTTGCCAGTGGGACGAGTCTGCCGGTCGACCCGAGATCCGGGTTCGGTGGCAGGACCCGATGCCCGTCTCGCCCGGTGGGACCTTCTACTACGTGCGGGTCCTCGAGATCCCGACCTGTCGCTGGTCGACGTGGGACGCGAACCGGGCGGGGCGCGCGAGACCGGAGGGCGTGCCGGCCGCGATCCAGGAGCGCGCAGTCACGTCGCCGGTGTGGACCCGCTGAGGAGGCGTCCGATCGTGGTAGTGGTGGGCGGACTTGAACCGCCGACCTACGGCTTATGAAGCCGCCGCTCTAACCAGCTGAGCTACACCACCCCAGGATCGATTCCGCGCCCTTCCGCGGCTCGTCGAGAATACGAGGAGGACGCGGGCGGACCGGAGGCGAGACGGGGGCGCCAGTCGGCACCCTCGAAGGGCCGGGAGCTTAGCGCAGCTCCTCGTCGCTCCCAGTCCCCGTGCTCTCTTCGAGGAGCGCGCGCACCGCGGCCTCGAGCCCCTCGACGCGATTGCGAAGGTCCTGCAGGTCGCTCGCGCTCCCGCCACCGCCCGCGGCGACGGCGCCGGGGCTCGGCGGCACGCCCGTCGCGACGAGCTCGCCTCGCGCGTAGCGGCTCACCTTGCCGGCCAGCTCGTCCAGGTCCGGGATGATCTCCCCGATCGACCCCGAGTGGACGAAGATCTCGCGCAACGGCGCACGAGCGCCGGCGGTCCCCTCCCCCGCGACCGGGGCACACTGGACGTCGAGGCTGGCCCCCTTGCCGAAGCGGGTGAACGAGCCGTAGAGAACGAAGTCGGCGCCACGCTTCTTCGCGAGCGCGCGTGCCTCGTCGGGATCCGTCGTGCCGCGTCCCTCGACCTCGCCACGAATCAGGTCCAGCGCCCCGATCCGCTCGAAGCGCGAAGCGAGCATGTCCGACAGACCCGCTCGGAGATAGTCGGGATCCTCGGCGCTGTGGACAACGATCGGCAGGAGGAGCAGTCGCGGCTCGGCGCTCGCGGGCGCGGCGAAGGCCGCAGCGCCGAGAAGAACGGTGGCGAGCGCGGCGATGGCTCGGCGCCGTGCGGTTCGCGTCCCGGTCATGGTCGAATCCCCTCTTCTGCCCCCTCGAAACGGCCCCGGGCCTGCGAGGCGAGCGGATTCTCTGGGATCCGCCGGGCAGCGTCAAGCGGGGTCGTCGGGCAGTCCCATCGCTTCCGACCCCGGCGCTTCGCTCGGAAGTCGGACGTGGAAGGTCGCGCCTTCGCCGGGGGTACTCTCGACTTCGATGGAGCCCCCGTGATCGGCGATGATCTGATGGGAGATCATCAGACCCAGTCCGGTTCCCTTGTCGGGGTCCTTCGTCGTGAAGAAGGGATCGAAGATCCGCTCGAGATTCTCTTCGCTGATTCCCTCGCCCGCGTCCTGGAAACGCAGGCGGGCGCCGGTCGGGCTCTCCGGCGGACCGTCGGGACCGACGTGCAGCAGGATCGAGCCGCCGCTCCGGCTCGCCTGGATCGCATTCAACGCCAGGTTCAGCACGACCTGATGGATCTGGTCGCGCACGGCGGGCACTTCGGGCAGGTCGTCCGCGATCTCCATCTGGATCGTCACACCCGCCCGCTCGGTCTCGCGATGGAGCAGCCGCACGACCTGCTCGGCCACGTCCGCCAGATGGACCGGCTCCTTCGCAAGCGCCGGCGTCGGACCGCCCCGCCCCAGTCGACTCATCGTCTCGACCAGGCCGCGGATCCGCTCGAGCTCGCCGCAGGCGAGCTCGTGATACTCGCTCCAGAAGCTCGGGTCGTCGGTCTCCCGCTTCTCCGGTGCAAGCGACAGGAACGTATTCAGCGAGACCAACGGATTATTGATCTCGTGGGCGAGTCCCGCGGCGAGGGTTCCGAGCGTGCCGAGCCGATCGACCCGGCGGATCTGGGCACGAGAGCGCCGGAGGTCGTCCACCAGCTGCGCATTCTCGATCGCGATGACCGCCTGCATGGCGAGGCCTTCGACGAGCATGCGACCGTCGGCACCGAGCGGCTGCCCCCCGCGGCGGTTGTCGACCGCGAGCGCGCCGATCACGCGTTCCTTGCCCGCGAGCGGCACGACGAAGATCTCGTCGGCGGAGACCTCCGTCAGCCAGGCCCGGACGCCTTGCTCGTGCTCCACCGCCTCGTCGCCACGAAGCAGCTGCGTGTCGCCCTTCAGCACGCGGTCGATGAACTCCGCCGCGTTCTGTTCGTCGAACACGAGCTCCCCGAGCCGACTCGCCACGTCGTCGTCGGGCTCGCTCGCCGCGATCGACAGGCGCGGTTCGTCGGGGTCGCGCAGCAGGAGCGCACATCCGTCGAAGTCGAGCTCCTCCCGGAGCGCCGCGAGCAGTGTGTCGTAGAGACGACCGCGATCGATGTCGCGATGAATCGTCCGCGAGAGCCGGTTCAGAATCATCAGCTCTTCGAGCAGCGTCGCCCGCTCCGCCTCGAGCGCATAGGCCTCGATCGCGCGCTGGACCGTGAGCCGCATGTCCTCGGGCTCCCAGGGCTTCGCGACGTAGCGATAGATGTTGCCGTCGTTGATGGCGTCCCCGAGGATCTTGGTGTCGCCGTAGGCGGTCACGAGGATCCGGAGCGTACGCGCGTCCAGCTCGCGGACCTGGCGGAGGAAATCGACGCCCTCGATGCCGGGCATCTTCTGGTCCGACAGGACGACGGCGACCGGGTGCTGTGCGAGGAGCTCGAGCCCTGCCTTGGCGCTACTCGCCGTCAGGACCGTGAAATCGCGACGGAACGTCAGCTCGAAGATCCGGAGGTTCTCCGGCTCGTCGTCGACGTACAGGACCGGATACTCGCGGTGGTCCATCAATCTGGAAGGGCTGGGGCGCATTTCGCTCTCGCACGGGTCGCCGGAGACGGGTGGGGCCCGACGGCGGACCCCGCCCGTGACATGCGGGACCTGCCGTCTGTCGATTTCGGCGCGTTCCGGTAGCGAATTGAGGGAAATGGCTCGGGATCTGCCCAGGGCCCGTTCACCCACCGGCAATCGAGCGGCAACGCACGTGCGACTCCGCTCGGGGCGCAACCTTCGCGCCGGGACCGAAGGCGCGCGTCCGCGCCGACGGACGCCGCTCAGCCAGCGATCTGGCGCGTCTCGATCCCGGCTTCCGCGAGCAGCGCGAGCGACGTGTCCCCAAGCGGGTACTCGCTCTGGAAGACCACCTCGAGGAGCCCGGCGTTGATGATCATCTTCGTGCACTGCAGGCACGGCGAGAAGGTCGTGTAGATCGATCCGCCTTTGAGCGAGACGCCGTGATACGCCGCCTGCGTGATCGCGTTCTCCTCCGCGTGGGAGCAGAGACATTCGTCGAGGCGCGTGCCACCGGGCGCGAGGTCGTTGCAGCGCGGGCAGCCGCCTTCGTTGCAGTTGGTCGTGCCACGGGGGGTCCCGTTGTAGCCGGTAGAGATGATCCGCTTCTCGAGGGTCACGACCGCGGCGACCTTCCGCTTCACGCAGTTCGATCGCGACGCGACGACGCGGGCGATCCCCATGAAATAGTCGTCCCAATCCGGTCGCGCGAAGGACAGGTTCTTGCGAACCCAGGCCTGGATCGACTCCTGGAAGGCCTCGAGGCTGTCGTCGTTCCCCAGCCGGTAGTCCGCCTCGGCCTCGACCGCATCGAGCTGCTGGGCGTTCGGGTCGTCGCTCCCGCGCTCCCGTGCCTCGAGGGCTTCGAGCTCCTCGATCGTCTCGGGATCTCCGGAGCGGCCGCGGACCACCATCCGCTCGAAACGGGTCTCGAGCTTGGCGTCCACCCAGACGAGCTGGAAGACGTGGCCCGTCGCCTCGGCATGGGCACGAAGGATCTCCACCTCCACGGGGTGGCGAATCGAGTCGATCGCGTAGTTGCGATCGGGCAGGAGCTGCTTCGACAGGCTCTGCGCGAGCGCGCCCGGCCCCGCACGGCGGCGCATCGCCTGGCCGGTCTCGATCATGCGCTCCCGCGACTCCTCGACCCCCTGAGCGGCGAGCTCGGCCCGGATCGCGTCCGACAGAGAGAGTGCAGTGAAGCTCCGGGCCTCGAGGAATTGGACGAGCTCCCCCTTGCCTGCTCCGTTTCGTCCGGCGACTCCGATGATCATGGCGGCAGGTTCGCCGATCGGCCCACCCCGGGTCAAGTCGACCGCGTGACGCACGGCCCGGTCGGGGCCAAGCGTTGCCCGGACGGGATCGATCTGTCAGCCTGCGCCCATGCGAGTCTTCGTGACGGGCGCAGGGGGGTTCGTCGGGCGGCGGCTGCGACCTCGGCTCGAGCGCCAGGGCCACGAGGTGGTCGGCGTCGATCGCGAGATCGACGTCACCGATCCGCGCACACTCGCCCCCGCGCTCGAACGCGCCGCGCCGGACGCCGTGATTCACCTGGCCGCGATGAGCAGCGTTGCCCGTTCCTGGAAGGAGCCGGCGCTCTGCTACCGGCTGAACTTCCTCGGGACGCGATCGCTCCTCGGGTGTGTCACCGAACGCTGCCCCGACGCCCGGGTGCTGCTGATCGGCTCGGCGGACCAGTACGCCCCGGTCTCCGGCGCGCAGGATGCCCCCGCTCCCTTCGACGAGTCGACGCCGCTCCGTCCGCGTTCCCCCTACGCGCGAACCAAGGCCGCCGCGGAAGCCCTGGGCGCACGCGCGGCGGAGGCCGGTGGGCTCGACGTCGTCCGCGTCCGCGCCTTCAATCACACCGGCGCGGGACAGTCCGATGCCTTCGTCGTCTCGAGCTTCGCCAGGCAGGTCGCGGCGATCCGGGCCGGGCGCCAGGCGCCAGTGATGCGCGTGGGCAACCTCGAGAGCGTGCGCGACTTCCTCCACGTGGACGACGTGCTGGAGGCCTACGTGAGGCTGCTGGATCCGGCGGTTCCCGCCGACGTCTACAACGTGGCGGGCGGAGTCGCGACCTCGATTCAGTCCCTGCTCGATCGGCTGATCACCCTCGCCGGGATCGACCCGAGGGTCGAGACCGATCCGGAGCACTTCCGACCGACGGACTGGCTGGTGGGAGACGCGACACGTCTGCGCGCGGCGACGGGATGGCGGCCGCGGACCCCCTTCGAGGCGATCCTCGAGGAGCTCTACGAAGACTGGCTCGCGAGGGACGCGAAATGAGCGCGGCGACGGCGGATCAAGACGGCCGCGCGAGACAGGGGGAGACCCAGCAGCCGATGGCATCGACCTGCTGCCGTCGATCCACCTCGGCGAGCCCTTCGTCGGCGAAGCGGTCCAGGACGGCCGCGAGGTCCTCCTCGAGGAGTCCCGCGAGCACGAGCCGTCCGCCGGGAGCCACCCGTGCAGCAATCTCCCCCGCGATCGGCAGCATCTCCTTTTTCAGGAGGTTCGCCACGACGAGCGGAAACGGGGGCCCCGAGACCGCCTCGATCGGCCCCGCGAAGAACGCCGCCGCCGAACCGCGCGGATGGCTCCGCGCCGCCTCCTCCGCCGCCTCGATGGCGACCGGGTCGAGATCGAATCCGATCGCCTGCCCGGCGCCGAGCACGACGGCCGCCAGGGCGAGAACCCCGCTCCCCGTGCCGACGTCGAGCAACCGATCGACGGACGGGCCCTCGATCTCTCCCGCGAGGATTCCGTCGATCCACTCGAGACAGAGCCGGGTCGAGGCGTGGTTGCCGGTCCCGAAGGCCTGTCCCGGCTCGATCACGACCTCCTGCTGCCCCGGGTTCTCGGGCGAAGCGACGAAGGGCGGTCGGATCAGCAGGCGCGGCGAGATCTCGAGGGCATCGAGCCCTTCCTTCCACGCCTCGCTCCAGTCGACCTCGGGCAGGGTCTCGACCGGATCGACCCGGGTGTCGGGTGCCTCGAGGGCGGCGATCGTCTCGCGCAACGATTCGATCTCGTCGGGAGCCGCGTAGATGTCCGCACGGAAGCGTCCGTCGAACTCGCTCTCCTCGGCGCCCCCGGCCCCGGCTTCGAAGGCCTCGGCGAGCAGCCACTCACGCGTCGTCGCGTCGGCGCAGTCGATCCGGAATCGCAGGATGGGCTCGGTCATGCGCTCGGGTCTCCTCGTCGTCGTCGGTTGGCTGTGTCTCGGCCTGGGCGGATGTTATTACGGACACCTCGCCGACGGGCAGGTCCGCCTCATGTGGCGACGCCAGGCGATCGAATCGGTCGTCGCCGACCCCGCGACCCCCTCCGAGGTTCGCGCGATGCTCGCACGGGTCGAGGACGTCCGTGCCTTCGCGACCGATCTGGGCCTCGAAGTCGGGGGACAGTACACGAGCTACGTCGACTGGCCCGGCGATCGGGTCGTCACGACCCTGGTCCGGACGAGACGAGACAGTCTCGAGACCGTGCCCTGGCGCTATCCCCTGCTGGGCGCGCTGCCCTATCGCGGATTCCTCGATCGCGCGCGCGCCGAGCAGGAGGCCGAACGCCTCCGCGCGGAAACCTATCAGGTCTGCGTGAGCGGCGTCTCTGCCTACTCGACCCTCGGCTGGATCGACGACCCCATCACCCGACCGATGCTCGCGCGCGGCCCGGCGCTCTTCGTCGAGACGATCCTGCACGAGCTCGTCCACGCGACGGCCTTCGTTCCCGGGAACGCCGACTTCAACGAGGGCGTTGCCCAGTTCATCGGGCAGCAGGCCGCGATCCGCTACTTCGAGCAGCACCCCCCGAGCCCGGACACGCCGGAGGACTGGCCGGATGCCGATCAGGTCCGTGCCGCGATCGTCGACCGCACCCGGATCGCCGACCTCACCCTCGCGTTCCGGGAGTCACTGGTCGACCTCGAAGGGGCGCCGGATCGCGCCGAGCGGCGGGCCGAAGCCGAGGCGGCCCTGCGCGGCGAGCTCGCCGCACTCTCCCTGACGGCCTACGAGCCCGAGCGCGTCGCCGAAGCGGCGCGCCTCTCGGATCCCTGCCTGGCGCTCCGCGGCACCTACGTCCGGGATCGCGCGCGACACGCGGCCGTGCTCCAGGCGCTCGGTGGCGACCTCCGCGCCATGATCGAGCGGCTCGCCCGCTGGGCCGACGAGGAACGGGAGGTCGAGGCGTTCTTCGAGGTCGCGCCCGACGCCTAACGGCCGATCAGGTCGACGATCCCTTCCTGGACGAGCCCGCGGAAGACCTGGAGACACGCCTCGGTGTCGACGAGGGCGTCGTGGGCGCCTTCGATCTCGTCCCCCGTGTAGTGCCGATACGCCTCGGCGAGGGTCGGCCACTTGTAGCCGTACTTGCCCGGCAGCTTCAGGACGTCGGTCGAGGCTTCCTTCGTGCAGACGTGCTGTCGGCCGTCGAGTCGGTGGGGCTTGTTGCCGATCCGGTGGAGCGCCGTCTTCATGATCGACTCGTCGAAGGAGAGGTTGTGGGCCACGATGATGTCGGCCTGCATGCAGGCCTGATTGAAGAGCGAGCACGCGACGATGGGCGCCACGCCGTACCGCGCGCAGTCGTCTTCCGAGATCCCGTGGGCTTCCTTGGCACCGGGATCGATCGTCACGCCGTCGGCGAGGGTCACCAGCATCGAGTGGCGCGCCTTCGCCTCCCAGGACGCGCAATCGACGAGCAGCATCCCCAGCTGGATCAGGTCGGGCTGACTCGGGTCCTCCGGCGGCTTCCGGAACTGGACCATGCCGGTCGTCTCGGTATCGAAGATGAGTGCCTTCAAGGATCCCCCCTGCCCCGCGACCACGCCGCGTTCAGGCGTGGGGTAGCACAGCCCCGCCTCGAAGACTCAGCGCTCGGCCGCCGCCCGCGCCGCAAGCTTGCGCGCTCGAGCCCCTTCGACGACCGCGAGCAGCGCGGGGGCGATCAGGATGTCGGCGATCAGCGCCACCGCCGCCGCGAACGCCGACAGCAGTCCGAAGACCCGCATGTTCGCCATCTCCGACAGGCCGAAGACCGCGAAGCCCGCGATCAGCACGAGGGTGGTGAAGAGCAGCGCCGAGCCCGTGGTCCGGAGCGTCTCGACGACCGCGAATTCGAGATCGCCGGTCTGCTCGAAATAGCTCTGGAACTTGTGCATGAAGTGGATCGTGTCGTCCACGGCGATCCCGATCACCATGGCGCCCACCATCATCGTCGTCGTGTCGATGGCGATTCGCCCCCAGCCCATGACCGCGAGCACCGCCACGATCGGCAGCAGGTTCGGGACCATGCTGACGAGCCCGCGCCGGAGACTTCCGAGAAGCAGCATCATGAGCGGGGTGATCACGCAGAACGCGAAGACGTAGGAGCGGCTCATGCTGACGATGACCGCGTCGAAGATGGCCGAGAGGAGCGTCATGAGGCCGGTGATCTGGAACGTCGCGCGCCCGTCGAGCCGATCGGTCAGGATCCTCTCCGCGTCGGCCAGAAACTCGGGGAAGAGCAGCGCGTCGACGAAGGGGATCCGGAGGTTCAGGCGAGTCAGCCGATACTCGGCATCGACGAGTTCCTCGGTGTCGTCGCTTCCACTCTGCTCGAAGAGGAGGAGCTCCTGAGCCACCGCGTTGGGTGAATCGGGCACGCGGCGCATCTCGGGCCGGTTCTCGTTCAGCGCCTGATGCGTCTCTTCCACGATCTCGCGGATCGAGACCGCATCGGCGACCACGATCGGATCCCGCGCGACGTTGGCCACCTCGAACTCGATCCGCTCGAGCTCGCGCAGGAGGTCCGGGTCGTAGAGACCACCGGGCCTACCCGTGTCGACCAGCACGTCCATCGTGATCGAGCCGCCCAGAAAACGGTCGACGGCCTCGAAATCCACGCGGGTCCGGTCGTCCTCGGGGAACCAGGTGAGACCGTTGTGGCTGAAGGTGATCTGCACGGCGCCGAGGACGGCGATCAGGATCACGCCGCTCGTCGGGACGAGGACGCGCCAGGGGGACCGGACGGCGAAGCGGCCCGCACCGATCAGGAAGCCCTCGAAGGGAAAGAGCCCCTGCGCGATCCGACCGCGCTTCGGCGGAGCCAGGGGGAAGACCGCGAGGAGTGCCGGCAGGAGCACCACGGTGTAGATGAAGGCCAGGAGCACGCCGATCGGCGCGAGGACACCGAGATGCTGGACCGCCGCCATCTCCGACGTCACGAACGAGGCCATTCCGGCGGCAGTCGTCACGCTCGTCATCAGGATGGCCAGCCCGGAATGGGCGAGCGCCTGAACGATCGCCTCCTCCTTCTCCATCCCCTCCATGCGATAGCGATAGGCGATCGCGAGCACGTGGACCGCGTCGCAGACACCGACCGTCAGCAGGAAGACGGGCAGGATCTGCACGGCCGTCGACCCCGGGATCCCGAGCACGATCATCACGCCGATCGCGGCGCTGAGCGACAGCGCGACGACCATCAGCGGCAGCGCGACCCCGCCGGCCCGCCGGAAGAGCACGCCCAGGACGAGGGCCATCAGCGCGAGCGTGGTCGGCAGCAGGATCGACATGTCTCGCGTCATGCCGTAGTTGATGCGCCAGGTCATCGGGAGCGCACCCGCCATGTGCAGTCGGAAGTCGTCGGTCGCGAAGCGGTCGAGGACCGCGTAGATCCCCTCGATCACGGCGTCGCCTTCGGCCGCCTTCAGGTAGACGGGCTCGGCGTCCGCCTCCTCCCCCGCTTCGTCATCGAAGCCTTCGAGCTCGCCCTGCTGCGGCGCTTCGCTCGAGTAGGTGTCCGGCGTGACCAGGATCGCGGTCACCGCGTAGTCCGAGGACACGAGCGCGTTCCGATAGAGCGGATTCGCGCGGACACGCACCTCGAAGAGGGCGAGGTCTTCGGACGTCGCGGGCCAGTCCTCGAGCAGCTCGCCGACGACCAGCTGCCCCTCCTCGCCGCGCGTGAAGCGCGCGTTCACCAGACTCTCGACCTCGGTCACGAAGGGCACGTCGGTCTCGAGCGCCTCGTGCAGGTCCCGCAGCCGCTCCAGGAACGGAAGCGAGAAGAGATCGCCCCCGTCGACGGCGATGACGATCTTGTCGTCGCGACCGAACTGATCGCGGAAGGCGTTGTAGAGGAGGACGTCCGGGGCGTCGGTCGTGAGGAACGACTCGGTCGAGTTGTCGACCTCGAGCTCGGGAAGGTGGCTGACCAACCAACCGGTCACGGCCACCGACACGAACAGCGCCAGCCAGCGGTGGCGGACGACGAGCCGGCCCCAACGCGCGAAGCCGGCTTCGATCGCGGCACGCCAGGTCGATTCGGCCGGGGCCTCTCCCCGCTCCCGTTGCGACGGGTCTCCGCTTTCCAATGCTTCGTCCTCCACCGCGGTGTCTCGGGCCTCGGCCAGAGCGCGGCTTCACGTCGCCGCATCGGCCGACCGCGCACCACGATACAGGCGTGAGGCCCTCGGAGAGCACGACGCAACGATCGGTGGCGTCGAATCGAGGCGAACGCAACGATCCGAGGCGGCCCGGACGGCCGCGCCGACCGCCCTTTTCCGTGCGGCGGATCTGGGGTTTACTGCGGGCGGCTCCCCACTGTCCATTCGGCGCTCGTCGCCAGGCAGCCGCGCGCACCCCGCGCGCAGCACGATCCCGCGATCGCCCCGAAGGAGGAACGCTGATGCCCGGTCGAGTCCACGCCCAGCGCGGAGCGCTCGTCGCGCTCGCTCGCGTCACGCTCGTCGTCCTGGTCTTCTCGCTCGTCGCCTCGCCCGCGATGGCGGCCGACGACCCCAAGGCCCGCGAGATCATGACCGCGGTCGACGAGCGCGAAGACGGCGACAACCAGACGTCGAACATGCAGATGGTGCTGATCGACAAGCGGGGGAAGCAGCGCGTTCGCGAGCTCCGCAGCTTCCGCAAGGACAAGGACCCCGACGATCTGTCGATGATGTTCTTCCTGAGCCCCGCCGACGTCGAGGACACCGGATTCCTGACGTACGACTTCGACGACGCCGACCGCGACGACGACCAGTGGCTCTACCTGCCGGCCCTCAAGAAGACCAAGCGGATCGCCTCGAGCGACAAGAGCGGCAGCTTCATGGGCTCCGACTTTTCCTATGCGGACATGACGGAGCGGCCGCTCGAGAAGTATGAGTACGAGCTCCTCAAGGAAGGCGAGCTCGACGGCCACCCCGTCTGGATCATCCAGTCGACGCCGATCGACGACGACGAGATCGACGAGACGGGCTACACCAAGTCGATCCAGTTCGTCCGCAAGGACAACTACGTCGTCGTCCAGGCCAAGATCTGGGTCAAGAAGGGCAAGCGGAACAAGTACATGAAGGTCGAAGAGCTCGAGCAGATCGAAGGGATCTGGGTTCCGACGGTCATGACGATGACCACGAAGAAGGGCAAGCAGACCCTGCACAAGACGATCCTCCGAACGAGCGACGTCAAGTTCAACCAGGACCTGGACTTCGACATGTTCAGCGTCCGCGGGCTCGAGACCGGTCCCTGACGCGTGCGCGCTCCGATTGCCCTCTTCGTCGCCGTACTCCTTGCGGCGCCGCTGGCTGCCCTCGCCGAGGATGATCTCGACGACCTGATGGGCGGCTTCGACGACGACTTCGACGTCTCGATCATCGAGGACGACGAAGAAGCCGGCGCGCCAGGATGGCTGGTCGCGATCCCGGGCGGCGAGTGGGCCTGGGAGAACGTCGACGTGAGCGGGTCGATCGCCTCCGCCGCCGTCTGGAGCTACTTGAGCCGCACCGTCGCGGACAGCGTGGGTGGCGGCCGGCGGACGGACTACGACGGACTCTCGCGGCTCGACCTCGACGGGATGCTGCAGATCGACGTCCAGCTCCCGAGCGAATGGCAGGCCCGCGCCGAGCTGCTCGGATGGTACGACTTCAGCTACCACATCCGCGGCCGCGACAAGTTCAACGGCGCGGTCCTCGACGTCTACGAGTGGCAGGTCGACAGCGGCGAGGCCTACGTCGCCGGCCCGATCACGGAGAAGTTCGACCTCACGATCGGACGCAAGGTCGTCAACTGGGGACGCTCCGACACGTTCCGCGTCGTCGACGTCGTGAATCCGCTCGACAACAAGGAGCCGGGGCTCGTCGACATCGAAGACCTGCGTCGCCCACGCGCGATGGTCAAGCTCGACTACCAGAGCGGCCCATGGTCGGGACAGTTCCTGGTCATTCCCGAGCACCGCTACGACCGGAACGCGCCGCCGGGCAGCGACTTCATCCCCGACATCTTCACCGCGGGCCCGGGCGGCGGCCTCGGCGGTGGCGCGCCGATCGACGACCGCGACGACTGGACGGGAACCCCGAACTTCGCGGCAAAGTTCGACGGGCGGTTCAGCGGCTGGGACTTCTCCGTCTACGGCGCCTACATCGACGAGTCCAGCCGGGTCGTCGACCTGCAGGGCACCGGGATCAAGGCCGAGGCGAACCGCTACGGCATGGTCGGCGCTGCGGGGAACATCACGCGGGGCGCCTTTCTGTTCAAGGCGGAGATGGCCTACCTGATGGGCATCCGGACCTACCGCTTCGCCGTCCTCCCCGGTCCGCCCTTCTTCAACTTCCTGAACGAAGAGCGCGACCGCCTCGACACGATGGTCGGCATCGAGTGGTACGGCCCGGACCAGCTGACCGTCGCCGTCGAGGTCGTGAACCGTCACCTCTTCGACCATCCCGGCGGCACGACCGGCACCCGCGAACTCGTCGCGGCGGATCGGTTCGAGACCGCCATCCGGGTGACCCGCCCCTTCTTCCGCGAGCGCCTCGACATCACGCTCCTCGGCAGCGTTCTAGGCGAGCGAGCGCAGGACGGCGGGCTCTTTCGCGCCTCCGCGGAATACGAAGTCACCGACAGCCTCAAGGTCGAAGGCGGCTGGCTCGTCTTCTTCGACGGCCCCCGCCTCGGTCCCGGCGCCTTCGACTCGAACGACCGCGTCTACGGCGAGATCAAGTACAGCTTCTAGGTAGTCGCCTGCGGGCGCTCGGCGACGTTTTCTGCCCTGCCGCAAACGAGGCGCTGCGGGCGCTCGGCGACGTTTTCGGCTCTGCCGTGATCGAGGTGCTGCGGGCGCTTGGGACGTCGTTCGCGGGGCGGTGGGCCGCTTTCGGGGCGTTCGGTGAACTGCTCGCCGGTGGGCTGCGTCCAAGCTGCCGGTGCGTGATGCCGGATCGGCCGCCCGCCTCAGGGCAAGCGTCCCCCGCGCCGAATAGCAGGGGCGCGCACCCTTGCCCGGTCTGCGCAGAGGGGATTCCCACCGGTCATGCAGTCGAACGAGCAGCTCATCACCAGCCGCGAGGCCGCGTCGTCGATCACACGCTGGCAGGCCGAAGTCGAACGCGCCGTGCACGGGAAGTCCGAGGTCGTGCGGCGCGCGATCCTCTGCCTCGTCGCGCGGGGCCACGTGCTCCTCGACGACGTCCCGGGCGTCGGCAAGACGACCCTCGCCCAGGCGCTCGCGCGAACCATCGACGGCGAGTTCCGTCGCGTTCAGTTCACCAGCGACCTCCTGCCCGGCGACCTGCTCGGGATGACGATGCCCGAGGCGACCCAGCCCGGAGCCGCCCCCGCCTTCCGCTTCCAGCCGGGGCCGATCTTCGGGAACCTCGTGCTCGCCGACGAGGTGAACCGGGCCAGCCCCAAGACGCAGTCGGCCCTCCTCGAAGCGATGAGCGACGACACAGTCAGCGTCGACGGCGTGAGCCACGCCCTGCCCGACCCCTTCTTCGTGGTCGCCACGCAGAACCCCCTCGAGCACCACGGGACGCACCCGCTCCCGGAGAGTCAGCTCGATCGATTCCTCATGCGCCTGACCCTCGGCTACCCCGAGCGCGAGCACGAAGCGCGCGTCCTCTCCCTCGACCCGAGCGTCCACACGCTCCCGACCCTCGATCCCGTACTCAGCCTCGACGGACTTCGGCGCCTCCAGAGCGCAGCGGAAGCGGTCAAGCTCGAGGAGAGCGTCGTCGCCTATCTGCTCGACCTGGTCGCGGCGACCCGCGAACACGAGGCCCTCGCCCTCGGCGCGTCGACCCGCGGCGCCCTCGCCCTCCGCCGCGCGGCCCAGGCGAGTGCCCTCGCCGACGGGCGCGACTACTGCATCCCCGAAGACGTGCGCGAGCTCGCCGTCGACGTCCTGGCCCATCGGGTCGCCGCCCACACCCGCGCGGGCCTGTCCTCCGGCGCGGAGGAACCGCGATGGATCCTGAGCGAGATCGTCGACCGCGTCGCGGTCCCGCTCTGATTCGCGGTCCGGGCCTGCACGTGTCCCGTCGTCGCATCCGCGCTCCGCGAAGGCTCCGCGCGACCCGCGCAGGCTGGTGCTTCGTTGCCATCATCCTGGGCGTCGGGTTCGCGGCGCTGAACACGGGCAACAACCTGCTCTATCTCGTACTCGCACTGATGCTCTCGTTCCTCGTGCTCTCGGGCCTGCTCTCCGAGATGTCGCTTCGCGGGATCCGCATCGAACGCCGCCTGCCGAGCGAACTCTTCGCGCGCAGCGAGAACCGACTGGTCCTGCGCATCCACAACCGTCAGAAGCGCGCCACGGCCTTCGCCATCTCGCTCGAGGACCTGCTCGAGGCGCCCGACGGCCCCACCCTCGCGGGCCGCGCCTTCGCCCTCCGGATCGGTCCGAAGGAGCACGTCGATCGAAGCTACGCGTGGTCGCCCGAGGCCCGCGGCGACGTCCGCTTCGATCACGTCCGCGTCTCGACGCGCTTCCCCTTCGGCCTCTTCGTGAAATCCGCCGAGATCGACGCGCCCGCGCGGGCGCTCGTCTATCCCGAGGTGAGCGAAGTCCCCCTTCACGCCGACGAGACGACCGGCGACGAGAGCGACGAACGCGATGGGGCTTCGCGACGGGGCGACGACCTCGCCGGGCTCCGGGAGTTCGTTCCCGGTGACGGACTCGGCCGCGTCCATTGGCGCCGCAGCGTCCGCAGCGGACGGCTGCTGGTCGGCGAACGGGAAGGCGAAGCCTCGGGCGAGATCGAGGTGCTCGTCCGCGCCGCTGCGGGACAGCCCACCACCGCCATCGAGGACCGGATCCGCGTCGCCGCCTCCGAGGTCGTGGCCCACCTCGAAGCCGGCCTGCGCGTGGGCCTTCGCTCGCCGCGCGTTCGTATTCCGCCCTCGACCGGCCCGGCCCACCGGCGCGAGCTGCTCGGCTACCTCGCCCGCGTCACCGCCGGCGATCTGACCGCCCCGATCACGATCACGATCGAAGAAGAAGCGCTGCCGCAGTCCCTCGACGAGGAACGGGCATGACCCGACGCGAGGAGCGAGGATGACCCGACGCGAGTTCCGCGCCGAAGTCGATGCGCCGCGCCCGACCGCGGCGTGGTGGATGTCGCTGGTCGCCAGCGCCTCGCTCTGGCTGACCGAACAGCTGCCGTTCTGGGTCGTGGGTGTACAGCTCGTCACCTACGCGGTCAGCTACGGAACGCGCGACGACCCGCCCGCCTTCCGCAAGAGCCCGGTCTGGCTGAACGTCTTCATGTGCGGGATCACGACCGTCACGATCCGCTCCGCTCTGGACGGCAACCCCGCCACGATCTCCCTCGCCTACTTCACGTCCCTCGCCCAGGGACTCCAGCTCCTCGACGCCCGCCCCCGCAAGTCCGAGTTCGTACTCGTCGCCCTGTCGCTCTTCCAGGTGGTCCTGGCCTCGAACCTGACGGACAGCGTCTTCTTTCCGCCGCTGCTCGTGGTCTTCCTCGTGACGGTGACCTGGACGCTCCTCGTGCACACACTCGCGATCGAGGCCGCCGAAGCCGGGGACCCGGCCGCGGCCTCGCGGGTGATCACGCGCGACCTGCGTCGGACCACGATCCTCGCGACGATCGCCTCCCTGGTCCTGGCCGGGGTCCTCTTCGTGACGCTCCCGCGTCTGAAGGGCAATCTCATGCGCGGCGGGAGCGGTCCGGGCATCGCCCTCTCCGGCTTCAGCGACCGCGTCTCCCTCGGAACGGTCGGCCGGATCCGCAAGGACCAGAGCGTCGTACTCCGCGTGCAGGGCGCGACCGAGGACGCGCCGCTGCCGCCGCCGGATCAGGCCTACTGGCGCGGCCTCGCCTTCGACGCCTTCGACGGCCGGGACTGGTCGATCTCCCAGGAGGAGCGCGTGGCCAACCGTCGCCCGGTACCCGGCGTCGGCCGATTCGGGATCGTGCTCGACCCCGACGGGTACGAGACGGCGGAGCGTCTCGTCGCCCAGCGAATCCTCCGTGAGCCGGTCGAAGCGGGGGTCCTCTTCACGCCCGGAGACGCGCTCCGAATCGAGGGCCCGTTCCAGGGTCTCGAGCGCGATCGGAACGACGGGCTCTACCTGCCGGGCCGCGGCGACGAACGGATCCGGTACACGATCTGGAGTCGCCCCTCCGAGCGCGACGCCGTCCGCCTGCGCGCCGACGTCGCGTCGCCGCCGCTCGAGCCCCGACCCGGCGGGCCGCGTCCGGCGATGCGCTATCTCGCGCTCCCGTCCATCGACGATCGCATCCACGCGCGGGCTGCAGAGCTCGTCGCCGGCCAGGCCACCGACTTCGAACGCGCCCTCGCCCTCCGCGACGCGCTGCGCCGCGATGGCCGCTATACCGACGCGCCCCCGCCCCTCGGCGACGACGACGCGTCGCCGATCGAGGCGTTCCTGCTCGGCGAGCTCGAGGGCCACTGCGAGTACTTCGCGAGCGCGATGGTCGTCCTCGCTCGCAGCGCGGGACTCCCGGCCCGTCTCGTGAACGGGTTCGCCGGCGGCCTGCCGAACGAGGTCGGCGGCTTCGTCGAGGTCTCGCGCGCGGACGCCCACGCCTGGGTCGAGATCCACTTCGTCGACGCGGGCTGGGTCCGCTTCGACCCCACGCCGCCGGACCTGCGCCTGCGCGCCTCGGACGACCCGTCGCTCTGGCTCCGCATGGCCCAGCTCGGATCGGCGATCGAGCTCTGGTGGTTCCAGCGCGTCGTCGACTTCGACAGCGCCGATCAGATCGGCGCCCTGCGAGGACTCTGGCAGCGCTGGCGC
Source organism: bacterium (assembly GCA_024742285.1). Lineage (NCBI taxonomy): Bacteria > bacterium. The sequence continues at coordinate 323,812 of JANSYR010000002.1, read as the reverse complement.
CGGGACCGCAACCGCGAGGACGCGCCTTCGGACGGGCCCCGGGAGACGCCCTCGATCTCGAATCCGTTCGAGGGGCTGGATCCCGTCTTCGTCTTCGCGGGGATCGTCCTGCTCGCGGGGCTCGCCTCGTTCTGGCGACGCCCGCGCTCCGACGACGGACCGACGATCCCCGAGGCCTATCGCAAAGCCCTCGCGCTGCTCGCGCGGGCGGGTCTGCCCCGCGCCGAGACGACGCCGGCCCGCGCCTTCGCGAGCGAGGTCTCGACGCGCCTCTCGCCCGAAGGGGCGTCCGCCTTCGACCGGATCACCGCGGACTATCTGGCCGAACGCTTCGGCGCGCAGCCGGCGGGCGACCTCGCGGAGGCCCTCGCGTCCCTAGAGCACGCCATAGATCGGATGCGTCTGGGGGATCAGGCGCACGTCCTCGAGGACGGTCTCGGCGCGCGCGAGACAGGCCAGCAGTCGGTCCGGCCCGGGCATGGCGTCGACGCCGCCGGTGGGCGTGACCGGCTGGAGGACGAGCGGAATCTCGGTTGAGACCGCGGCGATCCGCTCGAGCATCGCGTGGAGCTCGTCGTCCCGGGTCGACGGCGTGAGGACCGCCTTCACGTAGACCGCCTCCGCCTTCCGCGCTACGCGCAGGAAGCGCTGGTGGGCATCGTGGAAGTCGAGTCCCTCGGGCCGAGGCACCCCGGGACCGGGCTGGACGTCGCTCGCGAGCTTCCAATCCATCGACACCAGGTCGATCACGTCGACGCAGCGCGCGAGGGCGTCCGCGTGCAGTCCGTGGGTCTCGAGATAGATCCGTCGCCCCCTCGCCGACAGCGTCCGCGCGAGCCGATCGACTGCCGCCGGTTGGAGCAGCGGCTCGCCGCCCGTCAGGCTGATCCAGGTCCGCGGCGTCGGCGCGAGGGCGTCGATCCGGTCCGCGAGGGCGGGGACGTCGATCGGATTGCGCAGGGTCTCGAAATCCTCGCTCCCCGGGCTCGTCTCGAAGCGTGCTTCGTCGACCGGGCGCCAGGTCCCGGGCGAATCGCACCAACGACATCGCAGGTCGCAGCCGCCGAAGCGGACGAACACCGTCGTCCGGCCGACCTCCGGCCCCTCGCCCTGCGCGGACGTGAAGACCTCGACGAGCGAGACCGACTGGCCGTCCTCGGAAGACACCGCCTATCGCTCGAGCAGCGAGCGACCCATCGCGATCTCGCCGACCACCTCTTCGAACCGCTCGGGATGCCGATCGACGTCCCGGACGCGGAAGCGGGAGACGTGATCCGCATCGGGTCGCGCTTCGACCCATTCGAGCTTGTCCGTCAGGTGCTCGGCGATCGCCATGTAGTCGAGGGCCCGCTTGCCGGTCGTCTCGTCGCCCGCGAACACGAAGACGTCGTCTCCAGCGGTCCGCGCGAGGGAGAGGCTTGCCTGATAGCGCTCGCGCAGCACACGCGAGACGAGGTGCACGTCGAGTCCGGCGTCGATGTCCGCGACCACGAGCACGTGTCCACCGAAGTGCACGAGCCGGAAGTCCCGCTCGGCCACCCAGGCGATCTCGGGCGGCGGCGGCGGGATCTCGACGAGCGAGGCCTCCTTCGCCAGGTCACTCGGACGCCCGGAGAGGAGCGATGCGATGTCGCCCCGGATGTCGCCGGTCTTCGTGGCGATCTCGGCGAGGCGATGTCGCCAGAGGCGTCCCCACCGCTCGAAGTCGTGCTGCGTGAACCGTCCGGTCGCGAGATCGACGAGCTTGTCCGAGAAACGACTGCGCCGGCTGCAGGTCTCGAGGACCAGCGGCAGCGTGCTGTCGCCGCCGTCGCCTCCGAGGATCGCCTCCGCACCGATCGACGACCGCATCGCCGCGAGATCCTCCGGCGGCCACGCGCCCCGGTCGAACCAGGTGAGCCGGCCGCGATAGAGCGAGGCCGCCTGGATCACGTCGTGGGAGGGCTTGGGCGAGAAGCCCACCACGAAGATCGGCGTGTCGTCGCGCAGGTCCGTCGCGATGCTCCGGAAGAAGGTCATCAGGTCTTCCTGGGGATAGACCCAGAGACCGTCGAGCTGACGGATGTCGCGAGCGAGCAGGATCGCCGCGATCAGCGAGTCCGGATCCGCGTGGACCAGGATCGCCGAGCGCTTTCGAGGCGCCGGGCGGTCGTCGTCGTCGTCCCCGCGCCGCGCGCGCCGCCGCGACTCTCGCTCCGCCCGCGCCGCGGCCGAATCGTCTTCGTCGTCCTCTTCGTCGTCGTCGTAGTCGGCGCTCCCGCCCGTCGCCGGAAAGTCCGGCACGTCGTCGGGCAGGCGCGCGAGGATCTCCGAGAGATCGTCCGCATCCACCAGATCGTCGTCGTTCACCGCATCGGACGGATCGTCGTCCCCCGCGGATTCGCCGTCGTCCTGCTCGTCGGCCGAAGCCGCCGCACGGCGCTCCCCGCCGCGCCGGCCGCGTCGGCGACCGCGTCGACGGCCGCGCTCGCCGGAGCCGCCGTCCGCCTCCTCGGCGTTCTCGTCGTCCGCATCTGGACCTTCGTCGAGATCCATCAGCGACACTTCCTCGAACCGACGCTTGCGGCGGCCGCCGCTTCGGCCTTCGTCGCCTTCGCGGGCCGACGCCTCGGCGTCCCCGTTCTCGCCGGCATCCGGGGCATCCCCGGCGTCGCCGCCGCGTCCACCGCGCCGCGAGCGCCGTCTTCGGCGGCCGCGTCGACCACCATCCTCGCCCTCGCCGTCCGCGCGGGCCGCCCCCCGGCTCTCGCCGTCGCCGCTCGCCTCGGCCTCTCCGTCGCCGCCGTCGTCGTCGTCGGCCTTCTCGGCGTTCGCGCCACGGCCCTCTCCGGCGCTGCGCCCCCGGCCCCCGCGCCGCCGACCGCGCCGCGCCGGTCGGGACTCGGCGCCGTCACCGGCCGACCGCGAGACGAGATCCACGCCCGAACCGGCTTCGCCGGACACCGCACGCAGCTCGTAGGGGACGACGAGCGCCGACAGGGCGCGCTCGAGGCCGTCGCTGAAGCGCTGGGCCGTCAGCAGGAGGCGGGGCGTGCCGAGCTTGAGCGGCGGGGCCGTCTCCGTGAAGAGCACCGGCAGGAGCGACTCGATCTGACCGAGCGATTCGAGGACCGCCCCGAGCGAGCGCCAGTCGAGCTCTTCCCGTACGGCCACGACCACCGGGTCGCCGGATTCGTTGATCCCGACGCCGTCGACCGCATCGAGGTCCGCGCCCGGCTGCGGCCAGGGACGGACGCCCCGCAGCTCGCTCCCCGCCGCGAGCTGGCCGATCACCCGGCCGCGCAGCCCTTCCTCGCCTTCGCGCACCTTTCGGTCGTTGAGACGGCGGCGGAGCTGCCCTTCGAGTCCATCGAGCGCACCGGCGAGATCCGCGCCGGAGAGCGGCGTCGTCGAGCGGCCCCCGATCTGGATCTCGAGCACCGCGCTCTCGCCATCGGCGCGGATCTCCGCCACGCGCCGCGCCAGCACCACGAGCTCGAGTCGGTCCACGCCGACCCGGACGCAGCCACCGTGCTTCGCCGCGAGCCCTTCGAGCGCCGCGGCGGCGCGACTGAAGGCCGAGCGGGATTCGGAAGAGACCATGCGCGACGCGAGCTGGGCGGCGCTGCTCGCAAGGATCCGCGGCGCCGGCTCGGCTTCCACGACCACGCGTCCCTCCGTCAGCCCCGGGGCCGCGACCGGCTCCACGGTGTAGGGCGTGCGGCCGATCAGGCCGAGCACGCGACGCGCGCCGGCGGGCCATTGGGGGGCCACGATCAGCAGCTCGCCGGAGAACGCCTCGGACTCGGCCGCGCGCTGCGCCGCGGCGAGGCCGCCGATCATCGCCTCGGTCGCCGAGGCCGGCGAGAAGGCCACCAGGACCGCGGAGCCGTCGGCGCGGGCGCCCTTGCCGATCGCAGCGACGGTGTCCGGCACGCCGGCTTCCGTCCAGGGCTCGAGCGATTCGGTCTCGACGATGCCCTTCTCGGCGATCTTCGGCAGCCACTCGCTCGCATCGATCGCGCTCGCCTTGCCTCCGCCGTCTGCGCGGCGCTTTCTCGAGAATCTCTTCATCATTCCGGTTCGTTTCCTCTGGCCGCGGGGCGCGCAGGGCGCTGCACCCGGGGCCGCGATGGGATCAGCGGCCGTCTCGTTCGTATCGACGTCGCGCGGGAGCGGGCCCCTCCGGGCCGGATCACTCGGGCGCGAGGTCCACCGCCGTCAGGGCGAGCGCCCCGCTCTCGATGAGCGTGGACGTCGCATCCTGGACGACGCGTTGGAGATCTCCGTAGAGCCGGTCCTGAGCGAGCACGGCCGGCAGCTGATCCTCTTGATTGGCGAATTCCAGCACGATGCCGCCGACGAGTTTGCGGTCGGTGCGCACGTGCTTCACAACGCGATTCCATCGATCGACTGGGATCTCCAGCCGAAAATCCTTGAAGTCCCGCCAGTCCTCCGGCAGCTCTTCCTTTTCCAGTGACAGCACGACCTCGCCCGCAGTCTTCGAGAGCGAGGCGCGCCAATGTCGGTTCTGTGAGAGCAGCATGCGCTCACCTCATTCCGGGCCCGCGGGCCCGGTGTGTTCTTCAGTCTTCGTCGGCCAATGCGTCTTCGACGATCACGCGAAGACTTCCCAGGAAGGGCTCGAAGAGCGACTCGACCCGCGCACGGGTGAACGCGAGCGCCGAAGCGCGGTCCTCGGCGATCGCACCCGAGACCGCGAGCAGCGCCCTCGCTCCGTCTTCGTTTCCTTCCTGAGCTCGGACCCAGGCCAGCTCGTCGAGGTTCCGCGCGAGCAGGGCCCCGTCCGTCTCTTGCAGGAGCGCCTCCGCGACCTCGTCGATCCAGGCGTCGATCGCGCTCCCGCGCGCGTCGCCCTCGAGTCCTTCGACGGCCTCGCGTCCCTTGTCCATCCAGTCGCCGACCCAGGCCGTCGCCGGCGGCCACGGCCCGAGCGCGCCGGCCTTCACCTCGGCACACAGGGCTTCGATCCCCGCCGCGCGATCCCCCTCACCGAGGGCGGACCGGATCTGCTCGCCCGGCGTCGATTCCTTCTCGAGGGCATCGTCGAAGAGACGCGAGCGCCACTCGACGTACGCGGAGGGCAGCGGCCGATCGACGGGTTGCGCGTTCGCGGCGCGCCAGATCAGCGCCCGGAGCGCGTCGCGCTCGACCTCGAAGAGACGTCGGCCGGAGGTCTCCGTCAGGCTCTTGAGGAATCCGCGGACCTTGCTGCGGCCGGCGTTGTAGATCTTGAAGTCGAGGAGGCCTCGCCCCTCGTCGAAGCGGATCTCGAAGAGCCGCGCGCCCCCCGACGGATGACTGTCGACGAGATAGCCCATGCGCGCGCCCCGGAAATCGGGCTGGGAGACGTGGGCCGCCTGCCAGCGATCCGTGTTCGTGACGACGCCCTTGCGTGTCGTCGGCGGGGCCGTTTCGGCGGCGACCTCGACGCCCGCCGAGCGAAGGCGATGGCGCGCCTTGCGCAGGAGCTTGCGTCCGGCCTTGCCGATCCCACCATCCTCGACGGAGAGGATCGCGCGGATGCCGGCGTCCGCCTCCCCCCAGGCCTCGATCAGCTCGGCGCCGTCGTCGGGTTCCTGATCGAGCATCCATCCGAGCAGCTGGGTCGCTTCGGATGCGTCGCACTCGTCGAGCAGGCGGTGGGGATCTCCGTTGGCAGGGCGAATCTTGTCGGCCAGCGCGGCCAGCTCGCTGGCGGCGCGTTCGAGGCTCTCCGGAAGGCTCATCGTTCGTTTCGGTCCAAGCGGCGCGCCTCGCTTCACGAGGGCGCCGTGTTAGGCAGCGTGACGGGTCAGGGCGCGTGGGGATCGAGCAGCTTCTGGTGCTCGTCCATGGCGAACGGGTCCGTCATCCCTGCAATGTAGTCCGAGATGGCCCGAAGCTCGCCCTCCCGCGGAAAGCGGGTCCGCACGTTCGCGGGGAGCAGCATCGGGTCGTCCCGGTAGGTCTTGAAGAGGTCGCCCACGATCCACTCCGCCTTGCGCGTACGCCGGAGCACGTGGGGATGGTGGTAGAAGTTCTGCGAAAGGAAGCTCTTGAGCTCCCGTTTCGCGAGGTCGACGTCGGGGGAGAACCCGACGAGCGGGGCTTCGCGGGTCCGCAGCGCCGCCAGGGACGCCGGGGGGTCCGCGTCGAGGCGGCGCGAAGTCTCGGTGATCAGGTCGGTGTTCAGCGTGTCGAGGAGCGCCCCGATCTTCTGGGTCCGCGTGACCGAGAACGAATCGTCGGCCCCGAGCTCCGCCCGCCGGCTGGCCTGGGCGCGCTTCCAGAGGTCCTGGCTCTCGAGCATGTCGAGGGAGAGCAGCCCGCTGCGCAGGCCGTCGTCGAGATCGTGATGGAGATAGGCGATCTCGTCGGCGCAGTCCGCGACCTGGGCTTCGAGGGTCCGCTGGGCATGGAGCGGGGGCAGCTCGACCGGGTGGCTCCACGGGCAGCCGTGTTTGAGGATCCCCTCGCGGAGCTCGGCGGTCAGATTCAGGCCGCTGAAGTCCGGGTAGCGGTCTTCCAGCAGATCGACGATCCGGAGGCTCTGGCGGTTGTGGTCGAAGCCACCGTGCTCCTCCATCAACTCGGCCAGGACGGCTTCGCCGGCGTGACCGAAGGGCGTGTGCCCGAGGTCGTGGGCCAACACGATCCCTTCGGCGAGGTCTTCGTTCAGGCGCAGCGCTCGAGCGATCGTCCGCGCGACCTGGGCCGCCTCGATCGTGTGCGTGAGCCGGTTGCGGTAGTGGTCGTTCTCCAGGTGGACGAAGACCTGGGTCTTGAACTCGAGGCGGCGGAAGGCACGGGCGTGAACGAGGCGATCGCGATCCCGCTGAAAGGCTGTCCGATAGACATGGGGCGGCTCGTCGACGAGTCGCCCGACGGAATCCGCGGCACAGGTCGCCCAGGGAGCGAGTCCGCGCCGTTCGTCCTCCTCGTATGTCTCCCGTGTTCGAAAGCCCATCGTGGATGGGACCTCAGTTGCCAGAGAGAGGCGCCGCCTCGTCTGGTTTCAGTCTTCGCGCAGCAGCCGGTCCATCTCTTCACGGCTCTTCGCGTCGATGTGGTCGAGCGCCGGTCGATCCCCGGCGTCGGTCGTGATGAGCAGATAGAAGGCGATTCCGGCGACGAGCAATGCGCCGCCCACGACGATCCAAACGGTCCTGGCCATCCCCGAAAGCCCCCCCGGCTCGAGCTGGTCTTCCGCCGGACCGGCTGACTCTCTACGCGGCCCGGCGACATGGATGCGATCTGGTGCGGGTAGGAACCGCGGCCCCTGGGCCTCCCTGGGGGGCACGCCCAACACTACCGGGCACGCCCGGGCCATGTCAACTCGTGAGCGCTGGGCCTCGGTCCGAGGGGGACAGCCGCTACCCTGCCCGCCATGTCGATCCTGAGAACGCTTCCCGAACGCCTGCTTCTGGGCCCCGGCCCCTCGAACGCCCACCCCTCGGTCCTCGAGGCGATGAGCCGGCCGCTGCTCGGCCACCTCGACCCCGAGTTCATCGCCCTGCTCGACCGCGTGAAGGACGGACTCCGGACGGTCTTCGGGACCGCGAACGCGATGACGCTGCCGATCTCCGCGACGGGCAGCGCCGGGATGGAGGCCGCGCTGGTCAACCTGCTCGAGCCCGGCGACCCGGTGGTGATCGGCGTGAACGGCGTCTTCGGGGGCCGCATGGCCGAGGTCTGCCGGCGCGCCGGCGCCGCGGTCACGACCGTCGAGGCGGAATGGGGCACGACGCTGGATCCGAACGCGATGGCGGAGGCGATCGACCGCGTCCGGCCGCGGGTCGTCTCTTTCGTTCACGCGGAGACGTCGACGGGGGTCTGCCAGCCCGTCGAGGCGATCTCCCAGGCCGCGCGGGACGCGGGCGCGATGGTCGTCCTCGACTGCGTGACCTCCCTGGCCGGCCGGCCGGTGGAGCTCGACGCGTGGGGAATCGATTCGGCGTACAGCGGTACCCAGAAATGTCTGTCGTGCCCGCCGGGTCTCTCGCCGGTCTCCTTCTCCGATCGCGCCATCGAATCCGTGAAGGCGCGCAAGACGCCGGTCCAGAGCTGGTTCCTCGACCTGTCGCTCCTCGCCGGATACTACGTGGCCGGACAGGGGGGCGAGAAACGCGTCTACCACCACACCGCCCCGATCACCGCGACCTACGGCCTCGCCGCCGGCCTCGACGTGATCCTCGACGAAGGCCTCCCGGCTCGGTACGACCGACACGAGGCCGCCGCGGCGCGCCTCGTCGAAGGGCTCGAGCCCCTCGGCTTCACCCCGCTCGTCGACGCGGCGAACCGCCTGCCGATGCTCACCTCCGTCCGCCTGCCCGACCGCGTGAACGCGCTCGGGGAAGGCGCCGTCCGCGGACGCCTGCTCGGCGAATTCGGCATCGAAGTCGGCGCCGGCCTCGGCCCGCTCGCCGGCGAGATCTGGCGCATCGGCCTGATGGGCGAGAACGCGCGCCCCGAGCCCGTCGATCGACTGATCGAGGCGCTGCACAAGATCCTGGGCTGACTGACATGCGACCTTGGGCGCCCCGGCGCCTTCGTTGCCGCGTGCCCCTCAGGCGACGCCCAGCGGAAACGCGCGCGGGGGCCTAGCGAAGCTCGCTGGAGAAGAGCGCCTTCGTCTTCTCCCAGGCGTCCTTCGCGCTGGCCTCGTGGTAGGTGCCGCGCTGGTCGCAGTGGAAGCCGTGGTCCGCGTCGTAGATGTGGACCTCGTGGTCGGTGCCATTCTCGGCGAGGGACGCCTTGATCGCCTCGACCTGGTCCGCGGGGATCAGCGCATCCTGGCTCCCGAAATAGCAGTTGAGCTTGCCGCGGATCTTCCCCGTGCGGGTGAGCGTGCCGGGCGCGCCGCCGGGCCCCTCCGGCGCGGCGATGCCGCCGCCGTAGTACGAGGCGGCCGCGGCCACGTCGGTCTCGCACGCGGTCAGATAGGTCATGTGACCTCCGATGCAGAAGCCCATCACGCCGATCTTGTCCGTCGTGTCGTCGCGGCCGCGGAGATAGGCGACCGCGTCCTTCGCGTCCGCGATCATCTGATCGGCGACGAGGGCGTTCAAGTGTTTGAAGCCCTCCTCGAAGCCCGCGTCGTCGTAGCCCAGGTTCAGGCCGGCACCCGTGCGGTGGAAGAAGTCGGGGGCGAGCGCGACGTAGCCCTCGGCGGCGACGCGTCGGGTCACGTCCCGGATGTGATCGTTCACGCCGAAGATCTCCATCCAGACGACGACGCCGGGGGCCGGTCCTCCTCCTTCGGGAAGCGCGAGATAGGCGTTCATCGTCTCGCCGCCGCTGGTCGTGATCTGGATGTCCTCGGTCGCTCCACTCATCGTCGTTCCCCTCGAGGTCCGAGCGCCGCACGCGCTCGGTGGACGCCGTCGGGCGCCCCGGTTCGTCTTCAGTTCGCGTCGCCCTGCCCGACCTGCTCGAGGCCGCTGAGATGGGTCTCGAGCGCTTCGAGGAAGGCGGCGCGATTCTCCTGATGCGGATGATGCTCCGCGCCGTCGATCGTGATGCGGCGCGCGGCGGGCAGATGTTGCTCGAAGAGATCGGCTCCAGGCAACCACTCGTGGTCCTGTGCGCCCACCAGCACGAGGGCAGGCATCTCCACTTCGCGCAACTGCGCGACCAGGGACTCGGACTCGAAGAACGTGGCCCCGACCTCGCGGTAGCTTTCCGGGGTCATCGACGCGTGTCGCCGGCGATGGTGGGCGTAGTAGCGCTCGACGTCTCCCCAGGCCGCGAGCCCGGGAAAGGGGTCGTTGCGCATCGCCCGCTCGGCGAGGGGAATGAGCCCGTCCATCCCGCGCTCCGCGCTGATCGCGACGGCCGCCTGCCAGCCCGTCGGGTCCATCGCGGACGGGGTCTCCGGCGCCGTGCACATCAGAACGAGGGAGCGGATCCGTTCCGGCGCCCGGAGGGCCGTCCGCAACGCCACGAACCCGCCGACCGAATGACCGAGCAGGTCGATCCGCTCGAGCCCCATCGCATCCAGGAAGGCCAGCAAATCGTTCACGAGCTGCTCGAAGGACCAGCCCAAAGCCCCCGGTCCCGTTTCCGAATCCCCGTGCCCCCGGAGATCGGGCGCCAGCACGCGCCGCCGCTCGCCCAGGGTCGGCAGGATCCCGATGAAATCGTCGCGGTGCCCCGTGAAGCCATGGAGGATCACCAGCGCGGGCTCGCCGTCCCCCGCTTCGTGATACGCGACGCGTCCCTCGGCAGTCCCGACGAAGCGAGGGGAGCTCTCGTCGAGCCCCGTGGCGGGACGCGGCCCGTCGGACGGCGCCTCAGCCGGCATGCAGCCTCACCCACTCGCAGGGCGCCCCGACCACCTCGGCCTCGTGCCGACCGATCTCGTCGAGACGCGCTTCGGCGGCCGCCCGCCCGACGAGCTCGCTCGCGAGCGCGAGGTAGATCCCGTGGTGGCGGGCCTCGCTCGCGAGCAGCGAGGAATAGAGTCCACGAGCATCCCGATCGGCGTCTCCGAGGCCCTCGGCCAGCAGCTGGAAGCGCTCGCAGCTGCGGGCCTCGATCAGTGCGGACACGCAGAGCAGATCCAGCAACCGGTCGGGCTCGTCGCGACGCACCTTCGCGTGCAGCGCCATGCCGTAGGGACTCGGTCGGATCGTCTGGTACTTCACGCCGCGCGCGTCGAGGATCGAGAGCACCTGCTGGAAGTGTTCGAGCTCCTCGCGGGCGAGCTCCGCGAGGGGTTCCTGCAGGAACCGGTGATGGGGATACGCGAAGAGCAGCTTGATCGCCGCGCCCGCCGCCTTCTTCTCGCAGTGCGCATGGTCGAGCAGCACGTCGTCGAGATTGGACGCGGCGCGGGGCAGCCAGTCGGGGTCGGTTTCGGAGGCGAGGTGGAGCACGGCGCGGGAGTCTACCAGTCGCGACGGGCGGAGTCCGTCCCGCAGCAGCCCATGTCGAAATGCTAGCTTCGAAGCATGCGAACACGCGCGTTGGGGCGAAGTGGACTCCGGGTGAGCGAGATGTCGCTCGGCTCCTGGCTCACCCTGGGCACGCGTGTCGACGACGACCAGACGACCCGTCTCGTCCACCGCGCTTTCGACCTCGGCATCAACCTCTTCGACACCGCCGACGTCTACCAGGACGGGCTGGCGGAGGAGACCCTCGGCCACGCGATCGCGAGCCTGCCGCGGAGCGAGGTCTTCGTCGCGACCAAGTGCTTCTTCCCCATGTCCGATCGGCCGGACGAGAGCGGACTCTCCCGCGAGCACGTCACCCGAAGCGTCGAGCACTCGCTGAAGCGGCTGGGCGTCGAGCGGATCGATCTCCACCAGTGCCACCGGTTCGATCCGGACACCGCCCTCGAAGAGACGGTCCGAACCTACGGCGCGCTGACCCGGCAGGGCAAGGTCCGCCACTGGGGCGTGTCCCAGTGGACGCCGTCCCAGATCTCCGACGCCTGCGCGCTGGCCGACGAAATCGGGACCCCCCGGCCGGTCTCGAACCAGCCCGAGTACTCGATCCTCTCGCGCGGCATCGAGCGCGACGTGATCCCGACCAGTGCGCGCGAAGGGCTGTCCCAGATCGTCTTCAGCCCTCTCGCCCAGGGGACGCTCACGGGCAAGTACAGCGGCGGCCGGATCCCCGAACAGAGCCGAGCCGACGACCCCAAGCGCAATCGTTGGATGGGTCGGGGTCTCGACGCCGACATTCTCGACCGCGTCGACCGACTCGCTCCGCTGGCGACGGGTCTCGGGATCTCCCTCGCGCAGCTCGCCCTCGCCTGGTGCCTCCGGGAGCCGACGGTCGCGAGCGTCATCATCGGCGCGACACGGATGGAACAGCTGGAAGAGAACGCCGGAGCCGTCGGCGTGACGCTCCCCGACGACGTGGTGCGCGCCATCGACGATCTCTTTCCAGCGCCGAGCGCGGACCGGCCCGACGTGCCGGAATCGGTGAGCGGGCTGGCATGAGCGACAGCGTGCCCGCGCCGGGCCCGAGACCGACCACGATCCGGCTCTACACCCAGTCGCGCAATCCGTACTCGGAACGCGTCGCGGCCGCCCTCGCGCTGAAGGGCCTGCCCTTCGAGCGGGTCGTCTCGGACGATCCGGAGGACGTGGCCCGCTGGAGTCCGATCGCGCGGACGCTGCCGGTGCTCGAGATCGACGGGCGGCGCAAGGCCGACTCGGCGGTGATCCTCGGTTGGATCGAAGAGGTGGCCCCGGAGCCGCCGCTGCTGTCGAGCGTGCCCAAGACCGCCGAGGCCCAGCAGCGCCTCGCCGAATGGTCCAACGACTCCTTCACCTTCTATTGGAATCGTTGGCGGACGGCGCGCTACCCGCAGCCGGGGGACGACCAGCCGGTCGACGACTCGCTCCTCGCCCGTCTCCTGGGTCACGTCGGGCGGCGCTTCGGCAAGACCCCTCAGACCCGCGCCGACGCCCGGGAGCTCGAGATCATCGGAGAGCTCTTCGACCGGATGACGGATCTCGAGGGCTTCCTCGGCGACCGCACCTTCTTCCACGCCGACGAGCCATCCGTCGCCGACGTCTCCGTCTACGCGATGCTGCTCGTGCTCCGGGACGGTCCCATCCCGGGCTGCGCCGAAGCGATCGCGGACCGCCCCACCCTCGCCGCTTTTCTGGAGCGCATGGAGGCGCGGATCGCAGCGGCGGAATCGCGGCGGCTCGGCGTCGAGGCCTAGCGCCCGAGGCCGGTGTCCCGAAAGAGAAACGGGCCGGTCGTCCCTCGAGAACGCCCGACCCGATTCAGATGCGGCGACCGGGATGCCTCGCCCCGGTCCCTTTCTACATCGGCGACCGCCGGAAATCCTTGAGTCCGCCCCCCGGAGGCCCCCCTGCGCCCTGCCTTTCCCCGGCCTGCGCGACGGTTACCCTCTCCAGATCCCGATCCACCCCGTCGCCCTCGGGCTGCGGCAGACCAGGAGCACTCGACATGCACGATCTCGTGATTCGCGGCGGCACGCTCATCGATGGCACCGGCGCCCCCGGCGCAACCGGGGACCTCGCGATCGACCAGGGACGCATCACCGCCGTCGGCGGGGACGTCGGCCCCGGCCAGCGCGAGATCGATGCCACCGGCCTGCTCGTCACCCCGGGCTTCGTCGACGTCCACACCCACTACGACGGACAGGTCAGCTGGGACCACCTGATGGAGCCCTCGATCTACCACGGCGTGACGACCGTCGTGATGGGCAACTGCGGCGTCGGCTTCGCGCCCGCGCGCCCCGACCGCCACGAGTGGCTGATCGGCCTGATGGAAGGGGTCGAAGACATCCCGGGCACCGCTCTCGCCGAAGGGCTCACCTGGGACTGGGAGAGCTTCCCCGAGTATCTGGACGCGATCGAGAAGCGCCCGCACTCCCTCGACTTCGCCGCGCAGGTTCCGCACGGCGCGCTGCGTGGCTACGTCATGGGCGATCGCGGCGCGGACCACAACGAACGACCGACGCCCGACGAGATCCAGGAGATGGCACGCCTCACGAAGGAGGCCATCCTCGCCGGCGCCGTCGGCTTCACGACCTCCCGGACCGTGAACCACAAGACGGTCGACGGAGAGCACACGCCCTCGTACACGGCGACCTCCGAAGAGCTCTGGGGGATCGCCGAGGGCCTGAAGGAGGCGGGGGCCGGCGTATTCGAGATCGTGGGCGACTTCCCGGATCTCGAGCCGGAGTTCGCGATGGTCCGGCAGATGGCGGAGCGCAGCGGACGCCCGATGTCCGTCTCGGTCGCGCAGATCGACGAGCGCCCCGAGGACTGGCGCCGAATGCTCGAGCTGATCAGCGAAGCCCAGGCCGAAGGCGTCGAGCTCCACGCGCAGGTCGCCCCGCGCCCGGTCGGCGTGATCATGAGCCTCGAGGCGACCTTCAATCCGTTCATCAAGAACCCGGTCTTCCAGGAAGCGGTCGGGCTCCCCATCGCCGAGCGCGCCGCGTTCCTCGCTGACCCGGAGCGCCGCGCCGCCTTCGTCCGGGGCGGGATGATCATGGACCCGAGACGCCTCTTCCGTCTCGGCAACCCGCCGAACTACGAGCCGGGCCCGGAGGAATCGATCGCCGCGCTCTCGGAAGCGGCCGGTCGCGCGCCGGAGGAGTACGCCCTCGAGGTCCTGCTCGCGGACGAGGGCACGGGACAGATCTTCATGCCCGCGCTCAACTACTTCTACGGCAACTCGGACCACTGCCTCGAGATGCTCCAGCATCCGCACACGGTCCCGGGGCTCGGCGACGGCGGCGCCCACGTGAGCTTCATCTCCGACGCGAGCTTCTCGACCTACCTGCTGACCCATTGGGCGCGCGATCGCGCGGCGAAGAAGCCCGGTACCGAACCGATCGCCGTCGAGTACATCGTGAAGCGCCAGGCCGCGGATACGGCCAGGCTCGTCGGCTTCCTCGATCGCGGCGTGCTCGCGCCGGGCATGAAGGCCGACGTGAACGTGATCGACTTCGACGCCCTCGCCCTCGAAGCGCCGGAGATGCGCTACGACCTGCCCGCCGGCGGCAAGCGTCTCGTCCAGAAGGCGCGCGGCTATCGCTACACGATCGTCTCCGGCGAGGTCGTCGTCGAGGACGGCGAGCCGACGGGCGCCACGCCGGGCAAGCTCGTACGCGGCGCACAACCGGCGCCGGCGACCGCCTGATCGACGCACATTGGGCCGAAACCTCCTCGTCGCCGTCCTCGCGCTCTCGCTGGTCGTGAGCACGGGCGCCGCGGTCTTCTTCTATCGCTTGGCCTCGTTGCAGGCACCGCCGCCGGTCGGCGACGCACGCGCCGAGCTCGAAGCGCTCTCCTCGTACGCCGCCTGGCACCGGCTCGTCGAGACCCTGCGAGAGGCGGGGGCCGCGACCGTGGGGGACGGACCGTACGGCGCGCCGACCGAACAGGACGCGATCGATCGCTTCCAGGGCCTGCTCGCGATCCTGTCGAATACCGCGCGCATGCCGTTCACCGACGACCCCGCCCGCCCCGTGATCACGACCTTCGACCTCCAGCCGGCGCTCACCAAGGTCGGCGGCAACAGCCCCGACGCGGAGTACCACGGGTTCACCGTCTCACCCGACTACACGTACCGGCTGACGGGGCGGCGCAGTCGCGCGCCCTTCTCGAACATCCAGGTGCAGTCGATGCGATTCGACGCGGTCGCGATGCGTCCGTCCATCTCGCTGGCTTCGAGTCTGCGGGCCGACGAGATCGGCTACGACGCCGACGACCGCTTCGAGATCCTGATCGCGCGGACGCGCCCGGAGGATTGGATCGGCGACTTCCTGTCGATGGACGACGACAGCTTCAACGTGACGATTCGCGAGTATCACCACGATCTCGAGGCCGAAGGCGACCCGGACCTGGCCGTCGAAGTGATCGGGCCGGTGCCGCCGCCGGCGCGCCTGACGGACGAAGTCGTCGCCGCCCGCCTCCAGCGGGTCGCGGGCATGAGCCGCTTCTGGTTCTCGTCCCGCGACTGGATGCCGGAACTCCTCGAGCCGACGGCGCTCAACACCTTCCCCGATACGACCCGCGCGCGGGGCGACGAAGAAGACCTCGGGCTGAACGCCGACGTTCGCTATCGCGTCGGTGCCTGGCGCCTGGCCGACGACGAAGTCCTGATCGTCGAGGGTCGTTTTCCGCCGGAGACGCCCTACTGGATCTTCCAGATCGAGGACCGCTGGCACGAGACCGCCGACTTCCGCAGCCGACGCGTCCACCTGAACGACGCGACCGTCGCCCCGACGGCCGACGGCGGGTTCCAGATCGTGATCGCGCCCGGCCCCGTCGACCACGCCAACGCGCTCGACACCGGCGGAAGGACCGACGGATTCATGAGCTTCCGCTGGGTGCCGGTCGGCGAGGCGCCAGGCCGGCTCGACGTGCGCACCCGGGTCGCCTCGCGCGAAGCGATCTAGACGCGCCAGAACGCCGTCCGCCCGGCTGGATCCCCGGATTCCCGCGCACTACGATCGATGCATGGCGGAACTCACCCTCGACAACCTCGACATCCACACCCCGGAGCTCTATCTGGAGCGCGGCTACCCCTTCGCCGAATGGGATCTCCTCCGCGAGAAGGCGCCGGTCTTCTGGTACGAGCGCGACGACATCGACCCCTTCTACGCGATCACCCGTCACGCGGACATCCTCGAGATCTCGAAACACAGCGAAGTCTTCGTGAACAGCCGCCGTCTGCGCCTTCAGTCGAAGGAAGACGATGCGCGTCAAGACTGGTCCCAGCGGATGCGCAACGAATCCCGCGGCTGGGATCCGGACGAAGTCCCGGACTTCATCTTCATGGACGACCCGCGCCACCGGAACTTCCGTCTGATCACGGCCAAGCAGTTCACCCCGGCCGCGCTCCGTCCCCTCGAGAAGCACTTCGCCCGGATGTCCCACGACTTCGCCCAGGAGTTCGTGACGAACCTGAAGGCCGCCAGCGCGCGAGGCGAGACGACGGACTTCGTGAAGGGCTTCGCCGAGAAGCTGCCCCTCGCCGCGATCGGCGAGATGATGGGCCTGCCGGACGGCGACTGGAAGATGCTCAAGCAGCTGACCAACGTGATGATCGGCGCGCCCGAAGAGACGTGGTTCCAGGAAGGCGAAGACCGCAACATGGGTCGCATCCGCGCGTCGAACGAGATGACCGAGTACATGCTCGACGTCATCAAGGACCGCAGGAAGAAGGGCCCCGGCGGTGAGGACCTCTCGAGCCGGATCGTCTTCGGAAGAGTCGACGGCAAGGAGCTGACCGAACAGCAGCTCCAGGGCTACCTCTTCGTAATCCTCGCCGCCGGCAACGAGACGACCCAGAACGCGATCAGCGGAGGAATGGCCGCCCTGCTCCAGCACCCGGAGCAGCTGAAGCTCCTCCACGAGAACGCCGACGACGATGAGCTGATCGTCTCCGCCGGCGAGGAGATCCTCCGATGGACCTCGCCCGTGCTGCAGTTCGCGCGGACGGCGGTCGAGGACTTCGAGCTGAACGGCGTGAAGATCAAGGCCGGTGAGGACGTGGGCATGTGGTACCCGTCCGCGAATCGGGACCCTGAGATCTTCGACCGACCCTACGCGTTCGACATCACGCGCAAGAAGAACCGCCACCTCGCCTTCGGCGGCTATGGCGCCCACTTCTGTCTGGGCGCGAACCTCGCGCGCTGGGAGCTGCGGGCCGCGCTACGGGCCCTCGCGCCGATCCTGCCGCAGGTGGAGCTCGTGAACGGCCCGGAGCGCTGCCCGAACCTCCACGTCTCGGCGATCCACCGCCTCGAGGTGCAGGCCGCCGCATAGCGCCGCGCCGAAGGTGCAGGCCGCCGCATAGCGCCGCGCCGAAGGTGCAGGCCGCCGCATAGCGCCGCGCCGAAGGTGCAGGCCGCCGCCTAGCGTCGCGACGCGGAGAGCGGCCAGGCGATCCCCACGAGCATGACGGCCCCGCCGAGCAGCTGTCGATCGGTCGGCCAGTCGCCGAGAAGCACGTACGCCGGCGCGAGCGTCAGTACCGGCGCAAGCAGCATCACGAGACTCGACAGGCGCGCCTCGATCGTGCGGGCCGAGATCATGAGCGTGAGTCGACCGAGGAAGGGCCCCGCGATCGCAGCCAGCGTCGCGTAGCGCCACTGCGCCTCGGGGATCCCGGCCAGCCCACTCGGATCGTTGAAGACGAACCAGAGACCGACCGCGAGCCACAACCGGATCGCGTTCACGCCCACGACGTCGATTCGATGGACGAAAGCGCGAGTCACGACGGCGAGCGAACCGAAGCAGGCCGCCGACGCGAGGGCGAGGCCGAGCGCATCGAGGCGAAGCGCACCGACGTCGCCCTCGGGCGCGCCCTGCAAGAGAACGAGCCCGGCCGCCGCGATCGCCGTGCCGACCCAGAAGCGTCCCGGGGCGCGCTCTCCCAGGAAGATCCACGCCGCCACCGCCGTGAGCGGCAGCTCCGCCCGCAGCAACAGGTTCATCATCGACGGCGACATGGTCTGGACGGCCAACGCCGCCAGGTGGTTCCCCGCCAGCGTGAAGCCCGCGAGCCCGATCGCCACCCCGAGATCGATCAGCCCGATCCGCCCGCCGCGCATCGGCCCCCGCAATCGTTGCCCGACCGACAGGAGCGTGTTCCCCGTCGCCGCCACGAGCAGCAGCACGAACACCGAATGCGCCGGCGTCCCCACGTCATTGGCGAGCTTCCACGGAATCGCCATGAACGCCGACCCAACGGCCGAAGCCAACGCCCACGAAAGCCCCACCCGCCGCGCCGCGCCGCTCGACATCAATTCTCCGCGGGGGCGCCAGCAAACCCGCCCCACGAGAAGATTCGGGGCGGATCAGTGCGGTGGATCTTCGCGCCGCGGACCGAACGACGACGAAGGCGACCTCAGGGTCGTCGAGGATTGCCACGCCTTCGCGGAGCTGCGAAAGAGGCTCCGCCCAGCGCAGCGACAAAAAGGATGGCGTCCCCAGCGGGAATCGAACCCGCCTCGCCAGCTTGAAAGGCTGGAGTCCTAACCGATAGACGATGGGGACGCGCTGGCGGCGCAGTATGGCGCAACTCCGCCGGGATCGGAAGCGCCGACCCGTCCCGCCGCTAGACTGCGGGCCATGACGGACAGACGCATCCAGGCGGACCGAGCGGCGAACATCTGGTCCAGCTTCCAGCGGAATGTAGATCCCCTGGCGCGGGGAGCCACGATCGTGCCGGCGCCGGTGATCGATGCGGATTCGATCGGAGGTCTGGCGAGCGCGAAAGAGGAGATCCTCACCTACGCTTATGCCCAGACGAGCCCTGAGGTCTACGGCCGCTGGGGGACCTTTCCGCCCAGCGCGATGCTGATGATCGGACGGGCCGGCAGCGGAAAGACGCTCCTCGCGGAGTACCTGGCGGCTCGAACCGAGACGGCCTTCGTCCGCGTCGACGTGCCGCGGATGGTCCTCGACGTGATCCACGGCGCGAACAAGATCGGCGAGCTGGTCCAGGGCTGGTCGCAGACCCTCGAGGAAATGCCCCCGGTCACGGTCTATTTCGACGAGCTCGACTTCACCCGCGCCCACGAGATGGGCAAACGGGCCTCCGAGCTCCCGATCGGGCCGATCATGGACCTGCTCTTCGAGCTGATCGATCGATCGCTCTCGGTCGACGAGTGCCTCGTGATCGGCAGCACGAGCCACCCGGACACGCTGACCGAGGCGTTCCTCACCCCGGGACGCTTCGAGCGGATCGTCGAGGTCAATCCGCTCTTCCCCGACGACGTGATCGAGGCGCTGCGGATTCATTCGGTCTCCGCGGAATCCCGCGCCGACCGTGCGCTCTTCGGCGAGATCGACTGGGGCAAGGTCGTGAACAACACGCGGGAGCCCTCGATCGGGGACTGGATCCGGATCCTGCATGCGGTCCTGCGACGGAAGGCGCGCCTGGATGCCGCGGGCGAGACGCCGGAGGTCGTCGCGAACGACGACTTCGCCCGGGAGCTCAGCCGCTTCCGCCAGGCCAACACGCGCATCCGGACCGACGGCGGGAACTATCTATAAGCGCGCGCAGAGCGCGCTTGGGCCCTGTTTACCTCGGGCGCGTACGCGCCCTTGGGCCGCGGGCGCTCGCTACCTCGGGCGCGTGCGCTTGGACCGCAGGCGCTCTCCGTTTCGATCTACGCGGACGGCTCGCCGGTCGCTGGGGGCGGGCGTGCGGTGGCGTAGGGAAAAGCCACGAGTGCGCGTGGTGTGCCCCGCGTCTGCGGATCGGTTGCCGACCGGGCGCTCGTCGTTGCCGGTCGCGCGGTCGTAAACCGCGGCGAAGGCGCTCGTCCTCTAACGGTTCGCGGGCGAGGGGCCGATGGGACTCCCTGTGAAGCGCCCCCGATCGCCTCACGCAGGACGAGTTCTCCGTGCCTCCGCAGGTCCGGGCTTTCGTCCAGGGAGCTCCGGTGCAGAACCACACCGTCCTTTTCGTCGATGACGAAGTCAACATCCTGAAGGCGCTCCAGCGCCTGCTCCGCAACGAGCCGATCGACGTGCTGACCGCCAACAGCCCGGCCGAGGCGTTCGAGCTGATCGACCGTGTCGGGCCCCAGGTGATCGTCTCCGACCAGCGGATGCCCGAGATGAGCGGTGTCGACTTCCTCTCGGCGGTGCGTGATCGCCATTCGGACGTCGTGCGCATGATGCTCACCGGATACACCGACATGACGATCGCCGTCGAGGCGATCAACAAGGGCGAGATCTACCGCCTGATCACCAAGCCGTGGAACGACGAGGAGCTGAAGGCGACCCTCCGCCAGGCCTTCGACCACTACGACCTCAAGGCCGAGATCAAGCGTCTCAATTCCGTCACCCGCGAGCAGAACTTCAAGCTCCAGGACATGAACAAGAACCTGGAGGAGAAGGTTCGCGAACGAACCAAGCAGCTCGACGGGAAGAACACCGAGCTCAAGACCGCGTACATCCAGACGATCCGCGCGCTCGCGGAGGCGATCGACGCCAAGGATGCGTATACCCGCGGCCACTCCGAGCGCGTCGCCGTCTACGCCTCGCGAATCGCCCGCGAGCTCAACCTCCGCAAGGAGCTGATCGAGCGCGTCTACTTCGCCGGCCTGCTCCACGACGTCGGCAAGATCGGGATCCCGGACGCGATCATCACCAAACCCGATCGCCTCAACGAGGCGGAGTACGAAGAGATCAAGCGCCACCCCGAGATCGGCGCGAAGATCCTCGAGCCGGTCGAGTTCCTGCGCAGCGTCGTCCCCTGCGTCCGCCACCATCACGAGTGGTACGACGGCTGCCAGCACGGCTACCCGGACCGGCTCGCCGGCGACCAGATCCCGCTGCCGTCACGCGTGATCGTCGTCGCCGACACGGTCGAGGCCATGACCTCCGATCGTCCCTATCGAAAGGCGCTCCCGATCGACGTGGTCGTGAAGGAGATGCACAAGTACTCCGGAACCCAGTTCGACCCGGTCGTGGTCGAAGCGTTCCTGAGGCTCCTCGAAGACGAAGGCGAAGCCTTCATCAGCAAGGACCAGAAGTTCGACATCTACGCCTTCATCGAAGGCTGAGAGCAACCCCCGGCCCCGACGTGCGACATCCCCCCAAGCCTCCGACCGAGCCCGAGCGCGGACACGACGCCCTCGAGATGCTCACCGCCCTGGGATTCGGCCCCGACACGGTGCTGATGAACGATCCCAAGCTCTTCGTGGACGGGCGCTTCCTGGCGTCCCTCCTCGTGGAGCTCCAGGACGAGCTCGGCCCCCGGGACGCGAGCCTCGCCCTCTTCCAGATCGGTCTGCTCCACGGACTGCGCGACGCAGCGCGGGTCTGCCACGAGCACGACGACGAGCTCGGCAGCGACGGACCGGACACCACGGCCCTCGTGATGCACTGGACCTCCGGCGCGTGCACCGACGACGAGGGCGCATTCTCCCTCGAAGGCTGCTGGCCGGAACGACACGAGGCCGTCGCGCGCTGCTCGCGACTCGGTGCGGGCGAGCGGCCCTCGTGCTGGATGAGTGCCGGCTATACGACGGGCTGGCTCTCGGGCACGCTCAATCGATCCCTCGTGGCCCGCGAGGTCGAATGCGCCGCCCGCGGCGACGAGGCCTGTCGCTTCGAGGTCCAGGAAGCCGGCGTGTGGAACACCCGCGGCGACGGTGACATGCAGTGGCTGCTCGCCAAGGTTCCCTTCGAGGCATTCCGGAAGGTCGCGGTCAGTCCACCGATCGAACGCGCCGAGGCGACGCCGACACTCTCCAAGGGAGCCGGTCCCGACGGCCAGTTCGACCGCTCCCAGCCGGTGGTCCACATCTGGGGCCCCGTCATGGTGCTCCCGTTCACGACCCTCGACGAGGCCCTCGGCACCGTCGACATGCTCGGTCGGGATCCGGGGATCTCCGAGATCCGCGCCGTCGTGGTCGATCTGCGGGAGCGGCCGCTCGACGAGGGCTTCGGGGCCGCTGCCCTCGAGCAGGTCCTCGAGACGATCGAGTCCTGGAACGCGCAGAGCCTGATCACCGGCGTCTCGCCCGCGGCCGAGGCGGCAATGGGAAGCCTCGAGGCCTCTCATCTCGTGCTGCGCAAGGACCTGACCGAGGCGATCGCGACCGCTTTCCAGATCGCCGACGCCCAGAAGCACCAGCTGTAGGAGGGACCGGGGTGGAGGGGCAGTGGATCGACGCACCGGACGAGGGCGGCCTCGACGCGGTCAGCGTTCCCCAGATCCTCGCCCAGGCGTGGCGTGACGAGCGCACGGGTCTGCTCGCGCTCTCCCATGGTCAGCGCGAACGCAAGCTGCTGGTCCGCGCGGGTGCGCCGATCTCGATCTCGGCCCCGCGGAACCAGGACGAGTTCGCGGCCTTCCTGGCGAACACCGGCCGAATCGACGGCACCCAACGTGTCGAGGTCGAACGGCTCGCCGCCGAGCGCGGCTGTCCCCAGGTCTCCGCCGTGCTCGCCCTCGAGCTGCTCGACCCGAAGGCGCTCTATCTGGCGATGCGCGCGGAGACCCGCGCGCGGATCGCCGACACGTTCGAGTGGGGCGCCGGCCAGTACCGCTGGACCGAGGCCCCGCCCGAGGCCGACGACCCGAAGACCGCGCGCCCCTTCGACCTGCTCGCGCTCCTCCAGGAAGAGCTGCCGCGCCGCTGGGGAACGGACCGACTCTTCGGCGCGATCGTCGCGGTCGAGGGGCTCCACGGCGACATCACCCCGCGTCACCGCAAGGTCACGCGAAAGCTCGCGGAGGCCGGCGATATGGCGGCGCGGGCGATCGCCGGCCTCGACGGAACGCGGCCGATCGGGCGCGTCCTCGGCGACTGCGCGGGCGATCCCCTCGCGGCGGCCACGCTCTGGGCCGTGGTCTTCAGCGGCGTCCTCCGACGGATCGAGCCCCCGACCGAGGCGACCGAAACCCGTTTCGACTTCGAAGTGGAGGTCGCCGGCGCAGGCGCATCGACCGCCGCCCGACCCGCCGCCGCGACGAAGACCGCGGGGGCCGCCTCGGCGGCCGGCTCGAACCCG